>CAZTJD010000094.1:7105-9359 GCA_964613985.1 uncultured Anaerolineales bacterium
GCTTTGTTCTTCCTGAACCTCAGTCCAGAACCAGCTACGGACCTGGAAGTTGGAGATGTTGCCAGCCAGGATATTTTAGCACCCAGGCCAATAAGCTATGAAAGCCAGGTGCTAACAGAGGAAAGACGAGAAGCCGCGATTCAAGAAGTATCTGCAAGATATACACCTGCTGATACAAATATTGCTCGTCAACGGCTCGAACAAATTCGTCTTGCCTTAGCTTATATATCCAGCGTACGAGAGGACGAATATGCTTCGATAGAGCAAAAACTGGCTGATTTAGCAGCATTGCAGGAGATTCAAATAAACCAGGAAAGCGCACATGGAATCCTGGAATTAAGTGATACCCGCTGGCAAACCATTCAACAAGAGGTAATCGTCGTACTCGAGCAGGTCATGCGCAATCCAATTCGGGACAGCCAGGTTGAATCTTATAAAACAAGCACCATTAACCTGGTCAGCCTCGCCCTCCCTGAAGACCAGGCGAGGATAACCGCAGAACTAGCGTCAGCGTTTATTGCTCCAAACAGTTTTTATAGCGAGAGTTTGACAGAAGCTGCAAAGCAAATAGCATATGAGAACGTCGCACCAGTTTCCGTTTCTTATATTCCTGGTGAAACCATTGTCCGTCGCGGTGAGGTGGTCTCCCCCGTTGAAATTGAAGCATTACAGAATTATGGTTTGGCAGAACCGGACATTAACTGGCAAGACTATGCCAGCAGGGGATACCTGGTCATCCTGGCAGCCAGTTTAGCCATTGTTTACCTGCGTCGAAAACCAGATATTGCCCAAAATCTGCGAGCCTTGTTCATCATCTCGCTTCTTTTCGTAATATTCCTGGTTGGAGGGCGTTTAATGCTCCCTCTCCATAATTTAGCCCCCTATCTCTTCCCGGCTGCTGCCTTTGCATTAATCGTAGCAGGACTTGTCGGGACAGAAACTGCCCTTGTTTTGGCTATTCCCCTGATCATCCTGATACCATATGGACACAGCAATTCGCTTGAACTGATTTTGTATTACGGCGTCGGCAGCCTTTTCGGTGTATTGTTCCCACATCAGGAACAAAGGATCACCGGCTACCTCTGGGTAGGCCTTAGCGTTACCGCATCTGGAGCAGTACTCCTGACCTCTTTTGAACTATTAGATTCTGAAACGACCGGCCTTTCCCTTTTATCCCTGTTTGCTGTTACGGTAGTAAACGGGACAATTACCGCTGGATTTACAGTCCTGATGCAATCTCTCCTGGCTCCAATGTTAGGCCAGACTACTCCCTTACAGCTTCTTGAACTTTCCCGCCCCGACCACCCACTGCTTGAGTACCTGCTCCGAAACGCGCCCGGAACCTATCAACACAGTCTTCAAGTGGCAAATCTAGCAGAACAGGCTGCAGAAAGAATCGACGCAAACAGTTTATTGACTCGTGTTGGCGCGCTGTACCATGATATTGGTAAAGCACAAAATGCCCAGTTTTTTATTGAAAACCAGGTTTACGATCACCTCGACACCCATGAAAATCTTGATCCCAAGCAAAGTGCTGGTTATATCAAAGACCATGTAACCGATGGCTTAAAATTGGCAAAAGCTTACAAACTGCCCAAACGCATCCAGGATTTTATTAGCGAGCATCATGGAACATTTACAACTCGTTATCAATGGACACAGGCACTCAAAGCAGTAGATGGAGACACATCATTGCTCGATAAAGAGGATTTTACCTATTCTGGCCCTCTTCCCCAATCACGGGAAACAGCCCTGGTCATGCTTGCTGATGGCGTTGAAGCCCGAATTCGCGCAAAACATCCAACCACCGAGGAAGGGATCAGAGAAATCATAAAAGAAACAGTCAATACCTGCTTGGCGGATGCTCAACTTGATAACACGCCACTAACACTCAGAGAATTAGACATCATTATTGAATCTTTTGCAGCCACCTTAAAAGGTCTTCACCATCCACGGGTGGAATACCCATCTCTGGAGGTACCAACCCAACCAACCTTGAAACCTTTGATGGCTCCTGAGACGCTTGAAGATGAACCAGAAGAAGCAGCCGATACCGATAAATCGAAAGATAACCTTGAAATCGTGGAAGCATCAAGGGTGGATTTTGCATCAAGAAACGATCAAGAAACTGAACCAAAGTCTTTCCCCAGGATGACCTCACTGTCTGTAAAGGAGGATGCTCCAAGTATGGAGGAACCCCCAAGATTGGGTGATGCCCCAAGATTGGGTGATGCCCCAAGATTGGGTGATGCCC
>CAZTJD010000094.1:9459-16225 GCA_964613985.1 uncultured Anaerolineales bacterium
CCAAGATTGGGTGATGCCCCAAGATTGGGTGATGCCCCAAGATTGGGTGATGCCCCAAGATTGGGTGATGCCCTAAAATTGGAAGATGTGCCCGATTTTGAGGACGCTTCCAAGGGAAATGATAAACTGACTATTGAAAATTCCGATGATTGACATTGAAATTGGTAAAGATTTCAGAGAACAGGTTGAGCGTTCCCTCCTGTTGAATACTGTTAAGGTCACCCTGGCTCATCTTTCAGCACCTCCAGCTTCTTCTTTATCTATTCTGATTACCACAGACCAACAAATCCAGGACTTGAACCAACAATACCGTAATATAGATCGTCCTACGGATGTCTTAGCCTTTCCGGCAGGACATGTTAACCCCGAAGATGGATCAATTTATCTTGGCGATGTAATTATCTCATACCCACGTGCTGCGTTTCAAGCTGAACAAAGAGGACATAAGACCTTAGAAGAAATCCAGCTGCTTATCATTCACGGTATCCTGCATTTGTTTGATTTCGATCATGCAGAACCGGTGGGTAAACAAGAGATGTGGAACGCCAAACGCCAAATATTGAAACAACTCAAAATTGAGACCGATATTTTAGACAATCGTTAACCTCGGCTTTATCACACACCATCATGAAAGAATTCATCAATTCTCGAGTAAAAGCGATTCGTTATGCCCTGACGGGCTGGCGGCACGTCATCCGTACCCAGCGAAATGCCTGGATCCATACCCTAGCCAGTATTCTGGTCATATCGCTTGGGGTTTGGCTTCACCTCTCCCTTAATGAATTCGCTATTCTCATTCTCACGATTGCCATTGTCTGGGTCGCAGAATTTTTCAATACCGCAGTTGAAACCCTGACCGACATGGTCAGCCCAGACTACAACCAACTTGCGAAAATTAGCAAAGATGTCAGTGCTGCTGCAGTCCTCATTGCAGCAGCGGCTTCAGTAATCATTGGAATTCTGATCTTGGGGACACCTTTAGTCATAAAAATCCGTATGCTGTCAGGGAATTAATTGATTAACAAAAGAGATCTTATGTCTTCATCTGCTTTTCGGTTTGGCACAGTTGGTGCCCCTATCTCAAGTCCGAAAAAACCCGGGGGGAGTGTAGGCGCCATCCTTCACCTCCATTCATTAGCGCTAGATGCTTTTGAGTTAGGCTGGGTTCGTTCCGTGAGAGTGAGTGAAAAAACTTGTGCCAAAATAAAGGCTGCAGCTGAAGAAAAAGATGTCGCTCTGAGTGTCCATGCTCCTTATTATATAAACCTGAATGCAGATGATGAAGAATGGCCTAAATCCCGGAAGAGATTGATGGACGCCGCCCACTTTGGCAATCTTGCCGGCGCTACGGACATCATTTTCCACCCTGGTTCTTACTTTGGAAACCCACCTGATGATGTAATACCAATCGCACTCACTCGTTTACAGGGATGCATTGATGAACTCCGAAAAGAGGACAATCCGGTCACCCTTCGTCCTGAGACAATGGGCAAAGAGGCCCTGTTAGGTTCCCTGGAAGATACCCTGATCTTGAGTCAAAACATTGACGGCGTTGAGCCCTGTTTGGATTTTCCTCACCTTCATGCTCGTTCCGGGGATGGTAGTATGAACAGCTATGATGAATGGATGCAGATGTTGGATTTATACGAGTCAATCCTTGGAACAAAGGCTCTCACACGAACTCATATCCACCTCTCAGGTATCGCCTATGGTCCGAAAGGAGAACAAGAACATCTCCCTATTGAAGACTCTGATCTGGATTTGGTAGGTATCCTCCGGGCACTTAAAGAATCTAAATGCAAAGGCCGTATCTTGTGTGAAAGTCCAATCCTGGAACAGGATGCCTTCCTCATCAAGGAGAAATGGGAATTAATTTTTATAGACGACGCGAGAGGCAATTTATGAGTACGAACATCCAGGCACTCAATCTGCTGCACAAAGGAATGCGCAGCTGCCGGTTGTGTCTTGATCATGGCTACGATGTTATCCCAAAAGCTATTTTTACCGGCAACCCCGATGCTCGAATCATGACGATTGGGCAAGCGCCAGGGATTACAGAAGTGGAGGCAGAGCGACCATTTAATGCGGGAAGCGGTGTTCGCTTGTTTAAATGGTTAGCGGAAGCAGGGATTGAAGAAACTTGGTTTCGCACTACCCAGTATATGACCTCAGTCACTAAATGTTATCCAGGTCGGTCAAATTCGGGGAGTGGGGACCGGGTGCCTTCTCGGGCAGAACAAGAGCTATGCCGCCCTTATTTAGATCATGAAATTATTTTGGTTAACCCAAGGTTGATTATCCCTGTTGGTAAATTGGCAATAAATCTTTTTTACCCCCAAAAAGACAAACTAAGCGAGATAATCGGTACTGAGAAAAAAGTCAATGGTCGTTGGATTGTCCCACTTCCTCACCCATCTGGCGCAAGTCGTTGGCACCAGATCGAATCAAACCGTGAGCTGATCGTTGAAGCCATTAATTTGATCCAGAATCATTATATACGGATTTTCAAAGCTGATAATAGCATTGAAACCTGAGCGCAATTATTAAATTTCATGCAGCTTTTATCGGATTTGCTTGAAATAAATAATTACCAGGTTCCGTTCGCAATCCTCATAAGTGTCAAATTCAATCTTCGCTGATAGAGGCAACCCCGCCTGATCCATCACCTGGATCCATAGTGTGCCGACTGAGGCAATGGGTTCATCTGCCAGTTTCACCTCATATCCAGCATCGCCATAAGCAGTTGCCAATCCCGTAGCCTGAAGAAGAGTGGGGTCACCAATCCGCTTCCCATCCAGAAGGCCTCCCACTTCAATGATTAACCCCAAGACTGGGGCACCATTGATATCAATCACCTGACCTGCAACTCCTAGCCAGTTACAGCCTAAATCGGGATGAAAACTTGTTGATGGGATATACTTTGGGCTGCCCTCATGGAGCACAATTGGCATATCCCCTGTGATTACAAGCTCATCTTCCTCTCCTTCGATAACTTGTATATCTTCTAAAGCTTCTGGTGCCATTGTCGATATTTGGATTTCTGTGGGAGTTAATGAAGGCTCAATCCTTGGCGTCCAGGTAGGAGGTAAAACATTAATCGGCGTTGGGGTTGAGGTATCCAACATCATCCTAACTGGTAATGTTGGAGGTGGAAAAGGGTTAAAGCTGATATAAGGGTTGATGAAAACAGTAACCACCAGAATCACAATAACCAAGGTGATAAAAAGAACCAAAATGGTAAAGATGTTCCAGACCATACCAGAACGATCCGGGGTGTCCCGTTCATCATCTGGATCGATGTAATCAAAGACATCTTTTTTCATATTCATCTCCCTTTTCTTGGGTTTACGGCAAGAACATAATAATCTCGTTATCTTCTCGTCGGTCCTTCAACCACTGGGTTAAAGATTGAAGTTGGACAACCTGAAGTGCATTGATACTTAATGGGTGGCTGTCATCTCTTTCTAATACTTGAACAATATGAAACCCCAAGGGTGTCTCAATGATTGAACTGTAGGAACCTGGTTCAAGCGTAAAAAGCACTTCATCCAATTCAGATACGGTGAGGTAGCCACGAGGAAACCATCCTAAATCACCTTCCGTTATCGGGTCATATTCTGCAGCTAAAGTACTAAAATCCACTCCAGCCTGTAATTGAGCGTAAACCGATTCGGCTTCAGATAAATTATATAGCAGAATCTGCTGAGCGTGAACCTGTTCTGCTGTTTCGGATACACCCTCAACCAATTGGTCACGCATCCAGGCCGCAGCAATTGAGCGCTTCATAGCTCGCAGAAAAGCATCCTCTGAATACCCATTTTCTTTCTTCCATTGAGAAAGTTGCTCAGGACTGAGACCCAGTTCCCGAATCCGACTTTGGACCACTACCTCATCCACCACATAACCTGAAGCATTGGCAGCCTGGGCAAGCAAAACCTCGTCGATCAAATCTTGAATCACAATATCGATATTACTTGTTGCCAGACTCGTGCCAACTGCTTCCTGGTATAGGGTTAGTTCAATCTGGTAGTCTTCCAGTAATATCCCTTCACCATTGACCATTGCGACAAGTGGTACCGGAGTAATTGTAGGTTCCTCGGGGGAAGGAGATTTTTCTTCGATAATTTCTGGTGTGACTTGGTCTGGGGGTTCGGTCACCTTAATTGGCAAAGGTGTTGATGTGGGGATATCCACCGTGGGTGAACAACCGTACAATATCATAAACGATACCTGTACCATAGAAAACAATAAAAATCGGGATACCTTCGAAAAAAGTGAAAAGGACTTCATTTTGCAGATTATACCCGTTTCTCTTTGGAGGTGTACACTCTTTCAAAAACGCAAAATGATTAAAACCTCTTTAACATTTCACGGAAATCATGAGTTATTGACCTAAAATTGTACATTTAACTATTTCGATGATGAATTTTATATCATTGCTTGTGGTTCACCCAAAATAACATAATTGCCTGGCACCGGGAGTATGGATATTCAGAAACATCAGAACGATAGAAGGAACAAAATTACCCTAGAACTACATGAATGGTCTCCAATTACCATGATCGCCTTGATGAATTAGGCGCTCATTAAGGTTACTAGGAGGGGTGGGTATACTGGCTACTTAAGAAAACAAGTAAATGTCACAGAACCACTTTGGTGTCGGGTATCCTAATAAACGGATAAAAAAAATAAACCAGCTTCAACCTAACGATTCATAGAGACTTTTATCACTGTCTATACTGGCATATGTATTGGTATAGAGACTACTGTGTCCAATATGTGGGGATAAAAAATCAATTGAGTCCACAAAATATCTAATTTAATACCCATTTTGTGCCAAAATTACATCAGAAATTTAAATCGGGAAGGACGACTTTGCTCAACATGAATGCCTATTAAGTCATAGAAGTATGATAAGTTCCGTGTTGCCTCCATGATCACATAGGTCTCTTTGGAAATGTTCTTGCTGGTGTGATCGGCGATGTCACAATTCTTGATTTTTTTCTTTTCAAGCATTTCCTCCTCAACGTACATCAAGACTAAATAGCTGCGCTTGAGATGCAGGTCTATTCCAAGGTAAAACGGACACGCAGCGTTCCCCCTTCTGAGGCTGAACTTGTTGTTTTGACACGAATAATTTAGCACGGAGGCTGGGACGTTTTCATCGAATCAACGAATTGCATCAAAGATAAACCTGGAAAAGCAACAATGCTTAAAATGCCATTTTCAGTTTTCACTTAGATAAGCAACCTGTGGCCGTGAACGATATGTTCTCAGTGAAAAGGTGAATAGTCATCCTGGTCAAGTCTTTATCCTTTAGAAACTATAAGGAAGCTAGCTTATGATTTGAGTCCCCTACTTTTCCTGGAAATATCAGTTTATATTCTATTCCATAGGACCTAATGTGCCCAGGATATAAAATTGTCGACTAGTGGTCTCTACCTCTTCACAAAATCATTCTTGATTCCCCGGGTATGGTAGTGGATGACATCAGGGGATATAGTAATCAAAGCTTCTTTCAAATATTACTCCCATGTACAACATCTTATAAACCAGTATAATGTATATATCGTGGCATTTAAGTGATTTATGTAGGAAGATGTATTCCTGAAAACATCGAAAGAGATTTGGAAAGTTCAATCCCTCTGGTCGCATTTATTGAAACTCAAACGATTGATAATTTATTAGGCTGCTTATAAACACAAAAATCCTGGAATAATCAAGTCCCAATCCAACTGAAAGGTCAAAATATCCATTCTAATGTGTCTCATGCTCTTCATTTCAATGAGACATTTACAACAATAAAGATGAAATTTATCCCAATCCCATATACCCACGGTGTCAATCGTCGAGGAAAAATGGAGCAAGACAATGAATTCGTCAATGGGTAAAATTGAAAGGTTCTATCTCAAAAGTTAAGTCGAACGCTTGAATTGTTGTGTTTAGAGTTTATTAATAATCTGAAAATCATCTTGTAAAAATGTTATGATAATCATTTTCCGCAAAGTGCTTCCTGGATCGGGTAGATTTCAAGATGTTCCTGACATCCCTAAAGGAGATTCAATATGACGATCAAAGTAATCGGCGCTGGTTTTGGCAGAACAGGAACTTTATCATTGAAATATGCTTTGGAGTATCTGGGTTTCAAGAAATGTTACCATATGACAGAAATTCTAAAGCGTCACCCAGAACACGTAAAGATCTGGATGGACGCTTCTGATGGAAAACCAGTGGATTGGCCAGCGCTCTTCTCCAGGTATCAAGCTACAGTTGACTTCCCTGGTTGTTTATTTTATAAGGAGTTGCTACAACAATATCCAGAGGCCAAGGTAATTTTAACCTATCGCGATCCAGACCGCTGGTATAGTAGTACCCAAAAAACCATTTACGCACAAAAAACAAAAGCATCCCCCTCAGGACATTCAACTCGATCGCTCCTCTCAAGATTGTCTAAAAAAACCAGTGACCCCCAGGAATTAGGCAATTTACAAGATTACCTGCTCTGGGAAGGTATTTTCAATGGACGTTTTGAGGACAAAGATTTTGCCATAGATGTTTACCAGAAGCATTTAGATCAGGTTAAGGAGGTTGTTCCATCCGATCAGCTTCTGGTGTTTCATGTAAAAGAGGGTTGGACACCGATATGCAAATTCTTAGGAGTGCCTGTTCCAATCAATAAACCGTTTCCTCATTTAAATCCACGGCAGCAATTTACAAGAAGGAGGTGGCCTGGTCTAAAAATTATAAAAAGGAAAATATATTGAAA
>CAZTJD010000095.1:0-15751 GCA_964613985.1 uncultured Anaerolineales bacterium
CTCAGCTTGCCTCTTTTGACCTCATCATCGTTGCACTTATGAGTTGAATCTAAGACTGATAAAATTGGAGGAAGATCTGATTTATATCATGAAAAGAGTATAAGAAGGGATCCGAAAATGATCTACCATCTTCACCGCAAGACATTAATAGCTGCCCCTATAGATATGGTCTGGGATTTTATTGCAACACCAAAAAACCTCAACCGGATCACACCAAAGAATATGTCCTTCAAAATCATGAGTGATGTTCCCAATGTAATGTATGAAGGATTATTAATCGAATATCTTGTAAGCATCCCATTATTTGGGCAGTGGCGGTGGTTAACAGAGATAAAACATATACGCCCAGGTCAATCTTTTGTAGACGAGCAAAGATCTGGACCATACAAATTCTGGTACCACTATCATGAGTTGCATACTAATTTGGATGGTACGGAGATGTTCGATAGCGTTACTTACCAATTGCCCTACTGGTTAATGGGTGACCTGGTAAATGCAATGATTGTAAAACGACAACTCGAAGAGATCTTCAATTTCCGGGAGCAGTTTTTTAATCAGATGACTAACCAGTCAACCCAATAAAAAAACTTTATCTCAAGGACACTCGACCTGGTACCTTATAATATTGAAAACTCCATGAATACAGGTCACACCGAAGGCAAACCACCATGGCAATCTTCCCATAAGTGCTATACTTGAGAGAGCTGCACTTTCCAAGAGAAAGAATTACGTATATGGAGTTTACAAAAAACTAAATCAAGATTACCCGTATTGTTATGATCGATCTAAAAAGGTATTAACCTTTTGATCAATAATTTAGGGATTGTCCTCTTGCTGAATAACACAATCCAGAAATCAATACCAAGACACCCTCAGGAACAAGATGCACTATGTCTGATCACGCAACAGATGGTTTAAATCTAACTTATAAAATCAATCCGATTTTAATGAGGCTGGTGATTATGTTCCGGCCAGAGTTAGAAGATAGGTCATCAGAACAACAAATTATCGGCGTAGGGGAAGTGATCTCCACACTTTACGCCACACCTTTTCTGTTCGCTGGTGTCATCTGGTTAATCAAGCTTACTGATTTAAGCCTGTTACAAGAAAGAATTGGCTATTTCCTATTGTTCGCGGCTTTAATCGTCATATTTAATCAGCTTGGGTTTTTCCTCATTATCGAACTGCGGAGAAATCGATATGGCAGTGCTGATGGGGCATTGACTGGTGTGCCCTTATGGTCAGGTGCACTAATTCTTGGACCAACTATTTTTTGGCTGCCCGTTTTTTATTCCTGCTACCAGCTAGTTCTCAATTGGAGGAGAACACCCTCAAAAACAAATCGTTGGGGATTAATCCGAAATTTCTCGATGAACCTGGTAAGTGAAACATTGGTGTCCTTGGTCGCTTTTTCTCTCTATCGGTCCATCGGTGGTCAGGTCCCACTTCGGGAACTCTCTTTTGAGTGTATTCTTACTGCGATGGTTTTACTTGTGGCATATTTTATTTGCTACGCGATCTTTTGGACTCCCTACCTTGGATATCATATCTGGGCTCAACAGATAATCACCCACGAAAGAGATCACTCAATAATAATAAAATTCTTTACCCTGGCTATCGGACTTCCACAACTTGCAAATCCTTTTGCTATCCTGGCAGCTGGCCTGTTCACTCAATCTGGACTCCTGGTCTTTTTATATTTCATTTCTGGGATGATTACCGTGGCTTATCTGGCTCGACGATTAAGCTGGTCTGCTGAACGCAGTCGCCAATCTTCCCGAGTGTTAGAAAAGCTTGAGACTTTAGGGCGGAGCATTATTAATGCCCCCCCAGACACAGAAAATTTACCTGAAATTCTCCAGGAACATGTCTCAAACATGTTCCCCGCAGGGCGATTGATCATCTGGATATTCCCAGAAGAGATCCTCGTTCAGCACCCACCAGAATGGGAGCCTGATTTGGAAAAAATCTGGCCTTGGCTGCTTAACCTCTCGGATGGGAAAACATTTCTGAGTCAGGAGCCACTACCCTGGGAAGAAGACGACAAAGAACACAATCCAGTGGTTGTTGCGCCAATATTGGAAGTTGAAACTTCGCAAACTTTCGGCGGTATTTATCTTGAACTTCATACCCTGGCACAACCCTGGAATCGAAAAGCCTTAATGAATCTCTACCCAGCTGTCCAGGCACTGGCGGCACAAATTGCGTCGGCAATAAACCAGGCAAAAGGCTATCAACAGGCTCTACAGCTTAACCGAGTCAACGAACAGCTTAGACTTGCTGGAAATATCCAAGCAAGTTTGCTTCCCTTCAGCTTCCCGGATATGCCTGGTTGGCAGCTCGCAGTTACGCTTGATCCAGCAGGAGAGACTTCAGGGGATTTCTTTGATGTAATCCCTTTAGAGGAGGACAGGATAGGATTTCTCATCGCCGATGTTTTGGATAAAGGGTTAGGTCCCGCCCTTTACATGACCCTCAGCAGAACCCTCATTCGCACCTACGCTACCGAATTTGATTTACAACCTGATCTGGTATTCTTCGCTACAAACAACCGCATCCTTAAAGATACTCGCGCCAACCTATTTGTGACCGTGTTTTTTGGTGTTGTTGATTTAAAAACCGGTCAAATGACTTACAGCAATGCCGGTCATAATCCGCCTTATATCATCTCGGAAATTAATGACGGGGAGCCCATTTCTTTAGAAAAGACAGGTTTTCCAATTGGAATCGATGAAGATAGCACCTGGACTCGAGAAACCGTCCAGATTCATCCAGGGGATGTATTAATCCTGTATACTGATGGCGTACCCGATGCTCAGAATCCAGAAGGAGAATTCTTCAAACAGTGGAGGTTGGTTGAAGTTGCTAAAAAAAACCTCGGCCAAACAGCCGAGGTCCTACAAAAATCTATATTAGATGAAGTTTATGATTTTGTGATGGATGCCCCACCTTTTGATGATATCACATTAATGGTCTTAGTCCGGGATAAAAAGGAATTGGAATGAATATCATTTTTAGCGGTACTTTACCAAAACTAAAAGGTTGCCTTCCTCAGGGTTGAAGGAAAAATTGATATCATCCATTAGCTGACGCATAAGAAATAGCCCTGCTCCACGTGGTTGAAGTTCTTCTAAGGGCACATTATAATCTGGTTCTGGTACATCACTGGGATTAAATCCTTTCCCCCAATCCCTGAGTTCTATCGTTAACGCTGTCGAATCATAACGATAAGAACACTCAATCTTTCCAATTCCTTCACCACCGTAACCATGTTCAATGATATTTGTACAAGCCTCATCAACGGCTAATTTAACGGCATATACATCTTTGCTGTCAAATCCGGCGGCTTGAGCGGCTAGGCCAACAAATTCACTTATTTCCGCTAGACTGGTATAGCGCCCTGGAAACATTTTGGTCGGCATTACTTCGCAAAATGGAAGGCCTTAAAAACTACCCACAGCAGCTGTTAAGTCATCCATAATATCGATGAAATGTTTTACACCAGCAAGATCTAGCGATTGCTGCATATCCTCAGATACATTCACCAGGATTAATTTACCGTTTCCCCTTTTACATGCTTTTTGTGTCTCTAGTAAAACCCACAAGCCACGACTGGAAATAAAATCGACTTTTTCCATATCGAACACAATACCCATTTTGCCATTTTCAATGATTTCATTGAAAGCTTTCTCTAATTCAGGTGCCGTATTACTATCCACACGACCTTCTGCCCACACCACATCGCACCGCTTATATGAAGTTGAAAAAATATCCATAGTTTATGCTCCTCGATCTAGGTTCGAATTTTACCCGCTAAGTATATCACGTATATCAAATGGAATGCTATAATCAAATAGGTAACAAATCAATCTGTTTATATTATGATTTAAAGAGAAATCATATTAGAACAACTCTTAGAGAATAAATCAAGATAATTTACTTTCTATCTTTCATGGATATCTAAGACTTGATGACTCGTTATTATCTGCTGTGCATATTGGTACAGTAATCATAAAAACAACCGAAAGAATTTGAGGGTTCCACAATGAAGATTCTAAATGAAAAACAAGAAACGTTGTTGCAGAATGAACGCCAATTATTAAACAAACTACACCTTGATTTGGTTCAAATCGGTGCAACCAGCGAAGACCTGCAAGCATTGGATAAATCTATCCAACAGCTGGATGAATTTTTTTTATTGGTAGTCGTTGGTGAATTCAATGCTGGTAAAAGCGCATTCATCAACGCGTTGATCGGTCAACAAGCTTTAAAAGAGGGGGTGACTCCAACGACAACCCAAGTAAACATATTACGTTATGGTAAAGATCAGGAGTACCAGCTCATTGACGATAACACCCTGGTTATAATGAATGAAGCCGAATTATTGTCAGAAATAAGTATAGTCGATACACCCGGCACCAATGCCATCATCCGTAAACATGAGCAAATAACTTCGAAATTCATACCTCGATCAGATTTGGTCCTTTTTATCACTTCTGCAGATCGTCCATTTACAGAAAGTGAACGATTATTTTTAGAAAAAATTCGTAATTGGGGAAAGAAAGTGGTTTTTGTTATCAACAAAATTGATATCCTCCAAAACGAGACTGACCTTAATCAAATCGAAGCCTTTATTGTTGAAAATGCACGGGGATTATTGGGGACGACACCTGACATTTTCCCTGTCAGTGCAAGATTTGCGTTCAAAGCCAAACAAGGGCAACCAGAGTTTTGGGATGAGAGCCAGTTTGAGCCATTGGAGAAATATATCCATGATACTTTAGATGAGGATAGCCGTCTAAAATTAAAATTCCTTAATCCAATGGGAGTCGGGAAATATGTTTCTGATAAATATTTACACCTACTCGAAGAACGTCTCGAATTGCTTATTGATGATATTGAATTGATAAATAATGTTGAGCACCAGCAAGAAATCTACAAGCAAGATATGAGTCGTGATTTCGGCTTCCGTATGTCAGATATTGAGAACATCCTTTATGAAATGGAACAGCGTGGTTTAAATTATTTTGACGAAGTCATGCGGATTTCACGGGTCTTTGACCTGCTAAACAAACAGAAAATCCAAAAGAGATTCGAGGCGGAAGTAGTTGTAGATACCCCAGGTCAAATTGAACGAAAAGTGAATGGTCTAATAGATTGGTTGGTGGACTCCGACCTCCGCCAATGGCAGGCAGTTACGGATTATATTGCTGATCGCAGGCGGAAACATAAAGAAAGGATCATCGGTGATTTTGGAATTGGTAGTTTCCACTACGTCAGAGAAAGCTTGATTGAAGGAATTGGACAAGAAGCTAAAAATGTTGTCGACTCTTATGATAAAACGCAGGAGGCTAGCCAGATTGCTCAAGGCGCTCAAAATGCTGTTGCAGCCTCAGCCGCTTTGGAAATCAGCGCAGTGGGTTTAGGCGCCCTAATCACGGCTATAGCTACAACGGTTGTAGCGGATGTTACAGGGATTCTTCTTGCCAGTTTAGTGGCTGCTCTAGGATTATTCATTATCCCTGCCCGAAAACGGCAAGCCAAGAAAGAAATGGAAGTAAAAATAACAGAGATGCGTGACCAATTAGTAAAGGCACTCACGGACCACTTTCGGGAAGAAATAAATCGGAGCATACATCACATGGAAGAAACAATCGCGCCCTATACTCGCTTCGTCCGGTCAGAACAAAATAAAAATCTGGAAGCAAAATCCGAATTAGAAGAAATCGTAACCGACCTCTCCCGCCTACAAGCCAAAATCAACGACCTCCCGGGGTAAAATATATGGAATTCGTCATTCTAAGTGTATCCTCATTGCAATTTTTACACTGCGCAAGATGAAAGATACTTTGTTATATCGCTAAGAGTAAATCCACCTCGAAAAAATAGGGTTCAAACAGAAATTACAATAATGTCATTAGCCGCGATATTTGTGGAGTGTTGCAGTCCCCGGTTTCGAAGCTGAGATCGCTTCGTCGAAAGAGCACTCCTCATGATAACATCATTATGTTACTAGCAGGAGGGGTAAAGGAATTACTGGGTTATCGTAGAATGATAAATTTGACATTTTTCAGTTCATCGTGTAAACTTTTTTTCTGCTTGAGGATAATGTTTAGAGAGTGATTATGTATAAAGATCAATATTTAACTCCGGAAGGAGAAAAACGTTTGAGAGCTGAGCTGGAAGAACTGACAGGATCAGCTCGACAGGAAATTGCCCATAGGCTTCGATCTGCTATACAAATGGGCGACCTTTCCGAAAATGCGGATTATATTAAAGCAAAAGAAGATCAGGGCTTCCTGGAAGGACGTATCCAGGAATTGGAATACATTTTAAGGTATGCTACCATCGTCGAAAATAGCGGCGACCACCATGATTTCGTTGATATCGGTTCTACCATTACCGTGCAAGAAGAAGATTACCCCCCTGAGGTTTATTATTTAGTAGGAACAGCAGAAGCCGACCCTCGATATGGGCGAATCTCGAATGAGTCCCCAATAGGTGAAGCCCTCTTGGGTAAAAAAGCAGGGAGTATTGTCACCATTGAAACACCTTCTGGAGAGCTTCGTTTGAAAATTTTAGATATCAAGTAAATCAGGAAAGAATCCATCCTTCATGCAGCAAAAAATCCACCAGGAAAACCCGGTGGATTTTTTTATTCCATTATAGAAATTTTATCAATTCTTTCGGTTTATCCCTTCTGCCAGACGGCTATCTCCAGTGTAATTCGCTCAAAGTAGCTATCCTGCGGAGAAGGGCCACTACCATAAGCCATATCTACAACGCGAGCAACCAGGTGTAATGTAGCTGTGTCCAATTCTGCTTCCGTACCGGGTTGTGCTAGGAAGGGATCTCCTTTTGCTGATAACCGGGTTCGTAAGGTATCATCCGAAAAAGCATGCTGGCTCATTAGCACTTTGGTAACAGTCTGGATGTCGTTCTTGTCAAACAGCCAGACTTCAAAAGCCGTCACCTTCTTCGGTTCTCCGACCCCAATTGTTTCGGAAATTCCTACCCCGCATTCACCAAGGAATTCGCCCGTTGGTGAGTCAATACTGAAAGAGTCATCAAAAAGATCGTCACCTACCATATAGGTGGTCATAAACTGAGACATAGGCGGGAGGCCATCCCGAGCACCGAAATCAGTTGGCTGTGTCTCCAGACTCACCCTGTGGGCTTCTGCAGCAGGAGAATATTCTTTTCTTTGACCCCGTTTCGATCTTAATAAAAAGTAAGCTGCCAATGCGCCGCCAAGTAGAAGGGTGACACCACACATCACCAACAACATAGTGATATTCGACCCCCCTTCTTTTTCAGCTTCTTGCTCCGGAATCACTTTAGCAACTTCTTCCTCCGGTGGTACCGGTTCAACTGCTGTCTCTCCTTGAATTACCATAGCAAAATTAAGAAGCTGACCGGCCTGGTTTCCGGGTTGTGACTCAATAACTTCCAAAACTTCTTCTGCTCCTGGTTGTAAAGCTTCCCATCTTTGCCTGGCTACAACAGGGTCTTGAGTGAGGGCATAGGAATCAATCGCCATTCGGAGATATTCCTCTTTCTGCTGGGCGTTGAGATGTTGCGGTAAT
Source organism: uncultured Anaerolineales bacterium (assembly GCA_964613985.1). Classification (GTDB taxonomy): domain Bacteria; phylum Chloroflexota; class Anaerolineae; order Anaerolineales; family UBA11858; genus CAZTJD01. Next base: position 7,587 of record CAZTJD010000095.1, read on the forward strand.
GCATCTGTCCATCTTACAGGCCAGATACCCCAACCAATTACAAACCAGCCCAGGATCAAACCTACAATTAGGCCACTCAGGCCAGTGACTTTAGGGTCCTTTAATTTTTCGCGTATCAGGTCCATTTTTTCTTCTCCCGATCCAAGTTATACCAAGTATAGTTGATTGGTTGATGAATACAGCCAGTATTTGCCTCAATCAAGGACATAAAAACTTTCTGTATTTTAGAACAAATTTTTGAAAAGCGCAATGGCTGCGTTTCCTGGGATATATGTTGCAAGAGTTATGCCGGATCGATTTCTTCGGCTGATGAAAATTCATCTCGGCTAAAACTGGTATTACATTCAGTACAAACTGCCCCATTACGGTTAGCTGCGACGACTAACCCTCCACACAGAGGACATGGTTTGGGAAGAGGTAACTGCCAGGAAGTGAAATCACATTCCGGATAATTTGCACATCCATAAAATGTTCGTCCTTTGCGAGTTTTCCGCTCAACAAGGTCACCCGAGTCTTTAGGACATTTCACCCCTATCTTCAGCAGAAATGGTTCTGTATATCGGCAATCTGGAAATCCGCTACAACCAATAAACTTTCCATGACGTCCGAAGCGAATGATAAGCTCTTTACCGCATTCAGGGCAAAGCCTTCCAACCTTTTCTGGTTCTGCCTTAATCTCTGGCATGGCTTTTTCTGCAACTTTAACCTGTTTTGCAAAAGGTTCATAAAACTCTCGAATTACTTTAACCCAGGACTCTTCTCCCGAAGCGATTTGATCTAGTTCTTTCTCCATGTTTGCAGTGAAACCCAGATCGACAATATCTGGAAAATGCTCCGTAACAAGGTCATTGACAATAAATCCGGTTTCTGTCGGGAATAAACGCCTTCCATCTCGAAACACATACCCTCTCGTTTGTAAAGTAGAGAGCGTCGGTGCATATGTGGAAGGCCGTCCGATTCCATACTCTTCAAGTGCTTTTACCAGAGAGGCTTCTGAGTATCTTGGCGGGGGTTGAGTGAAATGCTGTTCAGGAATCAAACGCACCAGGTCCAGGATTTGACCGGCAGATAAATCTTTTGGGAGAGGGAGTTCCTGTTTTTCTGGCGCTTCATCTTTGGATTTATAATCTTTATATATTTTCAAGAAACCCGGAAATCGCAACGTTGAGCCAGAGGCTCGTAACAAGTAGAGGTGTTGCAAGGTCTTCCCTTTAACATTGATCGAAATTGTGTCATACACAGCGGGGACCATTTGCGAGGCAACAAAACGCTGCCAGATCAACTGATATAATCGGAATTGATCTCTTGTCAGGTTCTCCTTGATAGATTTTGGTGTCCGCATCACAGACGTCGGGCGGATTGCCTCATGAGCTTCTTGTGCACCTTTCACCTTTGTTTTATATTTCGGTGGTTTTGATGGCAGGAATATTTGTCCATGATGAGTAGAGATATATTCTCTAGCCTCTTGCTGTGCTAATTCTGAGACATGAGTTGAATCCGTCCGCATATAAGTGATCAGACCTGTCTGACCATTCCCTGCGATTTCGATTCCCTCATAAAGTTGTTGAGCTATACGCATGGATTTCTGAGCGGAAAATCTCAGCCTCCGTGAAGCAGATTGTTGCAAAGTACTGGTTGTAAAAGGCGCTTGAGGTTTCCGTTTCCGTTCCCCTATTTTAGCCTTATCCACCCGATACTTAGCAATTTCCATATCCTCGAGGATGGGTTTTACACCTTCTTCATGATTTAATTCAGGTTTCTCCCCGTCAATACGTTCCAGTTTGGCAATAAAGGTATCTTTCCTATCTTCTGGAGAAAACTCGGCTTCAATACTCCAATATTCCTCGGGTACAAAATTTTCGATTTCTCGTTCACGCTCAACCACCAACCGCAGAGCTACTGATTGCACCCTGCCAGCCGACAATCTGCTGCGAACCTTTCTCCAAAGCAAGGGACTTATGCTGTACCCCACCAGGCGATCTAATATCCTTCGCCCCTGCTGGGCGTCGACTAAGTCCATGTTGATCTCTCTAGGATGGGCAAATGCTTTGTCAATCGCTGGTCTGGTGATCTCATGAAAAACCACCCGTTTTGTTCTTTCAGGTTCAATTTTAACTGCTTCCATTAAATGCCAGGCGATTGCCTCTCCTTCTCGATCAAGATCAGTAGCCAAGATGACTTCTTCTGATTTGGCAGCCAATTCTGTCAATTCTTTTACCACCGATCTTTTCTCGTTTGGTACCCGGTATTTGGGTTGGAAATCATGATCTACATCTACCGATAATTGAGATTTTAATAAATCCCGTATATGCCCAATGGAAGCCTTGACCGTGTATCCCTTTCCTAAAAACCTGCTGACCGTCCTGGCTTTAGCAGGAGATTCCACGATAACTAGTTTTCCTGAGCGCTTCTCCCCGTTGTTCTGCCGGCGAGGTTTTATCATTTGTGGAGGTTCTAAATTATCATGAGCTTCTGTCCTCCCCATCCGAAACTGTTTCGTGCCACAGAAGGAACATACTCCTTGCGTGGCAGGCGTTCCAGTAGAAGTAAAAACAGCCTTTGGATTTTCCATCTCTCGTTGTTGTTTACATTTCATACAATAAGCTTGCAAATTACACCTCCAAATATGAGATCATCTAGAAAAGGGAAAAACGATCTCAATCGAATTTCACCAATATAGGATTTCCGGATTATGAATAAAACCAGTGGCGATAACACAAAGTTTCAATCGAATCCCCTCGGACGCTTGACCCTATATAATCCGAATGATAGGATCACCTTAGATAAAGTCCGCCCTGGATTCTTGCTCCAATTGTGAAACCACCAGGCGAACTTTTTGAGCCTGATCCTTCCGACACACCAGTGTCACATCCCCGGTATCTACCACAATGAGGTCTTTCACACCAATTGTTACGATTAACCTGCGATCTTGACCCATATAAATCAATGAATCCTGTGTATCCAGCGGGATATGCATACCACCCATCACAATATTGCCATCCTCATCTGATGGTAGTAGATCAAAAAGTGCATTCCAACTGCCAACATCGTTCCAACCTAATTCCTCAGCTGGGATTACAACAACATTTTGTGCTTTTTCCATGATCCCATAATCAATTGTTTCTGGTTCTAATTCATGCCACACCTGAGAGATCACATCCAGCTTATTATCTTTATTCCAGACCGAAGAGATTTCAGTTAAACTTGAAAATAAATCGGGCATCAGATGGGCAAATTCATCCAGGATTCGATCAACCCTCCAGACAAACATCCCGGAATTCCAGGCATGCCCTCCAGTATCCAGCATTTGCCTTGCCTTATTTTCGGAAGGTTTTTCTATAAATTTATAGACTTCGTAAACAGATAAATCCCTAAAAGTCCCGATCCGATCTCCTTGTTGGATATATCCATAACCCGTCGCTGGATAGGTAGGTTTTATCCCCAAGGTGACAAGATATCCTTCCTGGGCTGCATCGTGGGCTGCTTTCAACAATTTATGGAATTTATTTTTATTCTTAATAATATGATCTGCAGTCAACACAGCCATCGTGGCATCTGGGTCTAAATTTATTAGAGCAACCGCTGCCAGGCCAATCACCGAAGCCGTTCCGCGAGGCATTGGTTCTAACAAATAGTTCTCGATGGGTATTTGTGGACATTGCTTTTGAAGATCATTTGCTTGTTCACAAACTGTAACAATAAAAATTCGTTTGGGATCAAATAAATCCTCCAAACGGTCTACTGCTGACTGGAATAAAGTGCGATCATCCACCAGTTGAAGCATTTGCTTAGGGCGTTCCTTCCGTGATAAAGGCCAAAGGCGGGTGCCACTCCCACCAGCCATAATAACGGCGTAAAAATGATTATCTGCCATAATAATTACCTGTTTTCCGTATTGTCCATTTCATCAGACTGATATTCTGGTCCGATTTCTTTAACTGCTGTATATCGCATCCCACCAACCTGCCTTACCATACCTTTTAATTCCATTAAAGCTAGAGTTGAGGTAACAGCCTCAATCGATAATTCAGTCAGGTTGCCAATCTCATCCACATGCATTGGTTCATGACCTAAAATGTTAAATAACTTGGCTTCTGTGGCATTCGTCGGAAGGATGGTTCGAGCTTCACTTTGTTCATTTATTCTGGTTAAATCAAGGGTCTCTAAAATTTCTTGAGGATTTATCAAAATTCGAGCCCCATCCTGGATCAACTTGTTTGTTCCCTGACTTTGGGGAGAAAAAACATTTCCAGGCACTGCAAAGACATCTTTCCCTTGCTCAGCAGCAAAGCCCGCGGTGATTAATGCACCACTTCTTCTACCAGCTTCAACAATTACCGTTGCCAGGGACATTCCGGAAATGATCCGATTTCGGGGTGGAAAATTTGACGCTTCAGGCTTGGTCCCTGGTGGATAATCACTGATAAGGGCACCCGTCTGAGCAATTCTTTCCGCTAGCTTACGATGTTCAGGTGGATATACCTGGTCAAGACCACATCCTAATACTGCGATTGTGCGTCCACCCGCATCCAGGATTGCTTTATGCGCAACTCCATCAACCCCACGAGCAAGACCGCTTACAACAGTTACCCCTGCCTGAGCCATTTTCACTGCTATCTTCTCTGTCACCTGGCGACCATAAGCCGTGATCCGACGAGTACCAACAATGGCTACAGCCCAATCATCTTCAGGCATTATTTCTCCTCGAATATAAAGGACTGGTGGGGATTGAGGGATCTCCCGCAATCGATCTGGATAATCTTTATCTTCCCAGGTAAGGACGGAAATCCCCTTTTGGCAAATATTCTTCCAGATAAGGTCCAAGGAGATATCGTTTCGAATAGTAATAAAATTTTCGATCAACTTTTCGTTTAAGCCGCTTTGCCTCAATTCATCTGGAGATGCCTGCCAGGCTGTTTTTGCATCCCCAAAGGTATCCAGCAAAGATCGAAATCGAACTGTGCCAATCCCCTTAACGAGATTAAAACCGATCCAATAACGCTGATAATTTTCCAAAAGCAACCCCTAAGGTTCATTATAAAAATCATTCTGTCTCTAAAGTGTGCCAGAGAATACCATAGGATTTTCTGACATGTCAAGCCTTTTCACCATTTCAAGGTTAATGCCTGTCGAGTGAAGAATTAGCCAATGAGTCCTGGAAGCAGATGGACTCGGACCTCTTTCCTCCCCAAATCAATAGCTAAGATGACCTCATCAATATCGGGTAATAATACTTCTGAACCCTGTGAACCTCGAACAACAAAGACATCATTTGCGCCTGTTTCAATGATTTCTGTAATTTCACCCAAAAGTATATCATTATCAGCATCTATTACTTTCATACCGATTAACTCATGAATGTAAATCTCCCCATCTGGTAGAGGAGGCAGATTCTCCAATGGAATCATAACAACCTGGTTCCTTAACAAACCAACCTCTTCACGAACAGCAAATTCCTCGAAAGAGATTAATAGGTCCCCGCCGTGCCATCTAACCGTGCGAATGTAAACCGGTTGATGAGTCTTGCCGATGAAAACCTTCAAGCCGGGTTCTAAACGTTCAGGGTAATCGGTCCACACAGACATCTTGATCTCCCCTCGAATACCATGAGGACGATGCAGCTGACCAATAGCTAAGAACTCAGGCTCGCCCGAGTTCGACGAGCCTGAAAGATCTCCATCAACCGCAAATGTTCGCTTCTGAGACATAGAAAATCAATTATTAAAATTATAATTAAATTCTACTCTGGGTCCACGATGTCCAGCGAAACTCTTTTTCCAGATCGCGCTGCTGCCACACGTAATAAAGTACGCATGGCATTTGCAACTCGACCGTTCTTGCCGATTATCCTTCCCATATCCTCCTTGGCTACTGTTAACTCAAGATGGATAGACTGTCCCTGTCCTCGTTGATCAAGATGGACCTGGGTTGGATCATTCACCAGAGAACAAGCGATAAATTCAACTAAATCTTTCACAAAACACCTCCTGACGATCTATTTATTTAAAAATAACGATCTTCTTTTTTAGAAATTCAGGAGGTGGTTCAATCCTCATCAGCGTTCTCTTCAGACTTTGCCTGTTTTTTCCCCTTTTTCGTGACAGGCTTAATGGCTTCAGTTTTTGGACTAACGTTACGAGCAGCCTCAAAAGCTGCCGCCTCTTCCATTAATTTTTCTACATCCTCACCGGCCTTGAAACGTTCATATCTTTCCAAGGTACCCATCGTCTTAAATAATTGCACAACTGCTTTGGAAGGTTGAGCACCGACGCTTAACCAGTGAAACACTCGATCCTCTTCAAGATGAATATTCTCTGGCATAGTGCGTGGATTATAATGCCCCAACACTTCCAGGAATCTCCCATCTCGGGGAGCTTCTCTATCTGTAGCGACCAAACGATAACTGGGTTGTTTTTTTGCGCCTACTCGGCGCAGTCTTATTCGTACCATGAATCTGTCTCCTTCAAAACCAGATTTATTTGGTCCTGACGAATTGGTTTCTCTGTTAATTTTCGTACAAGACCATGATTTAATATACTAAAACGTTATAGCAGGTATCATTGAGAGGGGTCGCTGAAGGAAGCGATGAGAGATGCTACCTACTAAACGGATTATCCAAAGATATTCGGGATCCCCCGCATCCCCGATTTTTTTAAAGTCTTAAACAAGCGATGAGCTTCGCGGTACTGTTTCAATAAACGATTTACATCCTGGACATCTGTACCTGACCCAGTCGCAATTCGACGACGACGACTGGCATTTAAAATTTTCGGTTGTCGCCTTTCTTTTACTGTCATCGAATTAATGATTGCTTCCGTCATCTTGAGCTGCATTTCTGCATCCCGAGAATCGACTTCTTGGGCTATTTTACCCATACCACCAGGAAGCATTTCTAAAATCTGACCGATAGGGCCTAACTTACGTACCTGTCTTAGCTGCTCAGCAAAGTCTTCCAGGGTGAATTCGCCAGACATCATCCGTTTTGCCTGGCGTTGGGCAACTTCAGCATCTAACGAGGCTTCAGCTCTTTCGATCAGACCGATCACATCGCCCATGCCCAGGATCCTAGAGGAAATCCTGCTGGGGTCGTAAACTTCCAAGGCGTCAAGCCCTTCCCCAGTTCCCAAGAACTTAATGGGTACCCCCGTTACAGAACGGATGGAAATGGCAGCACCTCCACGAGCATCTCCATCTATTTTTGTCATAACCAAACCCGTTAGGGGAACTGCGTCGCGGAAACCTTGCGCAATATTTACCGATTCTTGACCAATCATCGCATCCACAACCAGCAATACTTCAGCAAGGTCAACCTTCTTGTTTATCGCTTGAAGTTCACTCATGAGAGCATCGTCCAATTGAGACCGACCCGCTGTATCAAGGATGATTACACTGTAACCACCTCGCTTGGCCTTGTCAACGGCTGCTGCTGCAAGCTTGGGAGGGGATACGCCTGGTTCAGAAAATACTTCAATATTAAGACGCTCCCCTAATGTTTGAAGTTGCTGCACAGCTGCAGGTCGATAAGGATCTGCAGCAACAAGCAGGACACGTTCACCCTGGCTGCGAAGCATCTTTGCCAGTTTCCCTGCAGCAGTGGTTTTCCCAGATCCTTGTAAACCAGCCAACATTATCGTATGCGGGCGTTGCCCTTTTAAATTCAATGGTTCAGGTTGTCCTAAAGTCTCGATCAACTCTTCATTTACAATTTTTATCACCTGCTGACCAGGGTTTAAAGCTTTCGAAACTTCATGACCAATAGCCCGTTCACGGACCCTGTTTACAAATTCCTTGACCACTTTATAGTTAACATCCGCTTCCAATAAAGCCATGCGAACTTCCCGCATTGCCGCGTCTACATCTCGCTCGGAAAGCTTTCCCCGGCGTTTTAATTGGTCAAAGACATTGTTGAGTCGCTCAGTTAAATTTTCGAACATCGCCTTGATACAAACGTTAAAATTGCGGCTGGTATTCCTCTTCCATAGCCAGCCGCAAGGACGCATTTTAGCGTGGAAAGTGGGTTTGGTCAAGGGAAAACCCTTTCATATTGCATCAATACATAGCTTGTGGTAAAATGCATCCCGCTTGGGAGGGGTTCTCCAACCCACGACCTGGAGGGATGGCCGAGTGGACGAAGGCGCCTGTCTTGAAAACAGGTATGGAGCAAT
>CAZTJD010000096.1:0-1741 GCA_964613985.1 uncultured Anaerolineales bacterium
GCATCTCGACAATGTTTCTCAAGAGCGTTGTTTCATCTTCGATCACAAGTATTCGATCCGCTTTTTTAATTGTAGATAAGCGATGAGCAATGATGAAGCTGGTTCTACCTTCCATCAAGTTTTCCATACCTCGTTGGATTATGTTTTCTGTTAGGGTGTCAATTGAACTGGTGGCTTCATCCATGATGAAGATCTCAGGTTTCCTCAATATTGCCCTTGCCAGGCTGATTAATTGTTTCTGACCGACGGAAAGCAGATTACCCCCTTCTCCAACTTCTTCTTCATATGTCTTATCCAGGGTTTGAATAAACTCATCAGCACCGGCTAACCTGGCTGCTTCCATGATTTCTTCCGTTGTTGCATCCAATTTCCCATAACGGATATTATCACCAATCGTGCCTGAGAATAAATGTGGGGTCTGTAAGACAATGCCTATTCTTGACTGTATTGCTTTGAGTGAATATTCTTTGTAGTCCTTTCCACCGATTCGGATCTCACCTTCAATTGGCTCGAAGAACCGGCACAAGAGGTTAACAATCGTAGATTTTCCGCCTCCAGTTGGTCCTACCAGGGCAATTGTTTCTCCACGATTGACATAAAGGTTGAAATCCTCTAATACAGGTTCATTATCATCGTAATAGAAAAGGACATTATTGAACTCGATATTTCCTTGTATTGTGCCTGGATCAACAGCACCGGGCAGATCCTTTATTTCAGGGACCGAGTCAATCAGTGAGAAAATCCTTTCCGCGGATGCAATGGCTTGCTGCATTTCAGCATACACCCTCGCCATCTCCTGGATCGGCCAGATGATGAAAACAACATAAGACATAAAAGCTTGTATTCCACCAATGGTTAAAGCACCAAGTTGAACCTGATAGCCACCATACCAGACGATACTTGCCAAACCAAATGAGCTGATTAATAACACCGATGGCAAGAAAAGGGCAGAGAGCCATGCTGCACGATATGCAGCACGGTACATGTTTGAAGTTAATGTACTAAATTCACGTAAATTTTCATCTTCGCGACTAAAAGCTTTCGTTACACGAATGCCAGTGATGTTTTCATTAAAGGCACCGGTAATCTTGGAATTTATCTTTCTAACCTTGCGGTATTCCAGGATGATTTTCCTTTTGAAAATGGTTGCAACGATTGCAAGGATTGGGATGATCCCAAAGATGATTAATGCCAGTTTCCAATTTAAGACCAACATGAAAATCGTTGAGGTAAGGATGTTCATCACCCCCCAGGTAAAATCAAGAAAACCCCATGTCACCAATTCAGCCACTCTTTCAGAATCTGATGTGACCCTGGACATAATCCATCCCACTGGTGTGCGGTTGTAATAAGATAGAGAGAGTTCTTGCAGGTGGGTAAACATTTGTTGTCGTAAATCGTATCGGATTCTTTCACCTAAGACACCCGCCAGGTAAACAAAACCAAAAACGCCACCTGCCTGTACCACGATCAATATCCCGTATAAAGTAATAATATTCCGAAGAGCGACCAAATCTTTGGCGAGGATCCCTTCGTCAATAATCCGTTTACTCAAATAAGTAAAATAAGAGTCCAGGGTGGAAACCAGGGCAATCATGAAGATAAAACCTACAACCCACTGCCAATGTGACCTGGCTTGTTTTATGATCCTGAGAATCGTTCTTCCGTTGAACTTTGTGGAGAATTCTTCTTCTTCAAAATAATGTTCTGACATTTTGTGCCTTTTTAATTAATGCTATCG
>CAZTJD010000096.1:1841-15706 GCA_964613985.1 uncultured Anaerolineales bacterium
GAAACATAATCCCTGAATGGAAACATAATCCCTGAATGGAAACATAATCCCTGAATGGAAACATAATCCCTGAACTTCGAACGCAAATTAACTACCAACGCTGGAAAGTTCTTTTTCAAGGTCTTCTTCTATTCGGGTTTGAATCTCAAAAATCCTCTGATAGATTCCTTCTGTAGATATCAATTCCTGGTGTGTTCCTTTTTGAACTATTTTTCCGTGGTCTAGAACCAATATTAGATCAGCTTTTAGAATACTTTGAATACGATGGGCTATGATGAAAGTTGTGCGACCTTCCATCAAGTGATCGAGCGCCACCCTGATTTCCGCTTCTGTTTCTACATCTACCGAGGATGTTGCATCATCCAAGATCAAGATTTTCGGATTTTTTAGAATTGTTCGTGCAATCGCTACCCTTTGCTTTTGTCCACCAGAAAGGGTAACCCCTTTTTCGCCAACAATTGTGTTATACCCATCTTGAAAGGTTAGGATGCTATCATGAATGGCTGCTGCCTTTGCCGCCTCTTCAATCTCTGCTTCGTTTGCATCTGGGATTCCATAGCGAATATTTTCCTTAATCGAACGGGAAAAGAGGAAAGGTTCCTGTTCCACAATTCCAATATAGGCTCGCAGATACTTACGAGGATATCGCTTCAATTCAACACCGTCGAGGGTGAGGTTACCTTCCGTATAGTCATAAAATCGGGGAAGTAAGTTAGCAAGGGTAGTTTTCCCTGAACCTGTAGAACCCAATAAGGCAATCACTTGCCCAGGTCTACAGTTGAAGCTTATATTTTTTAGAACGGACACATTTGGTGCGTCTTCATAAGCAAAACCGACATTATTAAATTTAATTTCTCCTATAATCTCTTCTTTGGGTTTGTAATCGCCTTCATCAAGTGGTTCTCTGGCTTCCTTGATAAGGTGTGTTACCCTCCTGAATGAAACCAATCCAGTAGACATCTGGACGATAAGACGACCAAGATTACGAATTGGCCAAATGATCCAAATAAGGAGTCCAGCATAGGTTAGATAAGAGCCAGTGGTTAAGTCTCCATTAATCACTTTCAAAGCGCCGATTGTGAAACCTGCTAGCATTTGGATACCGGTCAGGATGTCCGAGAAAGGCCAATAGGAGGCATGCATTATTAGCAATTGCTTACCCAGAATAAATTTTTCCCAATTTTCTGTCTCAAACTTACTAATTTCATAAGATTGCCTGGCAAACGCTTTCACGACACGAACCCCGGTCAAATTCTCCTGGAGTGTACTCGTAAGGATGGCATCCTGTTCCTGGTATTTCTCATAAGCGTCGGACACGCGTTTGAAGAAAAAGAAGGAAAGCACAACAGTAAGAGGAATAACGAGAATAGAATAAAAGGTCAATTCAACATCAATAGATAACAGGGCGATGAAATTCACGAGGAATAGGAGCGAGATTCGACCCACACCAATGGCTTGATCAGCAAAAAAACGACGGATAGCATCAATATCTGAAGTAGAACGTTGGATCAATTCCCCAGTTTTAATTTGACTATGATATGCAAAGGTCAATCGCTGCAGATGATCATAAACATAATCGCGCAATCGCCTGGCGATTCCTTCCGCTGTTCGAGCAGATAAGGTACCACTCACGAAAGTGAAAAAACCGGTAATAACTGCCAGACCTACAAATCCTAAGGCAATGACAGGTAAACTCCAACGCGAATCTGTACCAGTCAGGTAATTATCAACAAAATACCCGAGCAACAAATAATTCCCCGTTCTGGCAGCAGCGGCAATACCCAAGCTGATAGTAGCCCAAAAATAAATCCACCGATAACCATACAATAAACGCCAGATTCCTTGCAGACGATTAGATGTTATCAAATTTTTTAGATTTATCTTCTCATTTGAGGTAATCGTGGTCAAAATTCAACTTTTCCCTTAGGCATAAAAATCTATTTTAATTATTCAACATCTTCTGTTGATAGCGAGTCGGGTTCTTCGAATTCAGTTAGTTCAGCGATGTTGACTTTTTCGATTGGAAGCCTTCCCGAGAGAAATACAACCATTAAGCTGGTCTCATCTATGCTGAATTCATTATCGGGTTGGGATTCCTGGAAAGCTTCATACAAGGTCTCATAATCTTCTCCATCAGGCCATCGAGTCAAGAATCCAGGTAATTTTGATCGATCTGCATCTATTGGTAAGATTTTCCATCCTCGAGTGCTGAGAAGATCATAAATATCTTTTTCTAGTTCTGGCTTTGAGTTTGCCCAAGCCTGTAGGATTGCAGTAACAAGTTCCGGTTGTTTTTGAAAGGCTTTTATCATCGCAACAGCTTTAACCGTTGCAGGTGCTTTAGAACTGTTCCTGAAACCAGAGACTTTTACGTGTTTGCGGGTTAATCTGTCAATGGTGGATGCGGTTTCCTGATTGAGTTCAGGTAAGGACTGTAGGACGGACCGGATCACCTGCAACCGGAAATCATTGCGCATGAACTCATTAATAGCATGAAATGGAATAAATTCAGCTTTTTCTTTACTATTCATTTTGGAAATGGTCTCCTATTTTCGTTATCTCAGGAATTACATGGGATCATTCTGTTCATTTGTTTATAGGAAATATCGAAAATTTATCTGATTCGAGGATTTCTGTATGAACATTTCCATGTGTTAATTCCTTCAAATACAGTTTGAAAGGGATGTATTGTTCAGTTAATAATTTACAAGTGATTGTAACATTTTCCAAGTAGATTTCCTTCAAGATTTCTCCTCGATGTGAGTTGATTAAGAATCTGGTGCGTTCATAAAGCGAATAGGGAATAGAGAACTTAACGGTGTACGTAGCAGCTTTTTGAGCGAAAGAGGCAATTTCAAGAACCGATCGGATTGCATCTCCATAAGCCCGCACTAATCCTCCTTTACCCAGTTTTGTACCGCCAAAATACCGAGTTACCACAACAGCTACATCTCCTAAACCTGATCCTTGCAGTACTGCTAGAGCTGGTCTCCCAGCGGTTCCAGACGGCTCTCCGTCATCGCTAGCGTGGCTGATCAAGGAAGCACCATGACCAATGATAAATGCGGGTACGTTATGTGATGCGTCGGTAAACTCAGCCTTTATTCGCCTGATAAATTTCCTTGCCTCCTCAACAGAAAATGCCGGGGAAAGAGAGGTTATAAAACGAGAGTTTTGGACTCTCGTCTCATTTCTTACTTCATTTGCAGGGATTAACATCGTTTTCATGAGCGAACGCGTTAACGGCGCCAAAGGCGCCGAAAAAAGTTTGACACGAAAAGGCCTTTCTTATATTTGTTCGAAGTTTATTGCATCAAGAACAAATAGTGTGATCCTATGTTGATCGAGGTCAGGTTCTCCAACAGCATTTTTAAGTAGTTTGATAACATCAGAAACCGTTCCCTCATCAACGCCAATCATCAAGGTTGTACTTCCGCGCCGTAAAAATCCACCTGTGCTTGCCAGCCGGGTAACCTGATATCCTTTTAGCAATAAGGTGTTTAAAATGGATTCAGTATCAACATCTCGCACAACAGCCAGGATTAACTTCATTGCGAATCTCCGTGATCAATATTGCTCAAAATGCTCAACAGGAAATGTTAAAATTGTTGCACCACCGGTTTCAGCCTCGATTATAATCGGTTGGTGGGGTTGTAAATGTATCTCCATCTGGGTTTGAGTGGCGATATGAGTTAGCTGTTTTTTACAATATGCATGGAGCAATTGGATCAATTCATCATAACGATTCTTGTTTATCCCAATTAATAAGGTATGTGTCGGTTTGTCCAAAATTCCCCCAGCATTATCAACGAGTGTAAAAAAGAAAAGTTTTTGATTGAGTTCCTTTGTTAGGGCGGATATTTGTTCACTTGCTACATTTACAATAATGAGTCTATCAATTTCACCGTTTATTTCCATTTTCTACCTCACCAAATATAGAAGGATTATATCATCTAAAATGAAAGCATTTGCTATAAAATCTAACATGATGTATGATCTATTTTATTCATAAAAATTGCTATTTGTTATTTAAATTAATTCCTTAAAACGAAATTCTTGAGAAGCAAATTTTATATGATTTGGGTTTTTCTGAGTAAAGAATCCCTGTTGCCCTGTAAAAGATGATTCGTTTATCTTTCTACTTTTTTGGAAGCAGATGGGAAAGACAGATAAAAAATTCCTTCACAGACAAACCATAAAAAGTGTAGATTATCTAGTGAATTATAATACTCGGAGGATATGATGGCTTTTTCTAAGAAGTCACGAGTTTTATTGTTTATCCTGTTTGGGATATTATTAATAACTTCGTATTGCGCAAAAATACACCCAGCAGAAGAAACGCCAATTGGGGAGAGCAATGAACCGATAAAAACCCAAATGGCTACCCCTCTTTCATCACCAACACCCTTACCAACCAATCGTGTCAAAATACAAGACTCAGGGGCTCCATTACCTCCGGTTGTAATTGAGACCTATCCTGCTGGAGGTGAGGAGATTGGTGAGAAAGGCACAATCAAGGTTGTATTTGACCAACACATGGAACAAAATTCCACATCTGCAGCATGGGTATTGGTAAACCCTGCGGGTGAATCGATCGATGGGCAAATAAACTGGCCTGATCAGCATACTTTGCAATTTATTCCAGAACAACCATTCGCTCCTGGCAGTATTTTTAAGGCATCTATTTCTACAAAAGCAAAGAGCAATCAAGGTGAAAATCTTTCGGAAACATTTCGTTTCGATGTACATGTTGCGGGAGAGTTAATTGTAAGCCAGGTATTTCCCGAAGATGGAGCACAAGAGGTAGAAGCGAATTCGGTCATTACTGTAATTTTTAACAGACCAGTTTTTTCTCTAAATATTCTAGAAGATCAGGAGGATATGCCTGACCCAATATCAGCATCTCCAACGATACAAGGATATGGAGAATGGTTGAATTCTTCGGTATATATATTTCATCCTAAAGAAGCTTTGATGAGTTCAATGACCTATATGATAAGAGTTATGGATGGCTTGACTGATACGATTGGATCGACCCTCCAGGAACCATTTTCCTGGGAATTTAGGACAGCAGCACCAACCATCGCTTCTTTTGGGATCTCTAGACCTGTAAGTGTGATTAACCCAGAAGATAATTATGAAGATGTTCGTCCGGATTCGTCTTTTTTGATTAACTTTCAGCAACCCATGGATGAAGAAAGTGTGTCGGATTCATTTACGCTCTTTACCCAAAGCGGTGAAAATGTAAGTGTTTATAGCGAATGGACTTCGGATTATCAGATTATCATAACACCTACCCAAAGACTGGCGCTTGAGACGAATTATACAATTCTACTCACAGAAAACGCGATGTCGTCAACAGGAGGTAAATTACTGGAAGGTTTACGTTGGAATTTCAGCACCATTCCCTTCCCGGGTATAGAATCGACTACCCCAAACAATGATTCTACACAACCTATTTTTACTAGAAGGATGAGCATCAATTTTGAATCCCCTGTTAATCTGGATACAATTAAGGATCACGTCGTTATCAACCCTTCACCAGGTGAAGACCTTTCTTGGTATTACAATGCCTGGGGTTGGAATGTTGATTTTTACGGATTGAACCCATCAACGAATTACTCCGTAACGGTCTTACCGGGAATTGAAGATATTTATGGAAATCCTATAACAGAGGAATATCGGTTCAGTTTTCGAACGGCCGATCTGAGGCCAGCCACCTACCTGGATTTGCCTTACGCACCTTCGATTTATACCATGGGTGGTACAATGCGTTTCTTTGTCAGTTACGTAAATGTGAGCACTGTTGAAAGTCATTTGTATCGTTTGCCAATTGAATATTTTGTTGGTTTTGAAAATGGTACCAATAATCGCTGGGATTTCACGCCGCCAGCCGAATGGGAGGTCAATTATTGGTCGTGGGCAAATACCAAGAATGTTAACGAAATCACTCGACGTGGGATTCATTTAACTGACCTGGGAGGAGATCCACTAGAAACAGGATTCTACTTGTTAACGATTGATTCTCCTCAAGTATTTAAAAGTGGTAAATTTGTTGATACCCGATTGTTGATAGTCGCGGAAGCGAACCTAACGGTTAAGAACACGCCTACAGAAGGTTTGATCTGGTTAACAGATTTAGAAAGTGGTGAACCTATCGAAGACGCTACAATTGAAATCTTGGATGAAAGTTTAAACCAGATCGGGACAGGGGCAACGAATTCCCAAGGACTGCTTTACCTTGATCTACCCATTGAGAAAGAGTTATATAGAAGTAGGTACATAAAAACAAGCAGCGATGCTCCTTTTGCTTTTGCGGTCAGCGACTGGGGGAGTGGGGTATCTCCTTATGATTTTGGGATTTGGAGCAGTTATTATTCTTTACCCAGCCAACCAACTGCTTATGTTTACACCGATCGACCTTTATATCGATCAGGACAAACAGTCAATTTTAAAGGGATTGTCAGGCAAAATGACGATTTGAATTATAGTTTGTTGCCATGGAGTGAGGTCGAGGTTGAAATCTCGAGTTATAGCGAAGTTGTGTTTAAAGGTACTTTACCACTTTCTGGCTATGGGTCATTTGCTGGTAAGTTGGATCTTGATGAGAATGCTGCACTGGGATATTACTCAATATCGGTCTATACCACAACAGGAGAAGAGAGTATTGGCGGAGTTGGATTCACGGTTGCAGAATACCGGAAACCGGAATACCAGGTTTCTACGATAGCTGATCCAGAAAATGTCCTCGCTGGAGAGAAATACAAGATAGACATTGAAGCAGAATATTATTCAGGTGGAGGTGTTAGTAATGCTGATGTGAGCTGGGCGATTCAAGCGGTTGATTACAATTTCCAACCCACAGACGATTTGAACCAATATGCTTTTGTAGATTATGATCAAGATGTTGGTTATCAATACGAATTTTACGAATCTGCCTCTCGCGAAATCATTGCGGATGGAGAAGGTCGTACCGATTCAGAAGGCAGACTAAGCCTTACTTTTACTGCAGATTTGGGCGAGAGTGGGAATAGCCGTGATTATATCTTTGAGGCTACTATTACAGATTTAGCTGGTACAGCTGTTAGTGACAGGGTGGAAATTATTGCTCACAAAGCGGCTTTCTATCCTGGTGTTCGATCTCAAGAATATGTGGGAGTGATTGGGGAAGAACAGGCTTTTGATCTGGTTGTTGTCGATTGGGATGGCAAACCTGTTCCTGGAGCAACTATGAATGTGGAGATTGTGGAACGCCGGTGGTACTCCGTTCAAGAACAGGATACACAGGGATTTACGCAGTGGACAACCACGGTGGAAGAGATTCCCGTGACCAAAATTCCGGATGTTAAGATGGATTTGAATGGAAAAGCAACCGTTACATTTACACCACAAAATGGAGGTGTTTACAAAGCCAAGGTAACTGTGCAAGATGAGTTCGAAAATCAAGCTAAATCTGGCGCTTATATGTGGATATCGAGCAATGACTACGTGGCTTGGCGTCAGACGGATGATCGTCGAATGACCCTGGTAACTGATAAAGAATCTTATCAACCGGGTGATATGGCAGAAATATTGGTTGCCTCTCCTTTTGCAGGGGATAACTTCGCCCTTATCAGCCTAGAGCGAGGCCATATCCAACAGTATGATGTTATTCGATTGGCAAGTAATAGCGCCATTTATCATTTACCAATCACTGCTGAAATGGCACCGAATATATACATATCAGCAATCGTAATCCAGGGGAATAAGGATGGAAATCCCGATTTTCGATTTGGTCTGGTCGAAGTAAATGTTCTTCCCAATCAACAAGAAGTAAATGTCGAGATAAGTGCAGACCAGGATCAGTCAGGTCCTGGTGAACGTGTGACATATCAAATTCATACTACAGACTATACTGGAAATCCCGTTCAGGCAGAGGTTTCTCTTGCCTTAGTTGATCTATCTGTTCTATCTTTAATCGGACCCAATTCAAGTACTATCCTTGATTATTTTTATTCAGGTAGATCTTTAGGAGTGATGACAACCATTCCAATTGTTTACAATATTGAGCATTATATTTCTACCTATGAAGATCGACTTACGGAAGGGGAGGGGATGGGAAGTGGTGGTGGAAAAGGAGCTGATGTGTATGGCGTTTTTGACATTCGAGGCGAGTTCAAAGACACAGCATTTTGGGAAGCTAAAATGGTTACAGATGAAAATGGACAAGCTACTGTGACTGTGGAGTTGCCGGACAATTTAACAATTTGGCGGATGGATGCTCGAGCGATAACCCTGGACACGAAAGTAGGAGAAAATGATTTTGACCTTCGCAGTACGAAACCGCTCCTGGTTCGTCCCCAAACACCCAGGTTTTTCGTAAATGGCGATCAATCTGTAATTGGGACAGCTGTTCACAATAATACAGATGAAGACCTTTCTGTAGAAGTTACTTTGGTTGCAACTGGATTAATTTTAAATTCACCACAATTACAAGGAGTGGAAATTGGAGCTGGAGAACAGGCATATATTTCCTGGGATGTATTAATTGATGATGATACTGATCGAGTTGATTTGGTGGTTATGGCAAAAGGAGACTCATACTCCGATGCTTCCAGGCCCACCATCGGAACTTTGGAGGATCAAGGTATTCCTGTTTATAAGTATGAAGTTCCTGAAACAATTGGTACGTCAGGTGTATTGTCAGAAGGTAGTTCGAGAACAGAAGGTATTCACTTACCAGATTCATTGGATTTATCGAAAGGAGATATCAAGGTCGATATTTCTTCATCCCTAATTGCCGGGATGACAGAAAGCCTGAATTATCTGGAACACTATCCTTATGAGTGCATAGAACAAACCATATCAAAGTTCTTACCTAATGTGCTGACACAACAAGCTCTAGAAAGAGCTGGTATAAGCGATCCATCATTGAAAAATCACCTTACAGAACAGATCAACCTTGCAACACAGCGAATTTATAACTGGCAAAGACCGGATGGAGGTTGGGGATGGTGGCCTGAATCTACCGAAAGTGACCCGTTTACAAGTGCTTATGTTGTTTTTGGTCTAGTTGAAGCACAAAAAGCTGGCTACCTTATAAACATGGAAACTCTGGATCGCGGCATCCATTATCTGAAAGGAAAACTAATGAGTCCGGGGAGTTTCGATAAGCAGTATTTACTCAACCGGCAGGCTTTCCTGCTCTATACGTTAGCTAAGGCAGGAGAACCTCAGGTCAGTATATCAAATGTGATGGTTGATCACCGACAATCCCTAAGTCTCTTTGCAAAAGCTCTCCTGGCAGAGACACTTTGGATGATCGACCCTGCTGATCCAAGGTTGGATACATTCATTTCTGATTTTATCAATTCGGCGATCATGTCTGCTACTGGGGTCCATTGGTATGAAGAATGGATTGACTATTGGAACTGGAATTCCGATACCCGCACGACAGCGATCATCCTTTCAACATTGCTGCGTCTTGATCCTGAAAACCAATTAAATGCGAATATCGTTCGCTGGTTGATGTCGAACCGGACGGAAGGACGTTGGCGAACGACACAGGAAACAGCATGGACTTTGATAAGCCTGACGCGGTGGTTGGACATAACAGACGAGTTCAGCGCAAAGTATGATTGGGCTGTCGGTTTAAATGGGGAGCGATTGGGTGATGGTTCAGTTGATGGAGATAATTTGACGGAAACCACGGAGCTCAGAAAAGATATCAAGACCTTATTGATCGGTGAGACAAACCGGCTAACCATTGCCCGGGATGGAGGTCCTGGAAATTTATACTATACTGCACACCTCAATGTCTCTTTGCCAGTCGATAAAGTAGAACCATTGGATCGAGGCATCATCATTTCTAGAGATTATTTCAAACAAACCACAATCGAAAATGCACAACCAGTGTTATCAGCGAAACAAGGTGATCTTTTGCTAGCACGCTTGACATTAGTTGTCCCCAATGATCTTCATTATGTCATCATCGATGATCCATTACCGGCAGGTTTAGAAGCTGTCAACCCATCTCTGGAGACGAGCCCAGATGTCACTGCACCATCAAAGTACGATTTCGAAGGACTGTGGCAGGAAGGATGGGGGTGGTGGTTTTTTGATCATGTTGAATACAGAGATGAGCGCGTTGTTATTTCAGCGGACTATCTTCCAGCCGGCACCTATGTCTATACCTACATCGTTCGTGCAAGTACTCCAGGAAACTATTCCACGATTCCCCCAACGGCACAGGAATTTTATTTCCCAGAGGTTTATGGTAGAGGTGCTGGCATACGATTTTTGGTTCTTCCTTGAGATCCGTTCGTTAGATTATGGGGCACTTTCCACCTTGAAGTGTATCGTTGAACTGCAAAGATATCCACTGGTTGAATTATGGCTTTCAGCCCAAAGTGAATGTGTACCGATCTCTAATTGCCACCATGTTTCATAAGTAGGGGCATAAAGTGACGTTAATAATTTTCCATCCAACCATAAATCAACCCGGTTAAGAGGGTATGGGCTGGCAACCTGGATGTGGATTTTTTGCTCTTCTTGTGATAAGGATGAATTTAGCAGGAAGATAGACTGGTCTCCTGGAGAAATGATTTCAATTGGATTGCTTATCGAATTGAGCGCGTCTTTCATATTTTGCGTTTTAAGGTCCACCAGGAGTGGGATATCATTTTCTCTAGCCCAGGGATGAGCCTGGGGTGGTAGGTCTAGAGCAGTGAAGGGAGTTCGATTTTCTGGCAAGGTTGTTGAGGTTGCCAGCATCCCGGTATTCCGATCTATCCAGACCTTTTGGAATATTGAGTCAGGAATCACTGGTTCCGTCCCTTGAATAAACCATTCATATTTTTTATAAGGACATGCGTTTGTGGGCAGCAGGCCTGAAAGCGAGCAAACTTCGACCTTCACCAATCCTTCAGGAATAGAAAACCAGTTCTTTGGCGTTCCAGTCAGAGCCTCTCGCATGAACTGGTGCCAGATTGGACCTGCACCGCTAAGACCAGTAACCCCTCGCATAGGTTCGTGGTTGGCATTCCCAACCCAAACTCCGGTAACAAGGTCTGGCGTGTAGCCGATCGTCCAGTTGTCGTGGAAATTTGTGGTTGTTCCCGTTTTAACAGCCACAGGACGATCGATACGAAGAGCCGAGTTTACTCCAAATCCGATGGTCCGGGCTTCATTATCATTAAGAATGTCTGAGATCAACCAGACGACTCGTTCATCCAGTATCCGGGTTGATGTCGGGGAAGTATGTTGATATATTATTTCACCCTCAATTGTGCTGATATCGAGAATTGTGAACGGATCCACGTGGTTACCATCGTTTGCGAATGCCCCATACGCAGCAGAGAGTTCCAACAGGGTTACTTCACCACCTCCTAAAGCTAGGGAGAGATCATAGTCCTCGGGATTACCAAAGGTAGAAATCCCAAGCTCAGATGCCAAATTGAACAAGCGAGTCAATCCAATTTGATCCAGCACGACCACTGCTGGGATGTTCAAGGAGGATGCCAGCGCCTGCCGTGCTGAGACAGGCCCATGCTCCAGGTTATCAAAATTCGCTGGGATATAGGCATGACCATCGTTAGTGACAAATGAGGTCTTTACATCCAGGATCATCGAGGCTGCGGTGAGTGGGTTAGGGTGGTCAGGTGTGAATGCGGCAGCATAGATTATCGGTTTCAATGCCGAGCCAGGCTGTCTGGGGGCGTTCGCCATGTTGATTGCCCCAGCAGTATTGGGATCAAAATAATTTGGACTACCAACCAGGGACAGAATCCCTCCCGTTTTGGGATCCAATGCAACCAAGGCAGCGTTGTTAACATTATGTCCACCGGGCATATTGTGACTTGTCTCTTGACCATTGGATAGTTTTGTTGGATATTTCTCACCCAGAGAGTTCAAATGCTTGGTAATTGCTTTCTCAGCCAGATGCTGCAAGTCTAAATCCAATGTCGTTCGTACAACGAGAGAATTGGAGGGATTCCGAACCTGGTCTGGCAGCAGCTGGTCCAACTGTGCGATTACCATCATTACGAAATGAGGTGCCTCGAGCGGATAAGGAGAAGATGTGAAGGTTAACGGTTGACGGATCGCGACATCAAGTTCGTCCTGGGTTATATAACTCTGGTTATGCATCAGTTCCAGGACGATATGTTGTCGAGTAATAGCAGCATCAGGATCAAAAAATGGATTGTAAAGAGCTGGCGCCTGAGGGATTCCAGCAATTAAGGCACACTCTGCCAGGTTGAGTTCGGAGACCGGGTGCCCGAAGTAAGTTTGAGAGGCTGCCTCCACACCATATGCCATTGCTCCATAGTACATCTGGTTGAGGTAAAGAGATAAAATCTCCTCTCTTGAATATTTATGAGTGATCCGCCAGGCAAGCCAGCTTTCGCGCAGTTTGCGCCTGAGGGTGCGTTTTAACTGTTCATCCCCAGAGAGAAGCAGATTTTTTGCTACTTGTTGGGTGATAGTGCTGCCTCCCGCGAGGGTTTCACCACCTTGAAGATTGATCAAAAAAGCCCGCAGAATCCCGGTGAAATCGATCCCTGGATGGCGATAAAAATTCTGGTCTTCGGTAGCGATGGTTGCCAGTTGGAGGTGATCAGGGATCTGTGCTAAGGGAACAGGCGAATTACGCCCTCCACTATCATCGATCAATTCATAAAGCGTCCTGCTGTTGCGATCTGTGAAGCGGATGGAGGGGATGGCGAGGTTGCTTTCGAGGGTGTCCAACGAGGGGATATCCCAGAATAGCCAAAGCCCTGCTGCGAATAAAACACTAAAGAGGGTTAGCCCTAGAAATTTATCAAACTTTCTTAAATTCCTGTATTGCATGCAACAAGTATAGCTTAAATTTACTACACGAAAATATATTCGTAAGAAGTGTTCCCGGATTCCTAAACAGCTGATTCCAAAAGTACGTCCTTTCGGGTGGGAATTAATATGCGTATAGACATAATATTCCTAATGCTTATGTTATAAAAACTAACCTAAATTTCTTAAATTAAAAAAGGCTGCTGAAGTGCAGCCTTTCTATTAAGAATAATCGTTAGTTTGTGGGGGGACTTTTTATGGTGTATCTACCGGGTAGGTATGCTCAAATTTTTCACCTTTCGTCCCAATAAGACCATAAAAACCATCATTTGTGATCTCGGCACAACGGTATTTTATACTATCGTAAATCTCTGTTTTAGTCATCATACCAGGCTGCACCCACTGCCATAAAACGGTGCTCAATCCATGAACTTTTGTGGTTGATCCAAAAATCTGGGGGAAGCATGCCTTGGTGGGGGAGCCAGAAATATATGCAAAATAATAAACGGCTTTACCCTTACCAGGATCGGGTAACCCATCTAGTGGAAGCAGGGTTTGCTGGAAGCTGAAGGCAAAGGGGGAAGAAAGCTTGGTTTTACCAACATTATAGTAATCGTCATCATATCCGCCCTCTGGAAGCTTGGGTGGGATGACCGGACCATCATTCCCAGCCGCCAGGACAGCGGTGGTGCAGATAAGAATGAGAGCGAAGATCAGAGATAAAATTACAACTTGTTTTGTTTTATTCATATTGAACTCCTTCCTATAGATATTAGATGATCAGGATAAAGTTGATTATACTCTTATTCAAATGAATTGTCATTAGAATAATTAGGAAGAATGTTGGTGATCAGTATGGTTGTTTGGGAATGGTTACTGAAGGATGAAGATAGATTGCTGTTGTAGCGTTTGTCGCGGGAAAATAATCTTTCTAAAGGTAAACCTTCTAATAATGCAAGATGTGGCGGTTCTTGCGGGGATAACCCCTGTATATGTGCGCACCCGGCGGGAGTCGAACCCACAACCTGCTGATTCGAAGTCAGACGCTCTGTCCATTG
>CAZTJD010000097.1:0-15702 GCA_964613985.1 uncultured Anaerolineales bacterium
CTTTGATACGGCTATTTGAACTATGTAGTATCTAAATAAACCGGTTGTAGACTAGGTCAAATATGGTGATTAGGGCATGGGTGGGGTTAAATAGAATTTAGCTTCTGATAGGTGATTTTAGCGTAGATGTCGAGTTCATAGTTGATTTCCTTTCCGGAGAAGCTTTGGATTTTTAATGTTGGGGATATAATTTCACAGACTACTAGGTCTGGGAAATTGACAGTTATCAGCCGTGGGTTTGATCCATAATTTACTAGATGTACTTGATTTTGATTATGTTGTCTCCAATGCTCGATTAGAACTGGATTATTGGATCCTTTGACCTTTACATCGCTGATCTCACTAAGGCAAGCAATGATTGGAATTTGGAGTTTTTTACCAGGTATTTTTAAAATATGGAGATCCTAAGAACCATTGGGGAACACCCAGAATATCCATCAGCCTACGAGCACATGGATATTCGAAATAGGCTCTATAAAACCAAGACAAACGTAGGTATAGTGAAGCCGGTACCCTTATAAAAGGCTTGCTGGCAGCGAGAACAATAACACCCAACTGGACCAGACCAGGTACCACCAAAATGAATCGGTGGGATTCCCAGCCAGGGATTATCGAAGAAAACACCATCAATCATCTTGTGAAGATGAAGTAACCACTGCGGGTGAAGTAAACAGGTCATATAACGACCGGTATAGTAATGGATGAATCTGCCCTTGGGGTCTTTGGCGTACCAGTCTTTTTCTCTATAGCTGCCTTGATAGACGCAATTTGATGTTTGGACATATCCAAAAACATTAATGCCTTGATCTTGAAAATTGGAACCGTTTTTCTAAAATCCTCCCAATCCTCTTCTTCAATTTCGGGTGGAAAGCCCCAGTTATACATCAGGTAAGCCCAATTGAATGCAGCTTCTCCAGACATTACCTAGACATCCGCTGGGCACCAACGACTGTGTGAGCTTCTAAATGGACAAAGTCGTCGTTAGGAGCACCCATGAACATGAGCTTGTTCATGCGTATAGTCCCCGGACCAGCCCAGAGATAGACAGGGCGGTGATTAACAACGTTGTAACGTGAGCTATAATCAGCCAATGTTTTTTAGTGGAATATAAAGTTGGATCCTCAGACGAGTGTCATCGCCGTCTTTGTTCTATGGTCCTTAATGATCCATGGTAAATAAAGGATAATACAAAATATGACTGCCAATAGTTCTAGGAGTAACAGGTACCAGGGCCAGGGACCGAGGTAATCCATCAAGCTGGCAGTTTCAGGTTTGTGAAGTGTATATAAGTAATTACTTCCAACAAACACATTGATCCCCGTGACGAAGATCATATAGATGTTTCCCCAAATTAAAACACGCATTAATGAAGACCAATAAGGGCGGTATCCTTCAACAACAGTCATAAAGACAGCCGCAGTGACGATAGAACCATGTGCAATGAGGGTTTGAAAGACGCGATAATGAGGAAATCCATAAATCCCTGCCTCTGGTGTAAGAACGGCCTGAGAAGCACCAGCAATTCCGAGAAAATACACAAACTCAAATATCCTGTAATTCTTGGTTAAAAGCATGATAAGACTGGTCCAGACTAAAATTGAACAGAGGTGGAAGGGCAAATGAGTCTGGATGGTCCATTCCCCGATCGCGATATTCCAGGCATGCCATGATCCTTCGCTGATCAGCAACATAGCAGCGATGATGTAACGAACCCGGTCTTTCTGTTTCTGATCCTGCTTTCTTAACCAGATAAAAGAGAGGTTTATTAGGATGATAATAACAATAGCGATCAAATGCCCGGTACCAAAAAGATGGAACGGTTCTCCTGAATATTCTTTAGTAAAATATTGACCCATTCATTACTCTCCATTTTGTACATTGAATTCTATGGCATTCTCGAGAATTGTGATGTAAGTCCAGAAAGGATTTATCTATTATCAATATAATCGTTTTGCAAAGAAATTCTAGGTGAATAAGGATGAACAAGTATATTAAGGATTGACCGGCAAGAATTTCCCCCCGGTGGAAGAAATCCAGGTTTAGCAGATCAGCCCTCCCTTTTTTTCAGAGCATCTTTCATTTTATGCAAACCAATTTCCAGGATGGCTCGTGGGCAGGCAAAATTTAATCGAACGAAACCTTCCCCACCTTTACCGAACCAGGTACCCTCGTTTACGATAACCCCGACTTCTCGTTTAAAAAATTCGCCTGGTTTCCCTTCTATTCCAGCCTTGCGACAGTCCAACCAAGCCAAGTAGGTACCTTCAGGCTTTACTATCTTAATGCCAGGAATTTCGTTTTTTATGAATTCAATGGTGAAATCCCGGTTCGCCTGAAGATATATCAACAACGCTTCTAACCAGGATTCGCCATGTTGATAAGCAGCACGAGCAGCATGAAGACCAAGTATATTAACACCACCTAGTAGCCCTTTCCTTGCACTTTCAAATTGGTTGCGTAGTTCTTTATTTGTGATGATCGCGACCGACGCGTCCAAACCAGCGATATTGAATGTCTTGCTCGGGGCAATGAGTGTGATTGTTTTTGAGGTAATTTCGGGAGAAATCGATGCGATGGGTATATGCTTCCTTCCAGGGAAGACCAGGTCGTTATGGATCTCATCTGAACAAATGATGATATCGTGCCTTAAACAGATTTCGGCTATTTTTTGAAGTTCTTCAAGCGAAAAAACACGTCCAGTAGGGTTCTGCGGATTGCATAACATGAAAATGCGAGATCGAGCGGTCAAACACCACTCAAGCGCATCATAATCGATAAAGTATTGCCCGTCTGGTCCTTGGGATAACTCCATCTCCTGTTGTGTCAGGTTGGCATTGCTGGCGACTGAGAAGAAGGGTCCATATGCCGGTGTCTGTAAGACGACGCCATCTCCAGATCTGGTTACTGCATGAGAAGCGAGATTGAATCCCGCAACAACACCAGGGACAAAGATTATGTCATCTGGGGTTATATTCCAGCTATGACGAGAAGAGAGCCAGGAGATAACCGCTTCTTTGCTCTTTTCTGGAAGCATGCCATAACCGAAAATACCGTGATTAACGCGTTCATGTAAAGCCTTAATCACGACTTCTGGGGAGCGGAAATCCATATCTGCTACCCACATTGGTAATTGTTCTTTCTCGCAGATTCTGTATTTTAAAGAGTCAGAATGTCGTCGGTCAATGATGGTGTCGAAATCGTAATCCATGGTTTTTGTATCGAGTGATAATTAATATTTAAGTTAAAAGATTATAATATTGATTCTTATGTAAAGAGATCTGGATTATTTTAACATGGGATTTCAGGCTGGGAGAGATTTATGTCATTTTTGGTCCCGTTTTCTTGTTTTTTTTATTGGTGTTGACAATTTCTCTGAAGATTGGTTAGATAGTTGATGACTTATGAAAAACATCAATCGATTTTCCTGGCTTGATTGGATCGTGTTAGGTATCTTTTCCCTGATCTCTGCAGCTACTGCTGGATTGGGATTAGGATATATACGGGAGACTTACACAAAAAGGGAGAATCTGACTATCTCATCAGCTATCGAACTGCAAACACAGTATGAACTGGGGAAACTCGATTATGAAGCAGGGCGTTACGAAATCGCCAGACAGCGTTTTGAGTATATCCTGGAAAAGGAAGCAGATTACCCCGGTGCTATGGATTTTCTAACGCGGACACTCCTGCGGATGGTTGAAGATGATGTTAATATTACTCAGGAATTGCCAAAATCCTCAAAAACACCAACTCCTACCCTCTCTCCAACACCTGACACTAGAGCTGTTGAAGAAATATTTGAATCTGCTTTGATGTTATATGAAGTTATGGATTGGCATTCTTTGGTGCAAACATTGATGGCTTTACGGGATAATGATCCTATGTATCAGGTTAGTCAGGTAGACCGGATGTTATACCTGGCACATTATTTTAATGGAATTGATAAGATCCTGGTTGAAGGAGACTTGGAAGGAGGGCTTTATGATTTATCACTTGCTGAGTTGTTTGTTCCATTAGATTCGCACGCAGAGGTATACAGGGAATGGGCTCGATTGTATCAGATCGGGATGAGTTTTTGGTATGTGTATCCTGATCGTTCAGTTTATTATTTCGGCCAGTTAGCAAAAGCTGCACCTTACATTAAAGACCTTTCAGGGGTACCAGCAATTACCCGGTACAGGTTGGCCTTGATTATGTATGGCGATGTTCTGGCGCAAGGAGAGGATTGGTGTGGAGCTGCTGATCAATATAACCTTGCCCAAGGGATATATTATGACCAAGGAAAGGAGTCCAGGCAGGAGGAAATCAATGAACGATGCCAGTATTCGATAGCGACCCCCACTTTCACGATAACCTGGACATACACGCCATCAGCGACATCAACCCTGGTCACCTGGACAGCAACACTCCTTTCAAGTGGTACAGCAACAATGGCAGCTTCCTTAACACCAACCCTTTCAGTTACCCCAGTAAGCATGACACCTACCCAATCCACTCTCACTCCATCTCCAACTATTCCTACTCTTACACCATCTCCAACGGGTGGATCGGGCGAACCGACGATTACTGCATCGGCTACGATGACCTCCACATCAACTGCAAATCCTTCAGCAACAGAAAACCAACCGAGTCAGACACCCACGTTTACGTCAAGTCCTACTCCAACAGACACACAATTACCTTAGAATAGCTTGATGAAAAAAATATTCAAAGCCTTAAAAAGACAACCTAAATCATTTGCCATAATCTTGGGCTATTGGTGCGTGCTCGGGATATTGATGCTGTTGGTTTTTTCGGGTTATTATCAAATTGGTAGGAGATTGGTTACCGGGCAAGGAATAGTTCATTTCCTGCCAAATTTTGTATCTGGTGATAAAGGGGAGGAGACTAAGACAGAAACTCCGATGCAAATGGAGGTAAGTTTACCAGAACCCATTGAAATGCCTGAGGGTGTGATGGAAAGCTGGGATGGCGAAGGAAGAGTAACGTTACTTGTTATGGGATTGGATTATCGAGATTGGTTAGGTGGAAAAGGTCCATCGCGATCAGATACTATGATGCTATTAACCATGAACCCTCTAAACAACAATGCTGGAATCCTATCGATTCCACGAGATTTATGGGTCTCCATCCCAGGTTTTGATAATGACCGTGTCAATGTAGCTTATTTTTTGGGTGAAGCATACAAGATCCCGGGAGGGGGACCTGCCATGGCAGTTAAGACTGTCGAGGGGTTACTAGGAATCCGGATTAATTACTATGCCGTGGTTGATTTTGGTGCCTTTGTGAGATTTGTAGATGAACTAGGAGGGGTTAAAGTTGATGTCCCAGCTTCGATCAGAATTGATCCGATTATTGGGAATCCCAAAATTTTACAACCTGGAAAACAGACTCTACCGGGAGAATTAGCGTTAGCATACGCCCGGGCGCGAAATACTCCCAATGGAGACCTTGACCGTGCTTTACGTCAGCAACAGGTTGTTTATGGTATTCGTGATCGCTTGTTAAAACCTGAATCATTATCGGAATTAATCTCTAAAGCGCCAACATTATATGCTGAACTTTCTTCTGGGGTGCAAACAAACATGACTTTAGATGAGGCGATCAAACTTGCTAGGCTCGCTCAAAAGGTTCCCGATGATCAAATAAGATCAAGAGCGATTTCGCCTTCAGATGTAAGTTATGCCAGGACCCCGGATGGTCGGAGTGTCTTGCTGCCTAGAATGGAGAAAATACGCCAGCTTCGGGATGAAATCTTTTTACTCAGCGCGGGTACTTTAGGCCCACTCTCACCTGGGACAGATTTAGAACGGATGGCGAGGGAAGGGGCAAAAATCCGTCTGATTAACGGCACAGGCGATGATGCGTTAGGATACAAGGTAAAAGAAAAATTGGTTTCAGATGGATTGTATGTCATTGAAGTGGTTTCAGGACAGATAGTTAATCGAAGTAGAATCGTGGATTATACGGGTAATCCTCATACTGTTAAATATTTTATCCATTTATTGGGAGTTTTGCCAGAAGAACATGAACTTGATTTTAATCCTGATAGTGCGATAGACTTGGAAATCTTTTTGGGGATTGAGAATGGTTCTCGGATTAATACTCCATAGGAGGAAAGAATTCTTAAAAGAATTCGTTTGGGAAATAAATTTCTTTATCAAATTTTCACACAAACATAATTGACTCGTCTGGTTAAAGCGGATATACTGATGAAAACGTTTTCTGAAAACGCTTTCAAATACCATACTGATTTGATGAAGGAGAGGATGATGTCAGGTTTTCCTGGTATTGAAGTTCCCGATTTTATCAACGCCAAACGTGTTCTAGCAGTTCAACCCCATTATGATGATAACGATATTTCTGTTGGGGGTACTTTGGCTGCTTTGGCAGAGAATGGAGCAGAATTGTTCTATTTAACAATGTCTGATGACCTGATTGGGGTAATTAACGAGACCTGGTCTGAAGAGGAGGCAACACGACGATTGCGAGATGACCAGGCTCGGGCGGGGAAAATCATTGGTGTAAAAAAACAGTTCTGGTTAGGTTATCCTGATGCAGGAGAGTACAATTATTTTGATGTGAGGCGTGATATTATCAAACACATACGTATTGTGCGCCCAGACATCCTGGTTACGATGGATCCGTGGATGCTATATGAGGCACATCAGGATCATGTGTTAGCAGCAAGAGCTGCCGCTGAAGCAGCGATTTTATTTGATTTTGTACGACTTAAGACTGATCCTGAAGTAGATGACCATTACGAACCTCATTCTCTTACGGCTGTGGTCTTTCACGCTACTTCGTATCCCAACACAATTTTTAACATTTCAGGCACGATAGTAAAGAAAAGCCAGGCGATCCGTTGCTATAAAGCCCAATTCAGTGAAAGCCATTTTGATGGATTAGTGAATCGCACAAAGATGTACACCCAATATCTTGCACGCGATGAAGATTTTTTATATGGAGAAGCTTTAAAAGTGATGCCACCCGGTTTATTACATGGTGTGGGCGAAGCAGTTCGTTTTTAGGATGAACTCCAAAGTTCCTTTCTCTGCCTTGAGAAAATGATGGTGAAGAAAGACAAGAACAAGCAACCCACCATAAAAGATGTCGCTCAAAGAGCTGGCGTATCCATTTCAACAGTCAGTAGAGTGTTGAATCAATCTGCCCCGGTCTCCGAATCCAAAGTAATTTCTGTTCGCCAGGCAATTGATGTACTCAGTTTCAGACCAAAAGCTGCGGCACGAATCTTAGCAAAACAACAGACGAACACAATCGGATTATTGCTACCGATCATCAGTGGTGATTTCTTCGCATCGATGTTACGAGGAATTGAAAAAGGTGTAATGGAAGGCGATAACGACCTATTAATTCATTCAACTTTTATGGAAGCCAGGCCGGATAACACCTTTAAAAGAGTATTGGGAGAGCACAACACAGATGGGTTAATTGTTTTCTCAAATAGCCTCGATGAAAAAGAACTTAGAAGGTTGCACGCGATCAATTTTCCTGTTGTGCTACTGCACCGATCTTCACCCAATGATTTATCCATCCCAAGTGTTACGGTCGAGAACAAAAAAGGGGCGAGAGCGGTCACAGAACATTTAATTACCCATCACAAATGTCAAAGAATCGTGTTCTTACGAGGTCCTGATGGCCATGAAGATTCTAACTGGCGGGAAATCGGATACCAACAGGCGTTAGAAGCCCATGGCATTGCTTTTGACCCATCTTTAGTAGGGGAGGGGAATTTTAATGATAAAGATGCCCAAGATGCAATCGATTCGCTGTTAATGGATGGGGTACAGTTTGATGCTGTTTTTGCGGGTGATGATGATTCTGCCTCCGGTGTGATGCGAGCACTTCGATGGGCAGGCATCCATGTACCTGAACAGGTCTCGGTGGTTGGATTTGATGACTCCACTCTAGCTAGTCACCTGGTACCACAACTCACCACCGTAAATGCCCATATTGAGGAAGCCGGATATGCTGCGGCACAACAGTTAGTACGGTTGATCCGAACCGGAGAAGCCAGTCCAATCACATTGCTGCCAACAAGCCTGGTAATTCGCCGGTCTTGTGGATGTACTTTTAAGGATTGATCACAAGTAAGAAGTGATGAGTGGCAAGTGCTAAGTGACAGGTAATCAAGGATGAAGAGTGATAAGTTTAGTTCCGAAGCCTAAGAGAAATTATGAAATCGAAAGGAGGTGATATTTTTCACGATTGCGAAAAAGTATTCCAGAACCTGAAATGTATCTACCAATTTCTAATCAAATATTTGGAGGAGTCAAATGAACCGAAAGTATTTCTTGTTTTTCCTGGTGATGCTGTTAACCTTTACCCTGGTAGCATGTGCTGGTGCAGAGCCCATGGTTGAGGAACCAGTAGTTGAAGAACCAGCTGTTGAAGAGCCTGCTGCTGAAGAACCAGCCGCTCCAGCTGAAAAGGCAAAAGTAGTGATCTTCATTGGAATGGGAACCGGTACTGATCCTGATCAGATTGCCGCTCAGGAAGCAATACAAGAAGAGTTCAATGCAACCCACGATGATATAGAAGTTGAATTCTTGATTGTACCTCACGAGGAGGCTGGTGAACGCTACCTGGCGATGCTCTCTGGTGGGAATGCTCCACAGTTGGTAGGACCCAATGGCACATCAACAATCTCCCAATTTCTAGAAACCTGGGCAGACATGTCTTCTTATATTGAAGCA
The DNA here is from genome assembly GCA_964613985.1 of uncultured Anaerolineales bacterium. Taxonomy (GTDB): domain Bacteria; phylum Chloroflexota; class Anaerolineae; order Anaerolineales; family UBA11858; genus CAZTJD01. The sequence goes on from CAZTJD010000097.1 coordinate 8,718, forward strand.
GACAATATCGATATGAGTGATTTCTATGGGCCAGTTCTAGAATTGAATAAATTCCCTGGTAAGAATGTTGGTCTACCTTTAGGAATTTACCCCTCGTTCATCTTCTATAACAAGGACCTCTTCGATGCTGCTGGTTTGGATTACCCAACTCATGACTATGGCGACACATCCTGGACGATGGAAAGTTTACGGGAGATGGCAATGAAGTTAACCCTGGACGCTAATGGTAACGACGCGACCTCCCCAGATTTTGATCCAGAAAATATTGTCCAATGGGGTTACGATGACTCTTGGGCAAGTGGTCGAGAAGCCATGGCAGTTTGGGATGCGCCAAATGTTGCTCGTCCAACAACGGATGATTATAAAACAGCAGTAGCAAACTCTGCAGAATGGATCTATGGTTTACAATGGATCAGTAATGGTATCTGGAAGGATTACTTTATACCTGATTATGCAGGTCAAGAAGCATATTATGCTGTCGGAGGCGACCCCTTCGGTGGTGGATTGGTGGCGATGTTCCATAGCCATACCTGGTTTTTCCCCGAGGGCCTGGTTGACCTGCCCTTTGAGTATGATATCGCAGCTGTTCCATTTAACCAAAAAGGGACTCGAGTTGCGCCAATTCATGCCGATAACTTTACAATCCCAGATGCTGCAGAAAAGAAGGAAGCTGCCTGGGAAGTGATGAAGTGGCTTACAAGCCCCGAACACATCTCTGATGTCTGTCAGATTTATGGATGCCTGCCTGCTCGTGAATCGGTTGAAGATGAATTCCGCCAGGTCCTGGCAGGCCTCTGGCCAGTATTGGATTTGGATGTAGTTTATGGTGCTGTTGACTATCTTGACAACCCACACCACGAATCATGGGTTCCAGAATGGGGTAAGGTAGAAGATGCCTGTAACTATGGTTTGGACCTGGTTTACTCTGGCGAAAACAAAGACGCGAAATCTGTTTTAGATGATGTAAACGGTCAAATACAAGCAATTCTGGATGAATATTGGGCTAGTCATTAAGGGCCATCGCATACAGATGAGGTAGTGGCATTTGCCACTACCTCATCTGATTTAGCAGGATTTATACTCATTTTATTTTAGATACCTCCCTGTTTCCAGGCAGGTTGAGTTTTGAGTAGGGAATTTTAGATGAACCTATTTAATAAGAAATTAACCTTAAGTCAACGAGAAGCTATTTGGGCATATATATTCATTTCACCTTGGATAATTGGCTTCTTTGTATTCACACTAGGGCCGATGATCGCTTCATTATATTATTCATTCACGGACTACAACATCATCGAACCACCGGTTTGGCGTGGACTGGACAATTTTAGAAAAATATTTCTGGATGATCCCTTGTTCTGGCATTCCTTGAAGGTAACAATCAAATTCGCAGCGATGTCCTTGCCATTGAATTTAATCCTGGGATTTTTGATTGCGATCCTTTTAAACCAGAAGATCTATGCAGTCAATGTTTGGCGCACGATGTATTTCCTCCCTTCAGTCATCGCTGGGGTAGCGGTCGCTTTGCTTTGGGTACGGATTTTTAATGCCAGGATCGGACTATTGAATCCCTTCTTGAAAAGTATCGGGATAGCAAACCCCCCCGGGTGGCTGCAAGATCCGCAATGGGCAGTTCCAGCACTGGTCGTTATGAGTCTTTGGAGTGTTGGTGGGGGCATGATCATTTACCTTGCTGGATTACAGGGCATCCCTACGACACTATATGAAGCAGCGACGATCGACGGAGCAAATGTACTTCAAAAATTTTGGAAAATCACGGTTCCGATGATGACTCCAGTGATTTTTTATAACTTGGTATTAGGTTTAATTGGGGCTTTTAATTATTTTACGGAAGTGTATGTTGCTACCGATGGTACCGGGGGTCCAGTACGCTCGACCTTGTTCTATAATCTTTACCTTTATCAGAATGCATTTAAATTTTTTGATATGGGATATGCATCCGGACTAGCGTGGATTTTATTTTTGATTGTTCTGTTGGTAACACTACTAGTTTTCCGGTCTTCCCCATATTGGGTCTATTATGAAGGAGAGTTGAGAAAATAAGATGACGACCAAAATTGACCCCCAATCCTCCTTTATTCAGCGGTATTTTACCGGGATTCGGGCACGGGAATTTATCATAAAAACCGTAACCACAGTAATCCTGGCAATTGGTGCAATCGTGATCTTGATACCGTTGGCATTTATGATTTCAACATCTTTAAAATCTCGTAACCAGCTTAGGGCTTCTCCACCTCCCATTATACCTTGGGAGACAACCATGGTAGAGGCCAACGGCAAAGAAGAGCCACTTTACGAAGTAGAGCTTGAGGGGGAAATTGTTCAAATGGCTTTAATCAAGAACTTACCAAACGGGTTGGGGCAATTTGTTGTGCCCTCTAATCCAGATGAAATTTATGAGTTAGTAATTGCTGAACAGAATGCCCTGCGACATGTTGAGTTACATTGGGAAAACTATCCTACTGCTTTCACTCAGGTCCCTTTTGATCGATATCTGATTAATACCCTAGTCGTGACCTTTGTGGGTATGATAGGCATGTTGCTATCTTGTTCTCTCGTTGCATACGGTTTTTCTCGATTCCGCGCCCCAGGTATTAACATCCTCTTCCTTGTGTTGCTATCAACTATCATGTTGCCCCAGCAGGTGACATTGATTCCGATATATGTCTTTTTCCAGAAGATTGGCTGGATCGATACTTTGTTACCTCTGATTGTGCCCCAATTCTTTGCCAATGCTTATGATGTTTTTCTCCTGCGGCAGTTCTTTATGACGGTACCACTGGAGCTGGATGATGCCGCGAAAATCGATGGTGCCAACCCGATTCAAACGTTTGTTCATGTCATGTTGCCTCAAGCCAGACCCGCATTAGTTGCTGTTGCGATCTTCCATTTCCTGTGGGCTTGGAATGATTTTTACGAGCCTTTGATTTTCCTTCACAGTAGATCGAATTGGACAGTTGCAGTCGGATTACAAACGTTTAATGCCATGTACGCGGTGAATACCCACCTGATCATGGCTGCCTCAGTGGTGATGGTACTACCGCCGATCCTGTTATTCTTCTTCGCACAAAAAATCTTTACTCAGGGTGTGGTAATCTCAGGGATCAAGGGGTAGTTTGGAAGCGAGATTATGAGGATTTGGAATTTACCAGTTGTGGAATATATTCCATTTGATGAACTTGAGGAAGAACAACCTGTAGCTTTGGTGACAACAGAGGGTGCCTGGGAGGTCATTGCTGATGATCTTACTCATTTTGATATTCGCTGGCGTATAAAAGTGACCGATGCGACGATCCCTCATTTTGTGACCCTCACCAATCAACTTGAACAAGTGTTAAAAAATGAATCCCCGCTGGTGATTTATTCGGTAGGCGGTGGATTGGCTGTAGATGCCGCAAAGTATATTGCGAATGCGTTAAATATTCGCCTGGTGTGCCTCCCAACAGCATTATCGGTTGATGCATTCCTTACCTGGACATCTGGAATAAGGCACCACGGTTGCGTGAAATATATTGAGACCAAGACTCCAGATCGTTTAATCATCGATGTCGATGTGCTGGCGACTGCACCCGCAGAGATTCGAGCAGCGGGAATTTGCGATGTGCTTTCTATTGCAACTGGTTTATGGGATTGGGAGTTTGCGGCTGAGAAAGAAAAAAATCCAGAAGGGATGGAACTTATCCCCTGGGTGGCTGATGTAGCACAGGCAATCCTGGATGGTGGGCTCGAGTGCGCCGAAGCGGCAGGAGCTGGAGATGAAGAGGGATTAAGGGAATTGATGGACTGCTTGGCACTTGAAGTTCAATTATGCAATCAAGTCGGGCATTCACGTCCAGAAGAGGGGAGTGAGCATTATTTTGCGTATTCGGTGGAAAACTTAATGGGGAAAGGACTGCCTCATGGGGACCTGGTAGGGCCGGGAATCCTGTTGATGGCTGAATTCCAAGAACAAGAGACTCAAGAGTTGGAAGAGGCTTTAAAAGCCTGCCATATTCCCCTGGAGAATATTCCTGAAGATATTATTGGAGCGACTTTAATGGGATTACCCGAATATGTTCGGGAACACCAACTCCCGTATGGGATTGCTCATGAACTGAAAATCAATTGACATAATTAATTTCATAACTACAGCGTAGAGGTAGAAATGACCTTAAGATTTGCAATTACCGGTGCAGGTTATATTGCGAACTATCATGCAAAAGCTATTCAAGCTCTGGAGGACACCAAAATCATCGCAGTTGTTGAAAAATATCCAGAGAAAGGGATTCCATTTGGTGAGTATTATGGAATTCGTCATCATTACCTCACGATTGAGGAGATGATTCAGGCGGGAGGTGTCGACGCTTTGGTAGTCGCTACTCCCAACTTTCTTCATGCCCCACAAGCGATCAGTGCCCTTAATGCTGGTATCCATGTGATGGTTGAAAAACCGATGGCGATGGATAGCACTGAAGCTCAAAAGATGATCGATGCTGCCAATCTATCAGGCTGTAAATTAATGGTAGCACATTGTTGGCGGTTTGATAAAGAAGTCTTGTGGCTAAAAAACCAGGTTGATGATGGAAAACTTGGTAAGATAATCCGAACCAAAGGATATGGAGTACATTCAAATTGGGGTCCTTCAGGGTGGTTTACCAAGAAAGCGTTGTCGGGTGGTGGTGCCTTGGTTGATATGGGCATTCATGCCATCGATACAGCGAGTTTCTTGCTTGGAGATCCAAAACCACTCCAGGTATACGCACGAATAAGTACGAATTATGGAAACTATGATGTTGATGACACTGGGTTGCTGATCATTAATTGGGAAAATGGAACAACGAGTTATATTGAATCTGGATGGTGGCAGCCTCATTTGGATGGACCGGAAGCTTCCACTCAACTCTATGGAACAAAGGGTTATGGGAATGTCTTTCCAACATTACTGGAGATCCCTGATACTGAAAAAGGAAAGGTTGATGTCATCGATCCAGGATATTCCTTTCCCCGGGTGGAACATTGTCCACAAGAAATGTATTCAAATCAAATGGCTTATTTTGCAAGCTGTATTCGGAACAATATCTCCCCATTTCCTGGTGGTAGAGAAGGATTAACCAATATGAACATACTTGATGCTGCATATGAAAGTGCTTACACTGGAAAGGTTGTTAATCTTCATTAACAGCTGTCAAGGGTGAAGGGTGAATGATGAGGTAAGAATATGGTGGTCTTCCTGGGTGTAGATGTAGGAGGCACAAAAACCGCAGCTTTAATTACGAATGAGCTTGGTGAAGCACTCGGTTATGGCATTGCGGGACCTGGCAATTATGAAGGTGTCGGTTGGGATGGTTTCAAGCGTGCAGTAAATGAAGCGACGAAAAAGGCATTAAACCAGGCAAACCAAAAATTATCAAGTATCACTGCAGCGGGGCTGGGGATTGCTGGTTATGACTGGCTTTCTCTTAAAGGAGCCCATCTTAAGGCTCTTGATGAGCTGGGATTCAAGATGAAGTTGGGTATCGTCAACGATTCGATATTGGGAATCCTTGCTGGTGCTAAACAAGGTTGGGGGATCTCGGTCGTTTCAGGCACAGGATGCAATTGTAGAGGGTGGAGTCATGACCATAAAAAAGAAGGGAGAGTCGTTGGTGGCGCCAGTCAATGGTCTGGAGAATACGCTGGAGGTTATGATATCCTTGCCAGAGCTATGAGAGCAGTTTCTTTTGAGTGGAGCCAACGCGGATCAAAAACAGCATTAACCCAAGTGTTTATTGATTACACTGGTGCGAAAGACTTGGATGATCTGATTGAAGGACTATATACAAAACGATATCGGGTTTTTGATCCATCGATACTGCTTAAAGTTTTCGAGGTTGCCGATGGAGGTGACAAAGAAGCTTTGAATGTATTGCGATGGGCTGGAAACGAACTTGGGAAAATGGCTTGTGGGGTTATTAACCAACTTGATTTAACTGAGGAAGCCTTTGATGTTGTCTTAATAGGGAGTATTTTTAAAGGGCATCCGATCATTGCCGACTCTTTGAAAGAATGTGTTTTACGCAAGGCACCTGAGGCCAGATTCGTCCTTCTTACAGTTCCACCTGTTGTTGGTGCGGTGTTGTTAGCGATGGAACAGGTTGGTATGGATGGTTATGTTCTTAAGGAAAGACTGATAAGAACTACTCAAACCCTTATCGAACAAATCGCTTGATTCAGGACCTTTGCATGGACGAATTTATTGACTTTTCGAAACGATTAGCTGATGCCGGTGGGGAGATTGTTCGGAAATATTATCGTTCGAATATCGATATTGAATTGAAAGAAGACCGCACACCTGTCACGATGGCTGATCGTGAGGCAGAAATGGTTATGCGGAAAATGATTCAACAGCATTATCCAGATCACGGAATAATAGGCGAAGAATTTGAGAACGTAAACCCTGACAGAGAATACCAGTGGCTTCTTGATCCAATCGATGGGACAAAAAACTATGTGGCTGGTACCCCTCTATTTGGGAGTTTAATTGCTCTTTTACACGATGGAAAACCAATCCTTGGAGTAATCAACAACCCGGTGATGGGATTTTTTTTAGTTGGGAATGGTCATCAAACCTGGTTGAATAATCAAATCGTGCGGGTAAGATCGTGCCGATCAATCGATGATGCTACACTTCTAACGACCTCTCATTGGAGTATTTGGAGATATCAAAATGGTCCCGCGTTTGATATCCTTTCCAGGAGAGTAAAAATGTACCGTACCTGGGGGGACTGTTATGGATATTATTTGGTATCGACAGGCTATGGTGATATCATGATCGATCCGGTAATGCATCTTTGGGATATTGCCCCATTAATCCCTATCATAGAAGGAGCAGGTGGTATGATTACTGATTATTATGGAAATGATCCTTTGAGAGGTGAAGGTGCGGTCGCCACTGCTGGAGATTTGCATGAAGAGGTTATCAAAGCTTTGTCTGGAGAAGAGTTGG
>CAZTJD010000098.1:0-15556 GCA_964613985.1 uncultured Anaerolineales bacterium
TCAATGGTATTTTCTCATATATTACCTGGTTGCACTTGAGACTTGAATCCAAGAATCATAAAAAAATCTGAATCTGAAAATGAATCAACAATTTGTATATGCTAAATTGTTTCCGATAAAATCGGTTACCTGTTCAGAATTTAGTTGGACAATTACCAGGGAGATTAATAATATAATTAAAATTCAACAGGTATATAACCAGATTTCATTTGAAACGATATTCTATCAGCAGGATGTTCTGATTGTTGATATTTGATCTGGGAAGTTGGGAAGTAGGTAATCAGATCAGTTTACTGAAATGATTACACTGTTACGCCAAGTTGATCTATCAAGAGTCTACTAATTTGGCTGTATGGATTTAGATTGAAATATAGATACCAATAATGTGAAGGTGATATGTTATAGAAAAACGATAAACCTCGTTTCTGAACGGGTTCTTGTTCTAAATTTATATCGCCAACCCATGGTTTAATAAACAGGACATAATAGTACCTGTAAATGATTACGGCTAAAATGTATTAATCTGGTTATAATTACATTGATACATTTTTTATTCTCGATAGAAAACGATAGGCAAATTTGGCTTTGAGACAAATCAATGTAGAAAATCTGAAATCGCAAGAGTTACGCACGATTTGTGAGATGAGTCGGGTCATTCTAAAAGCCGTGGATTCTGCGTCCGCGTTGAAAGAAATAACCAGGATCGCGCGGCCTGCTTTTATCTTTGACAATATTGTTTTATATCAACCTCGAGAAGAAGGTTCATTGGAACCAATTTATGCCAGATCGGTGGGAAGAGGACGTTCAGCAGAGGCAGATATGGCTTGGGGTGAAGCCATTGCAAACGAAGTATTAAAAACGCAGGAAATCATCATTCGAGTAGAAAATATTCAATCAAATGATGATGATCCTAATACCTCTCGTTTAGATAATCGGTATTTTTTAGGTTTACCACTTTTTGTTGAATCGAAAGTAAATAGTGCCCTCGTTTTCATTCGCTTTGGAGGACCTGATTATCTTCCTGATCAAATAATTTTTAGTCAATTGATTGCTGAACAAATAGAACACATCTTAGAAAGGCAGATTCTTGTAAATCGGATTGCCTCACTTGAAGCCCTAAGACGTCTTGATAAGCTACAAGAAGAGTTTGTCGCTACTGTTTCACATGATCTTCGCTCACCATTAGGGTTTATTAAAGGATATACTACGACTTTATTGAGGAATGATGCGGAATGGGACATTGATAGCAGACGGGAATTCTTAACCATCATTGATGAAGAGACTGATCGTTTATCGAATTTAATAGACAATTTATTTGACTCTTCTCGCCTTCAAAGTGGTACTCTTCCAATGATTTTTCAAACAGTGAAGATTGGAACTTTCTTATCAGACTTTTCTCAAAGAATAATCTTGGGGGATTTTCCTGTCGTTATTCATTTGGATCTTGACCAATCTGAAGAAATGGTTTGGATAGACTCAACCAGGATGATCCAGGTTTTAGATAATTTGATTTCAAATGCCACGAAATATGCCCCGGACTCTCCGATCAATTTATCCCTTCAGCTACTGCAAGATACTGTGCATATCACTATCCAAGATTGTGGTCCTGGGATACCAAAAGCTCAGTTGAATAAAATCTTTAAAAGGTTTTACCGATTACCACAACATCGTGACTCGATTAAAGGAAGTGGCCTCGGTCTATTTATTTGTAAACAGATCATTGACGCTCATCATGGTGAAATATATGCAGATTCAGTACTAGGTAAAGGAACAAGTTTTCACATTCTTTTACCAAGAAGATGGATTCCTGAAACTGTACACTCCAAAGAGGAGGCGTAAAAATGGATACCAGAATACTCGTTGTCGATGATGAGGATAGATATGTGCGCTTGATGGAGGCGAACCTAGTTCATGAAGGATATGAAGTGCTTAAAGCGACAAGCGGTCAAGCTGCAATTAACATGGTAAACAGCCATCATCCCGACCTGGTTCTCCTTGACGTAATGATGCCGGGGTTAGATGGTTATCAAACCTGTCAGCGGATTCGTGAATTTTCAAGTGCGCCAATCATAATGGTTACAGCAAAAGGGGGTGAAATGGATCGTGTGAAGGGTTTAGATATTGGAGCTGATGATTACATCGTAAAGCCTTATTCAGCTACGGAATTATTAGCTCGTGTTCGTGCTGTTTTACGTCGCTCAGAATTATCGAAAGGTAATTTTAATCAAACTATTTTTGAGCATGAAGATTTGCGAATTGATTTTGCTAGAGCAGAAGTTCATAAAAGGGGATCCACGGTTTTTTTATCTGCAACTGAGTATCGTTTACTTTTACAATTCGCACATAATGTAGGAAGAGTTATGAGCTCCGATGAATTGCTTGAGAATGTTTGGGGCTCAGAGTATCGTGATGACAAAGAGATTTTATGGGTGAGTATTTCCAGATTACGGCAAAAGTTAGAGGAGGATCATAAAAATCCTACCCATATCTTGACTCGTCCAGGTTTTGGGTATTTCATGCCTCGATTGGAAAAACTTGAATAATAAATTACCGTATTTCACAAATGGATACCTGGTTCTATTTTAAATACCCAATGGATCTCGTGCTATAATTTTTTGTATCTACTTTATCTGCATCAAAACATTTTTTGAAACTTGCTTCGTTACTTGTTGAATAGGTGTTCCAATTCTTGGAGATTGATCATGACAAGTCCCATCACATTAAAAATCAGGATGAAAAAATTGGGTATACTTATTAAAGATGCTCGATTGACTGCTGGAAAAAGCATTGATGATTGTTCAAGAATGATTGGTGTCTCCAGTGAGAAGATCGAGGCATTTGAAATGGGAAACCATGCCCCATCATTGCCCGAACTTGAAACTTTAGCTTATTTTCTAGATGTACCTTTGACCCACTTTTGGGGTCACCACTCACTTTCAGCCAGGCGTCCGGAAAGCGAAGATATCGGCATGTTACAACGGTTAGTTCCCTTGCGGACAAGAATCGTGAGTGTACTCCTTCGCAAAGCACGGCTTGAATCTGGCTTGTCCCTTCGCGACTTAGCAGAATTATCAAATATTCCACAACATGAAATACAATCTTATGAAGATGGCAAAACTCAAATTCCTCTACCGAAATTAGAAAGTATGGCAAGCGTGCTCAATTTAGATATTGATTATTTCTTCGATAAAAATGGAATTGTTGGAAAATGGTCAAAGCAGCGTAAGGCAGTCCAGGAGTTTTTCTCACTCCCCTCGGATTTACAGAATTTTGTAATCAAGCCTGTAAATAAACCTTATTTAGAGATTGCTCAAAAGTTGAGCGGAATGTCTGTAGAACAGCTTCGGACATTAGCGGAGGGTCTACTGGATATTACCTTGTGAGGTATTATGAACAAGGGGCAACGAACTATGAATTGAGTGAAATCCTCGAAATGAATGATATCGTTGCTGAGGCTACGTCAGCATACAAACATGGTAAATATTTAACCGCCGCGAAGGGTTATTTTAGAGCTGCACAAGCTTATGCTTTATCTGGGGACGGATTAAAAGCGGCGGAAATGGCAAATAATTGTAGTGTGTCTTACTTACAAGGTGGAGAACCAGAGTTAGCACTTGAAGTTATAGATGGGATAGAAGACATTTTTAAACAATCAGGAGCTCAACGTCATTTGGCAATGACAATAGGAAACCGGGGGGCAGCGTTTGATGCTTTAAATAAAGTTGAAGAGGCGATTAATAATTATCGCTTATCAGCAGATTTATTTAATCAACTTGGGGAGGACAACTTATATATAACAACTATTCAAGCGATTTCTGCTTTACAGTTGCGAAAAGGTCGATCTAGGGAGGCTTTAGCAACAATGCAGATAGGAATCAAAAATATTAAAAATCCTAATCTACAACAACGATTACTAAAAAAACTGCTTGAAATTCCTCTAAAAATGCCGAATCACTAAGCACATGTGGGGTGTTGAAATCTTTCTCAATTCAATGCTAAATAACAGATCAATAATTATTCGTCCAGCGAACAAGAGCGATGTTAAGTCCATCAACCATCTTGTCCTGTTTGGAGCTCATGTACATCAGCATTTAGATTGGCGTCAAGCCTGCGATTGGATTGGAAGGATGCCTTTTCTGGTGGCAGAATGGAGTTACCAACTCGTGGCTGTTCTAGCTTGTTCACCTGATCCGATTCATATTGCCTGGATTAGATTGTTTGCAGTTAATTCATTGGTTAATTTGAATGGAGCCTGGTTAGGATTATGGGAGGAAGTGCGTGATTATCTCGATAAGAATGAAGCCAGTGTTGCTGCCATTGCCTACCAAAAATGGTTCCAAGAAATATTGGAGTCTAGTGCATTTGAACATACAGAAAATGTGATCCTGTTACAATGGGACCGGGGATCCCTGCCTGACTCACCTAAACAAAAGGGAATTTCCATTCGGGGCATGGAACAAGGTGATCTCTCCGATGTAGAAAAGATTGACAGATCAGCCTTTATGCCACCGTGGCAACATTCCCAGGAGTTATTGGAAGTTGCGTATAAAAAGGCTTCTATTGCCACGGTGGCAGAGACAACCGAGGGTATTGTCGGTTATCAAATTAGTACTGCGAATGCATCAAGTGGTCACCTAGCTCGTCTGGCAGTCTTTCCTGAATGGCAAGGTCGTGGAATTGGATATCTATTAATACACCACTTATTGTCCTTGTTTTCACTCTGGGGGACATTACGGGTTACGGTGAATACCCAAGCAGACAATATCTCTTCCCTGGCTCTTTATCGAAAAGCTGGATTTCAAAAGACAAATGAAATATATCCGGTATACCAATTTGGTCATCAAGTATAAATTGTTTATTCGGTAAGGATACATCTATTTCATAAATATGACTGCACTGTTTACATCTAATGAAATATTGAGGCTTCTTAGTGTTCATTATTTGTCAATTTAATATCTCTTTCTTCAGTCGTTTACAACAAAATGGGGAAAATTAGAACTGGCTTAGAGTTTGATTTTATACATTTGTTTTTCTAGACATAATGGTTACAGCATGGCAAAATCTTCCTTCGCTGCAAGGATTTTAGGTTAGGATTTCATTCCTCGGAGGAATATGATGACATCTCGGCAAACGATTAGAGAACGTCGAAGAAAACAAAGGCAAAAACAACGGACGACCACGGTGCTAATCATTGCTGGAGTTGCACTGATCTTTGTGGCAATTTTAATGGTACCGGTAATTATGGATGCTTTCAATCCTGTTGGTGATTTTTTGGTACCTGAACCAGATCCCCGTCCAATGCAATTAGCAAACGCAGCCGGGAATCCTGATGCACCGGTAGTTATGAAAATATATTCAGATTTTGGTTGTAGCCACTGTGCAACTTTTGCTTTAGATACAGGCGAAATAATTATGGATGAATATGTTGCCACCGGGCAGGTTTACATGGTTTATCATTCGGTCGGTAGTTTAATGGGTCACCCTGCCTCAATCACCACCATTGAGGCTGCATATTGTGCGGGTGAACAAAACAAATTCTGGCAATATCACGATATCCTGTTCGCAAATCAAGCGATTTTATTCGCCAATATCAACCAAAAATTAGATAAAATGCTAATCGCTTTTGCTGATGCCTTGCAAATGAATACGGAGGCGTTCGGTGCATGTTTTTCGAGTAACAAATATAATGAAGAAATTCAACAGGATTTGGTGGAGGCAACTGCGGCGGGAATTAATTCAACCCCCAGCTTCCTTATCAATGGCCAGTTACTGGTTGGAAGCCAGTCTTTTAATGAATTCAAGATTGCGATAGATTCTGCATTAGCCAAAGCACAAAAGTAATATATGTCCACGAAGCGAATAACCAGTCAAAAATAGATCGCCTTTGATCGTAATGTTTATGTAGTGTGAATCAACGGTCGTTAGATCTGTATTCCAAAGGCAGACAAAATTGCGACCAGGCAGGGGGCAGTAAGAAGAGCAGGCAAAAAATTTCCAACACGAATAGGCTTTATTTCGAGTAGGCTACTGATCGCCAATCCAAGTAGTAAAAGTCCCCCTACTGCAGTCATTTCATTCATCATTGATTCTGTGATGAACGTTTGGGCTTGAAACGCCATCAGGCTGATTCCTCCCTGGAATGTCAATACGACCAGAGCAGAAAAAATAACCCCAATTCCCAGCGAGGAAGCAAAAGCGAGGGAAGCGAATCCATCCAGTACTGATTTTATCGCCAGAAGATGATAGTCACCAGTTAATCCATCCTGGATTGAACCGAGAATGGTCATAGGTCCAATGCAGAATACAAGAGACGAAGTTAAGAAACCACGAATAAAATGACTACTCCCCTGGTTTTTAGAGTCGGAAGATATTTCACTAGAAGAATTGGTGAATCTTGATTCAAGATATCCCCCTAAATTACTTAGCTTGGTTTCGATTTTTCCCCACTCACCAAGTAATCCTCCCGAAATTAAGGCAACTAACACAATGATTGGATTTTGGGTATCAAGGAACATCTGTATACCGACTGCTGCAGTGAATAAACCTAAACCAGAAATTACTGTTGAGCGGACTCGTTCAGGTAATTTTGCGCCAAAAATTAAGCCTAGTGTGCTTCCCAATAATACTGTCGCTACGTTGATTAAAGTACCTGTCATGATTTACTATTCTTTGCTAAGGAAATTAGAGTATTATTTTTTATTTCAAATAACTCATAAATAAAACAATAGGTTGATAGTCTATTTAGATAAGCTAATATATGTCTATTTTCAAGGTCTCCAGTGTGGAACAGCGCGCAGGTTCGTCGTTCTGCTTTGCGGACAATTGTCCTAGCGATGTCTAGAAAGGCACCGATCACTGTATCTCCAGGGAGGATGAATTCCTGCGGTATCTGAACCTGACTCCCGATAATCTCAACTTGCTTTTCCAACCACGCGACTCTTTCATGATTGATTTTCCGGAATCGGGCGGCATTTTCTGGGGTCGCGGAAATTTCTGACATCATGTTGTATAGATCATGTTGAATCGTGATGATAATTTCCTTCTGATCTGCATTATTAATCTGAGATCGGACAACACCCAGGGCAGCATCTGCCTCATCAATTGCGCCGACCGCCTCAAGCCTAGGGTGATTCTTGGGTACGCTGGCATTCCCTAGCAAACTGCTAGTACCATTATCTCCGGTTTTGGTATAAAAATTTGACATAGGAAAATTATACTTTATTTGAATACATTTGTTGATTTGAGTGCAAAAGCAGGTTTATTCGAATAAGATGGGAAAAGTCGACCACTTTTCGATGAAAGGATTGCAAAATAAAGGTTTACAAGCTAGAAAACCTCGGTTTTTGGATTTTTTCCACTTTTAATGTCATCGGCACTTTTTGCAGCAGGATCATTTGTTACAAGGTGGAATTTTATTGACCTAACATCGATTTTCTTCAGACTTTCCCAAAACTCATTGATGTTGTATACTTTAAGATACCTATCCTGTGAAATATCACCCATTGAAAGAGAGGACAAAGATGCAGGTTCGATGTTTTAAATGCAATATGCCAATCGCATTAGGAAGGGATGCGATCTATGCAGCATTAGATTATGTTACTGATGAAGAATTAACGCATTATGATGTACGTTGTCCGAGATGCCGGAAAGTGAATCGGATATCTGTAAAACAACTCCATCAAGCTGCACCAAACTGGCAGCGGCAGAGAGATGAATCCGAATCCACAGAAGCTTAGGAGTTCCAGTAATTCACATGTGGACAACGTGCCTCTTCCTGCGTTTTCCACTTTTTTGAAGAACAACAATTTTTACCTTGTTTGTTCTCAGGTTTATTACGATTTTGATGGTTAAGGTGAGAGTTTAAGTTTTGACGACACAATTTAAAAGATTAAATTCTAATGCCAGGCTAGTATTCTTAGTGATTAAACGTACTATTGATCAGTTTGGGAGATTGCGCTCCCCTGAATCAGCTGCCGGAATGGCATTCTTTGGCTTTTTTTCTCTATTTCCTTTGTTATTAATATTAGTTTCAATGGGCAGTAAGATTCTTCATAATCCTGAACCACAGAATCAAGTACTGGAAATAATCATGGAAGCTTTTCCTTTTTCAGTTAGTATTGTGGAGGAAAATATCCAAAAAGTTTTGAAAGCACGAGGGACAGTTCAATTTTATGGCCTGATAGGTTTAGCCTGGTCAGCAACAGGTATATTTACCGTTCTTACAAGAAATATTAACCTTGCCTGGCCCAATGCTGATCGTCATAATTATTTTAAAATGAGGATTATGGCTTTTGGAATGTTAATTGGTGTGGCTTCGGTAATGGTTATCCTTGTGATTGCAAATACAATTTTCCGCTTATTGCCTCAGAATCTAGCTGGTTTTACTGCACTGGTTGTCTCACTCAGGTACTTCTCGAGGTTAATGATTTGGCTGCTTACTTTTATCTCGCTGCTTTGGTTGTACCGTTGGATTCCAAACACGGAAGTACTTTGGTCTGAGGCAGCATGGGGAGCATTTATTGGTTCTTTTGGAACTTTCCTGGCGACATCTATTTTCAGCTGGTATCTGACCTCAGGAGAGGGGTTTTCAAACTACAACCTTGTTTATGGTTCTCTTGGTGCAATCGTTGCTCTTCTATTTTGGATATATTTGCTGAGCATCATTATCCTATTTGGTGCTCACTTAACGTCCTCAATTGCTTATTACACCAGGATTAAACCCGAAACAAGTGAGGAGAAATAATAAAAAAGATAACCTCCTATCTGCTGTAGATCTTCTTTTGATTCGTTAGTTTGGAATATTATTTTCGGCTGATTCTGCTCCAACCTCTCTCTCCTCTTCTAATGGTTTTAAAGTGCTTCGACCATAAAGCGTATTCACTTCGGTGATTCGTGCCCTTAGAAACTCGTTCAAAGCCTCAGACGGCATTCTCCAATTCCAATTACCACCTAACGTGCTTGGATAATTCATTCGGGCGCTGTTATCCAGGCTGAGAAAATCTTGCATGGGTGCTAAAGCAAAAACAGCTACAGAAGACCATGCTGTCCGAACCAGGTCCCAAGAAATATCATGACCATCGCGAGCGAGGTATCTTCTGGCAAAATCTCTTTCACTTTCATCCACCCGCTTATACCAGCCAAGAGTAGTATCATTATCATGGGTTCCGGTATAAACCACATAATCTCTGGTGTAATTATGCGGAAGAAATATATTGTTTGCATCCGTATCAAAAGCAAAAACAAGGATCTTCATACCAGGGAGATTAAATGTTTCACGCATATCCACAACATCTTCAGTGATTACTCCAAGGTCTTCAGCGATAATTGGCAACTCTCCCAAAGCATCGCGAATTTTATTTAAGAAATGCTTGCCAGGTCCTTTAACCCATTTTCCTTTAACAGCTGTCTTCTCTCCTGCAGGGATTTCCCAATACCCAGCAAAACCCCTGAAATGATCAAGCCTGACGATATCCACTGTAGATAGAACTGCATTAAATCTCGAAATCCACCAGGAATAACCGCTCTCAGCATGTACATCCCACCTATAAAGGGGATTCCCCCATAATTGTCCCGTTGGGGAGAAATAGTCTGGGGGAACACCTGCAACGACAGTTGGATTACTATCTTTATCCAGGAAGAACAATTCAGGATGAGCCCACACATCGGCGCTATCGTGAGCCACAAAAATTGGGATATCCCCAACAATTAGAATGTTCTGTTCGTGTGCATGGTCCCGCAACCTATCCCATTGGCGAAAGAAGAGGAACTGCTGGAAAGCTTGCCTATCGATCGCGGTTTGGTTTTCTTTCATAAAGGCTTCCAATGTCCCGGGGTCACGTTTCCTCAATAGATCTGGCCAGTCAATCCAGGGACCACCACCCTGTTTTTCTTTAATCGCCATAAATAATGAGAAATCATCCAACCAATGCGATTCTTTTTGTTTGAAAGTATCAAATTCTTTTATTATTTTAGTTGGTCCATTTAATTGAAAATATGAATAAGAACGGTCAAGAATGGAAAGTTTATAGGGGATAACTGCCCCAAAGGGAACTGAATCCCTTGGTAAATCTGGAGTCTCGTTAAGATCATCATCTTTGAGTAACCCTTCAGCTAAGAGAAGATCTGGACTAATTAATAAAGGATTTCCAGCAAAAGCGGAAAAACATTGATAAGGTGAGTCGCCATAGCCGGTAGGACCTAAGGGTAATATCTGCCAAAGACCACATCCTGTCGAGGCAAGAAAGTTTACCCAACGGTAGGCTTCAGGGCCAATATCCCCGATGCCATAGGGTCCTGGCAGGCTGGTGGGATGCAATAATGTGCCAGAAGCGCGTTCAAAAATCATGATTGCTTTTCCTCAATTAATCTTGTAAAACTTTGGATTATCCGTGATTATCTTATTGGGCTGGTCGAAGAATTGGTTGAGGTTTTCCTCTTGGATCGTCAAAGAAGCTTTCAGGCAGGAGGAGTGGTTTATAGCTTGTACCTGTGCCAATCGAGCCATAAGGAATATAGTAGATGTAAGATCTGGCGTTAGCCTCAAAAGGCTGGTAGACAAAGATTAAGTATCGACCGTCTGGGCTGAACTGAGGGTCTCTGTAGCAGCATTCCCCGTTGATCGGATTTACCCTGGCTTCAACCTTCTGATCACTCGTATTATAAACATATAAATGACCATACCCGCCATTTCTGGTATAGCTAATTAATGCCATGAGAAGGTTTCCATCAAAGCCAATATTTTCGATACGCAGCGTTTCATCGTAATCTTCCAGGGTAAATCTACCTGCAGGGATCTCATCAATGCGGTTTGGAGGAAAATCGCAACTTTGGAAGTCATAAATCTGGATGAGGTCTCCTAGTTTTCCTTGAATATTCGCTAACTTAAGTATGATGATCCTTTTTCCGTCATTTGACCAACGCATTTGTTTGACAGGTTCGGTTGAGGTGAGTGATCGGAAGGGGGCAAGTGATCGGCATTCACTCATTGCTGCCAGATCTCGATTATAGCGAACATTATGTAATCGTTCCAAATCCCAAGGGACGACGTAGAGTTCCCGGTTCACACTGATTGCTACCTGGTTTCCGTCTGGTGAAAACGTAAAATTTTCTAGGTATTCAGCACTTTCGAAACAGGCGATTGTATCGATCCTAGTTGTTTCAATATCCAAGTACCAGATACACTTTCCAGAGATATAAGTGATCGCAGATCCATCAGGGAACCAACCGAGGTTTGTTTTTTCTGCTCGGTCGTTTGTTAATTGTTGGAGATCACTGCCATCTACATTCATCAGAAAGATTTCATTACCATTTAGGAAAGCAATTTTATCCGCTCCACCGATAACGAGGGTTTCTGGCTCAGCTGTTGATTCCAGAGTTGATGTAAGTGGTGGCTCTGTGGAGGTTGGGGGAACATTAGTCGTGGTGGGCTGAATATTATCTTCTTCGTCAGGGACTTCAGTCGCATTCTGAAGAGAGGTTGAGAGAGGTGTACTGGTTGGTCGATCAACAACAACAAACTCAATTGCCTTTGTCGCTGTCGCCGGAGCCAGCATTGCCAATGGTCCTTTCCCATTCATACCTGAGAAAATCAAACCGATGATGGCGATTGCACCGATGCCAAAAACAAGAGCGGCAATGATGATCCAGGGAGTTAAAACGCGTTTTCTTGGAGTAGCATCCGGTGGAGAAATAAGGATATCTTGTCTTGCCTGGGCTGAAGACTCAGCTTTAGCGGCTGAAGCCAATGGATGTCCTTGTTGATCTGCATATTGAGGAAATGCAGGAGGGTTTAACCTGGTCGTCTCCTCACTCCATGTTGGGGCTATCACAGTTTTTGTTAATGGTGGAGGTGCTTTGCCTTGCATGGCTGCCTGTAAGGCGATGGACATTTCATTCGCATCTGAAAAACGATCATCAGGGTTTTTTGCTAGCACCCGTTCCAACCATATTTCAACACTTTGTGGGATAGTAGGTAAGGAACTGAGGATATTCGGTACAGGTTCCATGATGTGCATCATCATTATTTTCGCTGGTGTTGTTGCCTGGAAAGGCGTATCTCCTACCAACATCTGATAGAAAAGCACACCCATGGCATAGAGATCACTACGATGGTCTAAGCTTTTGTCCCCTTGAATTTGTTCGGGACTCATATAAGCTGGGGTTCCAAGTATGCGGCTTCCAGTCAAGGTGCTATCTCCCTCTGCAAAACGAGCAATCCCGAAATCAGATAAATACGCATTGCCATACTGGTCGAATAAGATATTGCCAGGTTTAAGGTCGCGATGGATAATCCCTTGTGAATGAGCCGTAAATAATCCAGGCGAGATTTGGCTTATGATCCGAACAGCTTCTTCGAGGGAGAGTTTTCCTTGATCAAGTTTGTCTGCTAGGGTTCCGCCAGACATTAAACGCATTACAATGAAGGGTAGTCCATCATCCTCGCCAAAATCGTATACCGGAACAATTGCGGTGTGTTCTAGGGCGGCGATTGTTTTTGCTTCTCTCTCGAATCGAACGCGAAATTGAGGATCGTGGAGGAAAGTTCTTGGTAGGATCTTAATTGCTACATTTCGATCAAAATTTGGATCTTTCGCCTGGTAGACAGTAGCCATCCCCCCTCGCCCAAGTTCAGAAATGATGATGTAACGACCAATTTTCTCTGGAGTCATGGATATTTTCCCTGATACTATTGGCAAAGTTTTTCGCGCATTTTCCTGGTTGCCTTGCAATTGTATTGATTATACAATGAGTTTGTAGAATTTGTAATGTCACTGTATGTGACTGGTAACGTATGTAATAATAACTCACCAAAATATCCTTGTCATAACAAAAGCTATATATTAAAATGCTACTCCATGATTCGGTCGATGGTCTTAGAGGCTATTCACGCAAATTGGACCACACAAAAATATCAAACGAAGATTGACACAGCCAATAAAAGCTCTGGTTATCACGAAGGGTGTTGGCTCTGCAATAACTAGGGAACTCAATTAGGAACATATGTCATTTCAATGGTATGCCTTACGGAGTAAACCTTTAAAAGAGGATCTTGTTTGGAAGCAATTAATCTCACGCGGGATTGAGAGTTTTTTTCCAAGGATGAAGGTGCATCCGGTGAATCCTCGTGCTCGGAAAGTTAAACCCTATTTTCCGGGTTACCTTTTCATCCATGTTGATCTTGAAGATGTAGGCATTTCTCCGTTAAAGTGGATGCCTCATACATTGGGTTTAGTTACCTTTGGAGATGAACCAGCATCTGTCCCAGATCATTTGATCCACGCACTGGAACAAAAAGTAAAGGAAATCAATAAAGCTGGTGGAGAGGTATTTGAAGGATTAAAACAGGGTGATAAAATATGGATTCACTCCGGTCCTTTTTCTGGATATGAAGCGATCTTTGATCATCGTTTACCAGGGAAGGAAAGAGTGAGGGTATTGCTACAGTTCTTGGGGGAGTCACGCAATGTATCCATCGAATTGGATGTATCTCAAATACGAAAAGAAAAATAAACAAAAAACAATTCTCATTAAAAGGAAATCCCCTGGATGGACCCCATTCCAGTGAAATTCTTAAATAAAAAATTGCCTCATTTGATATAACAAAATTTTTTTGTAAACTAATATAAACCCAAAAATGTGGGTATTCAAAAGGTGCTGCATACCATTTAGAAAGAAATCAAAGTTGTTGATAAAACATAGATTTACCCTTAATACTCAGTTTACAAAAATGTGGGAAACAATTTGACTTATAATGCCAACCATAAGTATTGATAAGGGGATAAGGTTTTAACAGGCATCCGAACAGGCTGTCTTTTTATTATATCTATAGCTTTTGAAGGAAAATCGAAGTCAAACCGTAAGGGTTGATCTTCATTGCAAAGATTGTTTAGAATAAGCAGTCTTTCATCCTGGTATGTTCGAAAATAAGCTGCAACTCCTTTCGTACCAACATCTGCCCAATAAAAATCGCCCCGACCGAACGCTTTATGATTTTTGTGAGTCGAGATCATTGTTTTCATGGTGTTGAATAAGGAATCAGGGTCTTTTTGTTGATCAGCAACATTAACCATGAAAGGATCAAAGGGTTTTTCTCGGATCACTGGAAGATAGAATTCGTCTGGGTTTGCATCTGAGAAACCAGCGCTGGCATTGGGTTCCCATTGCATGGGTGTACGGACACCGTTCCTATCCTTAAGCCAGATGTTATCACCCATTCCAATTTCATCTCCGTAGTAGATGATTGGAGAACCTATCATAGTGAATAAGATAGAATTGGCGAGCTTGATTTTGCGCTGGTCATTATCCAGGAGTGGGGCAAGACGGCGGCGAATACCAAGGTTAAGCCTCATCTGTGGAAGAGGGGCATATTCCTTCCACATCCATTGGCGGTCTTGTTCTGTGACCATTTCAAGGGTGAGTTCATCATGATTACGGAGAAATGTGCACCATTGACAGGAGTCTGGGATGGGTGGTGTGCGGTTCATAATCTGGATCAAATCGGAGGCATCCTCTTTGCGTATAGCCATATATATTCGGGGCATGATAGGAAAGTGAAACCCCATGTGGAATTCAGCACCACCAGGTTTTTCAGGTTCACCAAAATAAGGGCGAACATCTTCAGGCCACATGTTAGCCTCGCATAATAATATCCGGTCCGGAAAATTTTCTTCAATAAAAGCTCTAAGTTCCCGGAGATAATCATGTGTTTCGGGTAGGTTCTCATTACTGGTACCTTCCCGCTCAATCAGGTATGGGACCGCATCAGCACGAAAGCCATCGATTCCCAGTTTAAGCCAGAATTGGGCTATTTTTTTCATTTCTTCGCGTACTTCTGGATTGTCAAAATTTAAATCAGGTTGTTCAGCGTAAAAGCGATGCCAGTAATATTGTCCAGTCACTTTATCCCAAGCCCAGTTGGAGGGTTGGTGGTCGACAAATATTATTCGGGTATCGACATACTTTTGATCAGTGTCTGACCATACATAATAATCTCGATAGGGGGAGCTTTTATCTTTACGAGCAGCCTGGAACCAGGGATGTTGATCAGAAGTGTGGTTGATAACCAGGTCCGCGATGACGCGAATACCACGCTCATGCGCTGTTTCAACAAGATCTCGGAAATCATCAATATTTCCATAATCTGGATGGACACCATAATAATCGGCAATATCATAACCATCATCGACGAGGGGAGATGGATAGATAGGTAGCATCCATATGCAATCAATTCCAAGTTCTTTAATATAATCAAGCTTTTCTGTGAGACCTCTCAAATCACCATTGCCACTTCCATTTGAATCACGATAAGCTCGGACAAAAACTTCATAGAAGACAGCATCTTTGTACCAGAGCGGATTTGCAGTCATTGTGTTCTCCTGTTTATAAGTAATGTCTTTAACAAACGATTATCCTTGATAAACCATTCTCATAGAAACATAAACAACGGATCATGGTCAATCGAGTTTTATTGTTGATTGTTTGTGAATTTTTTTATACAAATTTTATTCTTTTTTTAATGCTTAAATTCTTATCCAATTAATATCTTAACAGAAAAAAC
>CAZTJD010000099.1:0-15145 GCA_964613985.1 uncultured Anaerolineales bacterium
CTGATAAGTAAAAATAAAAATCTATATACTGAAATCATTGAACCTATTGGCTATCGAGCAAAAGAACATAATGACGAATTCGAAAAAGGCAAGGCGAATGTAGAGAATCGTTTTACAAAAGAATTTATCGATATGTTTTGTGACAGCAATGGATCAATAAATTGGGAAGAACTCGGTAAAATCAACAGTGGAAATTATGATTTGGATGCTTTTATTGAGGGGGAAAAATTATAATTCTTGGAGGAAAGAAATCTGGTATTCTTATTGTTTTTGTCAATATTAATTAATAATTACAAGTAAATCGCCTTGTTTTTGTGTCTCGGTTTCAGGTCTCAAGCGCACTACTGTTCTTAAAGAATTCCTCGAAAGGCGTAAAGAAATCAAGGCACTTTCGAGGGCGGTGATTGAGTTTATGCATAACAGCCTCAACATCTTGATCCCAGATGGTTGAGAAATCGGTTTTCTTTGTGAACGAGGCGGAGTAGACCATTCATGTTTACATTGGAAACTCTTTCCCAAGCAGCATAAGGATGAGCGAAAAAGAAAATCTCCAGCGGCAGCACATGGTCCGCCTGGTTGCAGGCTAGCAAACAAAAAACCCCCGGCATTTCTCAGAACGCTGAGGGCATAAGGAGGGTTGGACCTGGACGCAAGGGAGACCATTGCGTCCAGGAACAGACTTTTAGATTAGCTACGACATGATATGACTTTCCCGTTGCCTTATATTCTTCTCCTTAAGAACTAGATTTCAATGCTGAGTTCTGATGCGTAATTATAGGAAATAAGATGCGTAGTTTCGGTTTCTTGATATCCTTTTTCGTTGTGTGAGACATCTGATATTCTCTTCGCACTATAATCCTGAAATACATCCTTGACCGTAGCAAGGACCCTCAACTCAGAAGGTGAAAAGATCGAGATATCTGGTGACGTATTACAAATATAGACCTCACCTGGATAGTCTTGCATCCAGACCTCTTCTTTTTGAACACCATTGTCATCAAGAATGAGAGCAGCTAGCCACCTTTCAAATTGATCTGGAACCGGCCCATAAGGCAAGCGAGCATACCTTGTTCCTGTAATGGAAATTAAGTATTTCTTGTAATGTCCAAAGTCCGCGTAAAAGAGTGATTTCATTAGCTTAGTTTTAAATATTTTCTCAGGGAAACAAAAAAACTTTATCGCTTCAAAGAACTTCGCAAGATCAAACTTCTTATAACCACTGTATAGATCCGCATTGTAATTACCAAAAATATCCTTGGTAATTTCAAGCCATGAGAGTTCCGTTTCTTCTTCTAGTTGACTTATGACTTTTTGTTTTTTAAAATCGCTTAGAATCCCCTGACTATTGGATACAAGACTTAAAAAATTTCTTGGCTCCATTGCTAATTTTATAACACGATCATGCGATTCACTTTGCAATGCGCCATTTTCATAGCGGTTTACGGTAGCGATACCAATTCGAAGAAGGTCGCTGAATTCTTTTTGTGTAAGACCATGTTCGATCCTGAATTCGCGAATATCTTCAGGTTGCAACATATTTTTCCTAGCCCGATATTCTCGATATGAAGCTTCATATGGATCGATTGCCGATTTTGAGTTTTCGAATTCTTCGCCACAATCCTGGCACTTGTAATACTCGACCTCAACATTGATGATCTCTCCACGGACTTTTATATCTTCCGCTTTTCGTATCATTAGTAGCGGTGACTCTTTTTCGCAATTCGGACAGAAGCCGTTCATTGCCACTCCTATCTATTCATTCTTAAATTAAGTAAAAGGATAATTCAGTGGATATTCAGATTTATGAAACGAGAAACAGACGGCCTGTTCTGTACCATGATGTTCAGCTATTTTTAATTTGATATAAACCTCAGTACTATCGATATGCTTGCCAAATATCCATATATTTCCAGGTTTATATTCATCTTTAATTGGACCAGAGTTGTAATCCAGAACAGATAATGACAAAACGATTTCTTCTCGTTGCCTGGCTGTTAAGCCCAATTCTATTAAATGCTGTTGGTTAACTTGACGTTCTTTCAAAAGTAGCCGATTTTCATATATCAAGGCTTTGATTTCTTTTAAAAACTGACGAACACTTTTCTGTAACTCATCTTCAGATATTTCAGCCATCAACTCAATCCAATTTTGATGATTTCTAACATATTTTATCATTTGATAGATAAATTGTCAATATTTATCAATTGATTACGGAAATAGAGATTGTCATAAGAGAGAATAGTTTACCTAGCATCCAATGATAATGTCTTATAAAGTGGTGTAAAAAGGATTGACAAAAAAGTCATACTGTTTGCAATACTGTAATTATTCAACAAACCTGAAGGATCGTAACCTAACGAACTTAAATTCATTTCCTGTTGGGTTTAACGAAAAACATTAATGGATTCTTTTTCATAATCTAATAGAACAGGAATTGGATGGCTAAATTGTTATTTTCTATGTTACGAGTCTTTTTCTAGAAAACCATCCCAATTAACTTCATTTTTAAAATCAGAAAATCTTCGACGTAAACGGTCGTCCGCTTTATGACAAAGATCAAATATCTCGTTGAATAAATCCTTTACCATTTCTGCCTGAGGTTTTATGTCATCCAGTGATGTTTTTTTTGTCAGTTTATGAACAAGTTGAATTCGCAAATTATTTATTTCTCTTGCTTTATTAAGGATTGTTTCTTTTTCTTTAAATTCTATTGTTGTTTCTAACTCCTTCAATAACTCTCCAAACATTCTACTTTTATTCTTAGGAAACCTAATCTGAATTGGGAAAATAGATAACTGGATAAAAAATTGTATATTTTCAAGTGTGTTTTCTATCACGACTTCGGTTAATTGATGAAATATCAGTAAAGCGGAAAGGTAACCATACAATGTGTCATACATAAATGCGTCTTCAGCAATTCCATCGAGATCACTTAAGAAATTTGGTCTTTCAAAATCTGGCCAATACCCTGGATTTTTTATTTTTTTTATTAATTCAGTCTCATAAGTCATTATATTGATCTGTTAGTAACCTAACACCAGGCCAAATGAAAGGAATTCGTAAAGATATCAATATACATAAAAAGATGAATGCGGGTCATTGGTTTGAGTTACAGGCAATTAACTTAACCAACCTTCACGCTTTTAGATTTTAATTCTTCAAGGTATTTTTGAATTTCTTCGGTGGTTGCTTCCCTGTTGGGATCATCGGTATTAAGATCGACGGTGCTGATTTGAACTTTTCCACGCTCCAGTTCGGATATTGCTGCTGCTGATCTTACTAATCTGTCGGTGATATCTTGCTGTTTTAATCCGCGCTCAAGTCGAGATTCCCTGATACATTTTACAATTAATCGTTCATAGAGGATATAACTTTTTATAATCTTGTTTTAATGATGATAGCTCATTTAATACTTGACAGTCAACCGATTATGCAACCATTTTTCTGCAAATTTGTCAGGTAACCTTCAGAAACAAGATGGAAGCTGTGGAAAGCTGAAGACAGGTGATCTGAGGGGATTTTTATGGTGAATCCACAACAAGAGACAGGATGCTATTCTGAAGAATAACACCGGATTGACAACGAGCACCGGACGTACATCCAATTTTTCAAGGGAATCACACAATTTTGTAACTTTTACTTATTCAATGCATCAAAATAAAATATGAAAAATGCAAATAATTCAGAGAAGATTATCGAAGCAATGGTTAAGAAAATTGGTGGTATGTTAGAATAAGAGCAATCCTACAAGGAAAAAATTAAAAGATGGCTCGACCTTTGTGGCAGTTGTTGATGTTGTTACATGATCCAGAATCTACTATTGAATTATCATGCGTGGAGTGCTTCGAATTACTCGAGTATGATGCGGATCGATTGGTTGCTGGCCAAGAATCTGATCTAATCCGTCCAAGTGTCAAAAAGCACCTGGCTCTTTGTTCTAGTTGTCGGGCTCAACTTGATGAATGGGTGGAGAAACTAGCAAAACAAAAATCGGGATCATAGGAAATCGATACAATCCCAAGAAAATATTCTTGTGAATAATGCCATTGAATCGAAAATCAACCGCCGCAATTTCATCGCAGGTTTGTGGCATTCAGCTTTTCTAGCTTTAGGCGTCTCTTTAACCCAGCCAACCACGGTGATCTCGGCCTTTATTGCTGACCTGACAGGATCGACGATCTGGGTAGGAGGACTATCCACTGTGCTGACTGTGGCTGCAGCCTTACCTCAGCTTTTCGTAGCGCGATGGATCGAGCCCAAGCGGCGAAAGATGCCGTATTTGATGCTGGCGATTTACCTCAGGGTAGTCAGCTGGGGCATCCTGGCTTGGTTGGTCTATTCGATCGGTGCCAAACAGCCCATCACCCTGGCGTGGGCATTGGTGGTTATGTTGGCGGTCTTCTATGCAGGAGGCGGGTTGGGAAATATCCCCTACACCGATATCATCGGAAAAATCATCCCATCCCAGCGGCGAGGCGCATTTTTTGGAGGGAAAGAAGCTTTAGCCGGACCCCTGACCGTTGGCGCGGCACTCCTTGCCAGGAAGATTCTAGCGGACTTGGTATATCCCAACAATTATGCCTTACTATTCGGATTAGCTGCCGCAGGCCTGGCAGTAGCTTCACTGGGATTTTGGTTAATACGGGAACCTGCCGCGGCTGGTGTACCTCAGATCGTACAGCCCTGGAACTCGTATTGGTCTCGTGTCCAGGAAGCAGGCAGGAGGTTGAAGACCTTAATCGCGATCGAACTCTTAACTGGCTTCAGCCTGATGGTTTTGCCATTTTATGTCGTCTATGCTCGCGACCGATTAAACGCTCCTACTGAGGCTACTGGTTGGTTTTTATTGGCTCAAGTTATTGGGGGTGTACTTGCGAACATCGTCTGGGCTCGTATTGTTGACCGCAGAGGAAGCCCTCACATGCTGTTTTTCTGTGCAATCACCTCCACCCTGACCCCTATTCTAGCCATCTTGCTCTCACCCCTGGGCTGGCAAGCGTTGATGTTGATCTTTTTCCTTGCTGGTTCCACTTTTAATGGTCGCAGGGTTGGCTTTCAGAGTGCTTTGCTCGAATTAGCGCCAGCGGATGAACGACCGACTTATGCTGGGATCAATGCCGTATTAATCCTGCCGCTGGCGTTCCTCTCCCTTGGTGCTGGTATCTTCTTACAGCATTGGTCTTACACTTCCCTGTTTCTCATTGCCGCCATTTTTATTGGTGCAGGGGCATTCCTGGCGTGGCGGTGGGCTGCTTCTGCCCGAAATACGCTACAGAATAGCTGACCTTATTGCCAGGATTGCTTGAAACTTGATGACACGAACAGGATGGAAAAACGGATGCCTTGGTAAATAGAAAAAGCTGATATTATTGGCGAAAACCGAAATGGGAATATAACCAACAAATTGGCTCAAATCTATGGAGCACAAAATCTAACTATTCACGAGGAATAAACAATGTCTGTAAAACATACCCATGAAATCAAAGCGAACAAAGTCGATGGAGGAAAAGATACTTCTATGCAGATGCTGATATCCACTGAGGAAGGCCCTCATTTTGCAATGCGCAAATTTACGATGCAACCAGGTGGAGGCATGCCGAACCACACCAATCTTGTTGAGCATGAACAATATGTTCTCGGTGGTCATGCCAAGATTGGTATTGGGGAAGAAGTTTTTGAGGTCCAGAAAGGCGACGTGATCTTCATTCCTGCTGGAATACCCCATTGGTACACCAATATCGAAGATGAGCCATTAGAATTCCTATGCCTGGTGCCCAACCAACCAGATAAAATCCAGATTCTTGAATAACCAGGATCGAATGATTAACTGACCAAAGAAACCCACCAGATTCTAATAACCAATGATCATCCAACCGCTTTTCCCGTCAGCAATGCGAGGGTAATCCAAGGGGACTTTTATTAGGATTGGCTTATTTGGGAAATAGGTTAAGCCTTTGACCTGATTCTGACGCCGGCGTGGAATTTACTTAGTCTGCTGCTCATTATCCTTACTTCCAGATCAGAGTAAGATTACAAGTGACCCGTTGCGCCATCCTTTATTACGGAGATTCATGTTTTCGGGTCCAGAACATTATCCGGGTATGCTGTTTTAGAACCTGGAAAGACTAAGATTCCAAGCGGCATGGAGGAAAACGCGCCTCTATTTAATATGCGCTCGGCTATGCGCAGATGGATGATCCAGGCTAACATTAAACTCCCTATTAATTCTGGTTTCGTGGTCATTGTCCCACCTGGGGTCATAGCCCCACCTTCCCAAATTGTAAAGCCAGCTGTAGCATGGAACACAAAGAAGCAAAAGGGTTTAAGTTACAATTTCATCATCGTTCCAGTAGACTGTCCATCATGAATCTTCTGTTCGTCACCATGAGTGAAATGAAACCTCTCTCACATCTCACCGGAGATTCTTCAACAGCAAAAGCCTTGATTTCATAAAGGGTGCTTCTTCAGAATGACGTTATTAAACATGACGATGGCCAGTCAACCAGGCAGCTCTTAAGAATTAATCTACCTGGCAGCACCGCGACGTGTAAGCATAAGCGAGGAGTGGATTTAAGCAATGTTCAAAAAAAATAAAATTCAATCGAAAAAATATCTATTGATTTCTGTTACCTTCATTTGTTCGCTCTTACTGCTCTTCAGTGGTAAAGCCGTCCTGGGAGATCAAAAGAACGAAGTCTCTGCCTGGAGCCGGGAACACGACCCAGTTATCCTGTAAGGGTGGGTGTAGGGGAGTCTGGTCTACGCATTTGGGCTTATGAAAACTTTTTTCAGGCACAAATAGCTTTAGATTTATCCACGATCAGCCTGGATCTCTGCACAGGTGGGATCAGTATCAATTGGGCTAGATTTTCTTTCGACCTGCTTAACCCTGGCGATACGGGGTTTGGGATGGCAACCTATTATGACAATCAATACACCGCCGGAGTTACGATTGATGGTACCCACGACCCGGAGGTTGGCACCGATCCGGTTTCGTGGACGCAGGTCAGCGGTAGCTATGGGAGCATGGTCCAGTTGAGGGATTTCACCGTCACCAGCGGGGATATCCAGAATTATTATCTGGACAATGCCACTTATGATGATGGGGATACTGGTGATCATTACTCCTATGGTGATTCGGGTATATTTATCGATAACCCATCGGGAACCGTCCTTGTTGAATTACAGGAGATATTTCTCGATCCAGGCCTGGGACCTGTGGGAGAAACTTACCTGGCCTATAAAGAAAATCCCCTGGTCATAACGGTCGATGAACAGTGGTATGAGGAGGTCTATCCCGTTTATATCCCCCTGGTCCTTTCAAACAACCCCTGATCGCGTGCATATGGAAGAAGGTAAGCCGAAACAGCCATAAAATCACCGGGTGAAAACCCGCGAATATCCACGTTGCGTACCTCCCTTGAGACCGTTTTTTAGAAACTTTTTTTATCCTCAGACAGGATGATCAAGGAACAATTTTCCCGGAATAATTTTTACGGTAACCGCAGCCAATCCCTTCGAGCGCCCTCCAGGCTTTTAATTGCCTGATAATAAGATATGAGGGTATAATCATCTTTCGTAAACCACGGAAAAACCTTTAATATTTTATAGGAGCAAAAAACAGCTATGCCTTCAATCAACAAAATTCACAAGAAGCGATATCTTCTATTTGTTATTCCGGTTATCTTTGCTTCTCTGCTGCTTTTTACTGGTAATAAAGTCTTGGGTGCCCAAAACAAAGCCACCACCGTCTGGACCAGAACCCACGAACCGGTGGTTCTGACAGGGACGCAGGTGCCAGGCTATGATGGCGCGGACATCACCCATATCTTTGCTTATGCATTTGTCGGAGGTGCCTGGAGCCAGGTCCCGGTCCAGGTGGATGAAGTCACTGCAAGTGGTGTCTATACAAGAGAAAATGGGATCCTGGATGGAAATGATGAGATCGTTTTTATGGCAAAAGATGGGGGCGGGCCTGCTCTACCCACGAAATGGATCCCCGACGAGGGTTCGAAGAATACCCCCCGTTATGAGATTAAAGTCATCAATCCCTTGAACCCGTCCGAGATCAGCTACGTTTACCTGTATTCGTCTACATTGCCTGCCACCTATGGTGATTATGTGGATTGGAACGCAACTGAGAACCGGATCCAAAGCAGCGTATTTGAACTGGGCGTCCCAATTACTGGTTTCGTAGGGGTGGACTACCTTACCTTGAATGGCTATGACATGGATATCCTCGATCGCAGTAAACTCGCCGGTTCCGTCTTCTGCCAAAGGACCCCTAGTGGCGGTGGAATAGATGAACCGATTACAGAAGAAATGCTGGCCACTCAAGGGATGAGCCTGGCGCCCACGGTTGATGGCGCCGTCCGGGTTGGGGGAGGCACGGCAGGAGGAGGCTTATGGGCATACCAATCTTATTTCCAAATTAAAACCGGTCTTAACGTAACCGTTATATACCCAGACCAATGCCAATTTGGATTGTATTTCGATTGGATTCGCTTCACCATCGACCTCTCTGACACCCTAGCGACTGGTTTTTCGCCGGCGACCTACTACGACAGCGATTACCTTATCGGGGTTCCGGTCGACGGAAACGATGACCCTCAAATCGGCACGAATCCGGTGGATTGGACCCAGATCAGTGGGAGTTACGGGAGTATGGTACAGCTGAGAGATATGTATGTCGAGAACGGCACCCTTGAAAACTACTACGTAGACGACTCGGGTGGTGTCCCAAACGACACCGGGGATGGCCAATCCTTTGGTGATTCAGGGGTTTATGTCTATAACCCGGCGGGGCATTTATCGGGGTATGTAAGCATCGATATGCAGCAGATCATCCTCGACCCGAGCCTGGGGCCGGTCGGGGCAACCTACCTGGGATACAGGCAGAATCCGCTTACGGTGACGATCAGCGGTCAGGCCTATCTTGATTCCTATATTGTTTTCCTGCCCCTGGTACTGTCCTCCAATCCATAGATAAGATGGGTTGCCTGCATCGCCTTTCCCATAACCGCCCGTGTTTTCCAAACACGGGCGGTTTTCATTTTGTGGAAGAACCATCGAGATCTCTTTAGCAGCATCAGGGTCAGATCGATCTTCCAGGATATAACGATCCTGAATCCCATTACGGGACCAATACAGTAACTGGCCTGACCCGTTTAATTGGAATATTTCCCTGACAGGCGCTACACGCTCTCAAATTCCTCTGCGGGGACTATCCAACTGGTGAGATGGAACTTTACGACCTGGAAAAAGATCCCTACCCCTCGAGAATATCGCCAAAGTCGCCAACCCAAAGTTGCTGGAAACGCTCTCTGCCAAGCTAGGTGAACTCTACACCTGTTCCGGGGAAAGCTGTCGTTCGATTGAGAATAAGTCACTAGTAGTCTGTCCATCTTCATTCTTTTGATTGTCATGCTGAATGGAGCAAAGCGGAATGAAGCATCTCTACCTTGGAACTGCAAAAACTGCCGCTCTCCATTAATCGAAACATTCTAAATCTTCATCCTGGACAGAGTACTGGATGGATAACCGCTACGGGTTAATACCAGAAAAAAAGCACCCACCAGGGGGTTTCTTCACCAGTCAATTGAGGACAGCCTACCGCATCCAAAAAACACTCGTGAACCCCTAATTCACTCGACATATGCCAGAAGTTAGCTGCGGCATGGTGAGCCAGGAGCCAGGTTAAAATTACGATACCCAGCAGGATGATCCCTCCTACCAGCCTGGGCAAAGCCAGGCGCTGGTAAAGAACCAGACCTATCGTCATGATCATGGCACAGAGGATGATAAAGGAGGTCTTATAAGCGGTAGTAATTTCATCGAATACCGGCAGCAACAGGAGTGGGAAAAAACTGAATGCCAGCATTTCGACTGGTGCCCAGCTTTTCCATAATGCAATGAGACTGATCAGGATGGCGACGAAAAAGGAAGAAAACGCCAGACCTGTTGGGATGGGAAGGGAAGGAAAGCCTTCTTTCATGATCGCAAAGGATAACAGCCATAAAATGCTCATGCTTACGAGTGGCGTTGCCCATATTTTCAAAGGCACTGGTGTGATTTCTTTTGAAGTTTCAATCATAAATCCCTCTGCATCACACTTGTTTACGATTCAAAGCTGATCGGATAAGCGAGAGCAAAATAGGCCAGAATATAACCAGGAACCAAAAGGAGAATGGTAGCAGAGAGGTCCTGAGAGCCTGGTACCAGGGCACTTCCACTTTAGGGATACCGTAATAAGCATGCCTGTCCCAGGTGGAATAGCAGATACCACTGATAATCGCCATGCTGACATAACTCCCCACCAGGGGGAACAGCCTGCCCTTCAACCCGGTACTGCGTAAAAAGAACCACACCCCGATCGCGGCTGCCAGTGCCGAAGCCAGGATAAATAGGGTTAAATAAGGATGGTGATTCTCGTCATAAACCATGTATGCCCAGGCCCAGGCACCCAGGGAGAACATGACCAGGGTCAGGCGGTACCAATCATCCCAGATATCCCGGAAAAACTGGATTACAGGTTGGAGAGACCGTGTCCATAACAAAGCAAGCAGAACAACCACACCCAGAGGGATCCAAGCCTGGTAACCCCAATGTTTACCATAAACCTTGATATCACTGTTCGACCATGCCAGGATCAGCGACCATGCCAGGTAGCTGTAGCTCCACAAGGGGAAACCACGAATCCAGCCTGCAAGCATTCCTACCAGGATCAGGGCATACACCCCAATTTCAAAGTCGTGACCGCGAATATTGTAAAGGTGGTCGCTTAATTGGATCACAATTGCAATCCCAAAAGCCAGGAAAGGCAGCAATCCTAGAAATGCCTCCCTGCGCGTCGCCGGAGAAAATCTTTTTTCATTCATGAGGTTTGCCCTTTTAATATTTTTCCTTGAGTGCAAAAACCGGGTTTTTTCGAATAAGGTAGAAAACTCTACCACTCTTCGATGAAAGGATTGCCAAATAAGGATTTAAAAGCGAGAAAAACCCGGTTTTTAGTCTGTATTTCCACTTTTGATTTCATCGGTTTTTTTCAGTAGGCTCGCAATATTGTATTTCAGCAGACTTCAAGTTTTGCAGTCTTTTTAGGGTCGTTGGTGCCTGTTGGGGATTTACTTCCAGGACCAGCTTTGGAACGTCACACCAGAACCATAAGACCTACAATTTATTCTACCATGTACCAAGAAACGAACCTTTTCCCATCCCAGCGCTTTGGGCGTGCAGTCAAACATAGTATTCTCAATTCCTGGCAGACTTCCGAAATCTTTACCATGACAGGCATCCATGTCCATCCCTGAATGAGATTTCGGAAGTCTGGTCTTGTGATTGGTGCAGAAGCTGCGGTGATCCTCTCGGCGATAGGGGTTAATCATCCTTCACGTTTCTGCTTCCAAAAGTTCCAAAGACTCTGGATGATGAAGGGCAACAAGATGAGAGTCAAACTTGGAATGGTAAAAATGGCAAATTTTTGTAAGTAATTACTAATGGTGGGGATATGAGCAGGTATTCCTTGAGGTAAGTCCAGCATCTTATACTCGCTAATATAGGCAATGCCAAATCCGACGAGGATGTTAAATCCCAAAACAAGAATAAATGCGGACCGAAAATCTCCAAACCACAAAATCATCGCGGCAACCAGAGCTGCCAGCATGCCCAAACTTATTGCTAAAACACCCTCAACCGGGTTGGGGATGAATTCCAACAAGATGATACTTAAGAATGGGAATAGGAAGAGGACCGCCAATAAGGCATGCATCTTCGCCTTCACCAGCAGCCAAAGATAACCGATCGAGCAGAATACAATCCAGCCAAAAAATAGGGCGTTCGTATACCGCCAGGCGTCTTCCAGGGGAAGGGCATCAATCAACAAGCCCATGACCACCACAGCAGCCCATACGCCGTACATGTACCAGCTGGCACTCCACAAAGGCCAACCATCCCTCCAGGCGAACCACAACATCCCAATCACCAGGCTGCACAGGCCGATCCCAATCACTACCTGGAGGACGAGTGAGGCTAGAGAAAAATAAAATAGCCCTAATTTCTCCGTAGCGAATAATAGCCCGACCAAAAAATGCGGAAGCCCAGCAAGAAACAGTGCTTTCCAGTTGCTGGGTTGAAAGGAGATGCCTTGACCCGATTTTTTATTTCCTCGAATATTCTCCACTTCTCCTCCTTAATACGTAAAGCATACGAGCTTAATTTCGGGGCGGTAAAGAGCTTATAGGATAAAAGCCAACCATAGTCATTTCATGTTTGGTAATTTTATCCTATTCTAACACCTGGAACAACAACCCGCTAACTGCATCACGGTATTCACCTCAAAATAAGGAGAATCGTTAAGGAAGGAATGTAAAGGATAGGCTTGTAAAATCCAGAAAGTTGGGATCCAGGCAACGCATAGAGACGGCCAGGTTTCCATATATCTGTGTTCCCTATTGCATTTGGCGTAAAGATCATGTATAGTATTATATTAAGTTTACCTGCGGTGAACATCGAAAATGATCGAGGTTCCAAGAGAACTGACCAGAAACATCCCGAATTCCATCATGTGGTCAGAATGAAAAGAATGATGCATTTCTCAAAGGCATCCCTTTACCTCCCATCAACCAGGATCAATAGAATAATGAAAGGATAGATAAAATGAAAAATCATCGAGCATTCCCTTATTGTTTGTCTGGCGCGATATTCTTATTTTGCCTTTCAATCCTTTTCAGCTCTTCTACTTTGACGCAAGCACAAAGTCTTAACCCCCAACCGCCCGACCAGCCCGTCAAATTGATCTTCATCCACCATTCTTGTGGTCAGGACTGGTTAACAAATGGGGTTGGCAATCTCGGCGTTGAACTGGGAAGGAATAATTACTTCGTCAGTGACACCTACTATGGTTGGGGTCCAGACTCGATTGGGGATTTGACTGACATCCCAGACTGGTTAGATTGGTTTATTGGGCCAAATTCAGGCCGTTATTTATCAGCTCTCTACAATGAAAACGGGCAGAATTCAGACTATACCAGGCCGATCTCAAATCCCGGTGGGGAAAGCCAGATCATCATGTTCAAATCTTGCTACCCAAATTCCGATCTTTCGGGTAATCCTGGCGATCCTCCTTCGGATGGAGAGTGGTTTACCGTTGGTCATGCCAAATATGTCTATAACCAATTACTGACCTATTTCATCACCCGTCCTGATAAACTTTTCATCGCCATCACACCACCTCCCCTGATCGACCGCACCCATGCAGAGAACGCGCGCGAGTTCAGCCGCTGGCTGGTTGAGGATTGGCTGGAAGAGAATAATTACCCTCTCTCCAACGTCGCGGTCTGGGATTATCACAACGTCCTAACTCATCCAGATAACCACCACCGCTTCCAGGGGGGTTCTATTCAATATATCATTGGGAATGGCAACGGAACGCAATATTACGACTCGAACGGGGATGACCATCCCAACGCTGCTGGTCAGCAAAAATCCACCACGGAATTCGTCCCCATGCTGAACATCTTCTACAACAACTGGATCGCTGGAGGGGGGCAGGTTCAATCCCCTGAAACCGAGGAACAACAGCCATCCGAACCGCAGCCAGAACAGCCTGAAGCGGAGGTCCTTCCCCAGGCACCCTCTGGAGCCTTCCCCGAAGGTGGCTTGATCGATGATTTCGAAGATGGCCCACCACCAAGTACCGACGGATGGGAAGCGTTCGGTGCCGAAGGTACCCAGACCACCATTTCCTGCGGAGTTGACAGCAGCATCGCCCAATCCGGCAATGGCTCGCTATGGATCGATTTCAGCGTCACTGCCAACGACTGGGCTACCTGTTCTCTATTTTATGGAGAGCCACCTGACTTCAGCAATACCCAGGGCGTATCCTTCGATTACCACGCCAACGCGGCAGGATTCCTATTTGACATCAATGTTGTCGGCGGCAGTCCAGCGGCACATGAAACCTATCTTTATACGATCGAGACTGTGCCTGAAAGTGTTGGAGGCTGGGTACACATAGAGCTGCCCTGGTCGCAAATTGTGGGCGCGGAATGGGAAGCATATAGCGGGGTCCCGATAAATACTGCTGAAATCAATGGCTTTATTTTTGGCTTCCAGACACCACCAGATGCACCCAATGCTGGGACCTTATGGATCGATAACCTGCGGGTCCTCGGAGGAGCACCACCGGCTCAACCTGAAGCCGAGGTTGCCCAACCACAAGCAGAGGAAGCGGTAGAACCCGCCGCACCTGTCGAGGAAGCAGAACAGGAGCAGGTCGCAGCTCCAGAAGAAGCCGTTGTTGAGGAGGAACCCGAGGAGGAAGGGGGTCGATAGCTTGGCCCAGGATCGACTGCCATGATCGCAATGAGCGTGTTATTGGCGGCTTTTCTCCAGGTATGGAACCATCGCAAGACGCTTGACCTGTAAAGAGAAAATTCGGTAAACTTTCTGGAAGAACGGTCAAGAACAGCCCTTACGGATGACGGTGGTGCGGATATTGCGGGTTGCCCAGTTATAATGACTGGCTGTGTTAGCATTGATAAAAGACAACAAGGTCGAATTCCCGGTCCACTTGTAGTAGCCAGTTTCGAAGATCTCCTTTACATCCATCCCTTCGATCAAGTCCAATATCTGCTGGTGGGATTCCTGGTATTGTTCCATTACATCTTCAATGGTTTCATCTTTGTGGTTCTCGTACCCGATCTGGTTGATCTTAGGCAGGTCTCGCCAGGTCATTCCCGGGGCAGGGATTTCGGGCACCTCTCCCTTGAGGCCAGCCTGGTACCAATTTATGCACCGTTGTTCCCAATCGACGAGGTGCGCCAGGATGTCCTTAACCGACCAATCATCCATCGAACCTGGCCAGACCATCTGCTCTGGCGTCAGGGAAGCATATTTCTTCTCCAATGTGACGCGCGCCTCATGGATGCTTTCTAACAGCTCCGCTTTTGTTTTTGCTCTTCGACTCATTCGTCACACTCCTTAATTTTGCTACTACACACTGGTATAGAGATTAATTCTAAAAGATATTTTCTACTGCTAGTGGTTTGTCAAGAATGAAGTTTTAGAATGATTCGATTTAATAGAGGCAGTTTTTAGCAATTCCAAGGTAGAGATGCTTCATTCCGCTTTGCTCCATTCAGCATGA
>CAZTJD010000100.1:0-15010 GCA_964613985.1 uncultured Anaerolineales bacterium
TCTGATCGATGCAAGTTCTATTCCATCTTATTCACTATGACTCAGTACTAGTTTTACTAATGAATTATTTTCCAAAGATTTGGAAAAAATTGTTTCTATCCCTTATCTGCTCAATATTGAAGATGTAACACCAAGTCCTGAAGAACCTAGGCCCAAGATGAGACCTATGAGCATGTTGAGTAATAAAATGATTATCCAACCGACGATAACAGTGACTATTGTTTTCCCCGTGCCCAGGTCCAAAGATTCACGAACGCCGATAAAACCAGCAATAAGTGACCAAACTCCTCCAACAAAGCTGAGCATAGCACCAAGGCAGGGAACGAAGCTAAAGATAGAAAGGATTTGTGGCCCGTTGGCATATCCCAGTACTCGTAGCAATTCGCCTGTGTCTGCCCGTCCTTCAAACAGGTTCGTCCCTACGAAGTATGTGATATAAGCCCAAAAGTAATAATTTACGACTCCTAATAATGCCAAAATGAAAAATACTAACAAAGCAGTCCCAATTTCAACCGCAAATAACCTTTCGATGAAACCACCGATAGCGCTTGCGATCGAGGCAATGATGACGACTAGTAAAGCCTCGTTATTTAAACTGGTATCACTTTCTACCTCGTTATAAAACGCGACATCCAACATTGCTGCTTTAATTACCCGGTTGAAGATGTTCATCCCATTTCTCCTTTTTTATTCCTTAGAGGATTCAATACCCCGCCGCTCTGCGGCGTGATAGTATTACGGCATGAGCCGTCTTGTCAGAAAAAGTCATAATGTGTCGATCCTGATCTACCATTTGGTGTGTCCAGCTAAATACAGAAGGGTAGTGATAGATGAACAAGTAGATCAGGTATTGAAAGATGTGTGTCTAGATATTGCAGATCGATATCAAGTGTAGTTTCTTGAGATAGGAACCGATAAAGATCATGTGCATTTTCTAGTGCAATCAGTGCCAACGTATAGTCCAACGAAGATCATAACGAAGATAAAAAGTCTCACGGCAAGAGAAGTATTTGCTCGGGTGCCATCAGTCAAAAAGGAGCTGTGGGGTGGTGAATTTTGGACAGATGGTTACTATGTTGGGGCAGCAGGACAACATGCTACAGAAGATGTGATCAAGCAATATGTGAAGGACCAAGGTAAAGAAGAAAAATATGTTAAGTTACATGTGCAGCAGCTTAAGTTGTTTTAGCGGAGTGATACCCCGTCCGCTTGCGGCGGGGTAGTTCATTTTATAGTTCTATCGGGAAGTAGAGTTTATATGGTATCTGGTTGAAATATTAGCATCTCTTATGCGTCGTCCTATTTTGTTTCCTTACTTTTTGATTTGTTACAATTTCTAACAATGTAAACACCAATAAAAAGTGGTTTGGCGTGGTCTTTAGTTTATCACGTTTGAGAGTCTCTTTCTCATCTATTATGATCAATACTGGTTGGGACAAAAGCGTTGAGCGCTCGAACCTGGGTGGTTGCCGAGATGGAGAACTCTCCGCATTCAGCTGGGACCAGGATTGATTGATAAGGATTCAGGTCAAGGGACCATGCTTCACCATAAACTTTAATTGAACCTTCCAGGTTAGTGAGTGCGGAGAAAGAATTACCGTGTGTATTTATTGAAATGGATCCTGAAGATCCGCTGATCAAACCAAGCGAGAAAAATTTACAAGAAATCAGTTTATCTTGTCGGACTTCTCTCCTGTATGTTTTGCTATGGTGGACCTCACCCCTGGCACTTGGGTCCAAGACCTCGATCGCCTGTTCAATATGAAGTTTTCGCCCGTTTTTTCTAGGACGGTCCCAGTCATATACGCGGTAGGTGATGTCTGAGGTTTGTTGAACTTCGTAGATCAGCAAGCCAGGCCCCAGGGCATGGATCGTGCCAGGACTCATGAAAAGATAATCACCCAACTGGACCTTACGGTGTACGACCAGGTCCAGGATATCTTTCTTTCCTACAGCCTCTTTTATCTGCTCGTGCGTAACCCCCTCTTTGATACCGCTTAGAAGTTGAGCCCCTTCGTCTGCTTGAACCACATACCATGATTCGGTTTTACCGAAATGACCTGGTCCTTCTAGTTTTTTTGCCTGTTCATCGTTTGGGTGTACCTGCAGAGAAATCCACCTGGCGCTATCGAGGAGTTTTATTAAGAGCGGAAAACGGTAACCCGTTTGGGAAACTGCACTGTAACCCAGGAGGGATTCCCCCTCCGCTTCAGCAGCCTCGGCGAGGGTTTTTCCTTTATAAGGACCCGATTTGATCTTGTCCTGCTCGTATACCACCCAAGCCTCAGCGGTGATCTCAGATTCTGGTCGCAGGCGATTTCCCCCCCAAACATAGTCACGGTAAGTTGGTTCCAGCATAAAAGGTTTTAGCATTCTTACCTCCTCTAATTATGCATTATAAGTTGTAGAGCTCACGTCCCCGCCGCTTCCAGTCCAGTTGGTATGGAAGAACTGGTTGCGAGGGTAATCGACTCGTTCGTAAGTATGGGCACCAAAATAATCTCGCTGAGCCTGGATCAGGTTCGCTGGCAAATGTTCTGATCGGTAGCCATCAAAAAAGGCCAAAGCGCTAGACATCGCTGGTACCGGGACACCATTTTCGACTGCTTTGGCCACCACCCGACGCCAGGAAGTTTGAGATTCAACCACTTCTTTATTAAAATATGGATCCAGGAGCAAATTGTTCAGGTTGGAGTTTAGGTCATAGGCTTCCTTGATTTTTTTAAGAAATACCGAGCGGATAATGCATCCTTCCCGCCACAATAACGCGATCCTGCCGTAATTTAAATCCCAAGTATATTCCCCGGCGGCAGCTCGCATAAGCATGTATCCCTGGGTGTAGGAGATAATTTTAGCGGCATATAGTGCCTGGCGGATATCGTCTGTAAAACCTTTTTTGTCACCTGAAAAAGTGGGTTCAGGTCCGCTGAGGAGTTTTGAAGCTTGAATACGCTCTTCCTTTAGAGCACTTAAAGAACGGGCTAATACCGCCTCAGCGATGAGGGTAAGTGGGATTCCAAATTCCAAGGCATTGATTGCTGTCCATCGTCCGGTACCTTTCTGGCCAGCGGTATCGAGGATCTTTTCAAGCAGTGGTACACCATCCTCATCCTTTACTGCCATGATATTGCTTGTGATTTCTACCAGATAGGAATCAAGGACACCCTCGTTCCAGGAATTAAAGATCCGCTGCATTTCATCATAGTTGAATTTAAGGATGGTTTTCAATAGGTGGTAGGCTTCACTAATCAATTGCATATCACCATATTCGATACCGTTGTGTACCATTTTTACGAAGTGTCCAGCACCGTCTGATCCGATCCAA
Organism: uncultured Anaerolineales bacterium; assembly: GCA_964613985.1. Lineage (GTDB taxonomy): Bacteria > Chloroflexota > Anaerolineae > Anaerolineales > UBA11858 > CAZTJD01. The sequence continues at coordinate 3,326 of CAZTJD010000100.1, forward strand.
TCACAGCAAGGGGTACCATCTTCAACCTTGGCTGAAATGGATAGGAAGATCTCTTTGACATGAGGCCAGGCGGCTACTGAACCACCGGGCATCATTGATGGACCAAAACGAGCTCCCTCTTCTCCCCCCGAAATACCTGTACCAATGAAAAGAAGCCCTTTCGATTCCAGATAATGAGTTCTCCGGATCGAATCCAGGTAATTGGAATTGCCGCCATCGATAATGATGTCACCTTTTTCCAGATGAGGAAGCAAGGATTCAATGATTGCGTCTACTGGTACCCCAGCTTTAATCATCAGCATAACCCGGCGAGGAGGCTTGAGAGACTTCACAAGTTCTTCAATGCTGTGTGTCCCGATGACATTCGTTCCCTGGGCTTCTCCATGAAGGAAATCATCCACTTTACTTGTAGTTCGATTATAGACTGCTACCTTGAATCCATGATCATCCATATTCAAAACGAGGTTCTGCCCCATTACAGCAAGCCCAATTAAACCGATGTCGGCTTTTGAATTCATATCCAACTTCTCCTGGTGTTATTTTGTGAATTATTTATCTACGAGTTGCGCTTTATCTTTATTAATAGATTTTATCAGCAATGGTGACCGGTGTTATGCAGCTGAACTCTTTTATTTTGGTGGTGATGCTTTTATATTAAGATCCCTGATGATTTCACCCGCAATACTATCAAGGTTTTGGTTGATGTCAATAACCAGGGCATCTACTGGTTCTTCCAAAGCTTCAAACTGGCTGCGAAGCATATTCACCTTCATATAATGCCCGGGACGATTTTGCATCCGAGAAAAAATCAAGTCAAAGTCTCCCTTAAGGTACACAAAAATGGTGTTGGGATTGCCTTGGGCTAACTGGTCACGATAACCTTTTTTCAGGGCGGAGCAGGCTAACAGCATAGAATCTCCTTCCATTAAATGATGATGGATAAGTTTGTTTAAAATTTTTAACCAGGGTTTGCGGTCCTGATCGTCCAGAGGGACTCCTTTTGCTATTTTGGTGATATTCTCGAAAGGATGGTAGTCATCGCCATCATAAAAAGGCCAGCCCAACCATTGAGATAATTTCTCTCCGACTGAGGTTTTTCCGCATCCAGAAACGCCCATGAGGATAAGGGCGAGGGGAGTGGGGACGGTCTCCATCTTTTTCTCCTCTACGCTCATTTCAAAGGGATGAAGGAGTTTTTAGCCTGTAGAGGATTTCCCCGGCATTTGGGACATAGAGTACGCCTTCTTTCTCCCGGTTCATGAAATCGGAGGGATCAATATACCCAGGGTCGAGATAGCCTAGATTCAACCGAGAGCAATCTTCTTTTGATATTCTGCTGGCTAAAGTAACGCGTATATCTGGGATTTCGATTCCATTTTCCATCAACCCTGGACCACGCAGGTGTGTGAGGTGAGCGAGTACTCCTAAGGGAATCTGTTCGTATTGTAGCCAATTCTCAAGGAAATAAGAGAGGGTGTGGTAGCCAGCTTCATAAATATAACGTCCATGGACCTGACTGACCTCCTCCAGATGCGGGGCATAAACAATGATTTCACCACCTTTGCTGGTTACCGACTCCAGTTTGTACATTGCTTTTGCTGCTGTCCAGAGTTCATCATACCTGGGAGAAGGGCAGGATAGAATCTGCTTGAAAGAATGCGAGCACCAGTAGATATGGCGTTTCTCTGAGAGTGATGTGGCCTCCTGCCAGGCATCCACGATATCTCCAATTATGATCCCTGCCAAACCATCTCCATCAACTACCAGCGCAACAAGAGTCACTGGGGTTGAAATTTTAGCAGCTGCAGCGTGGATCATCTTTCGTACAGGAGTGTCTGGGATTCCGATGGTATTGGTAATGCCGGTGAGTGCGCCTAACCAGTGGGTGACATTAATCATCTCAGGTCCGGAAATGCCTGGAAAAAAATATTTTGCTCCTCCTGAAAATCCTGCGACCTCATGGGGAAAGGTTGGGCCGATAATGATGATTTGGTCGTATTGTAAAGCAGCTTTGTTGATTCGAACTGGGACATCCTCCCCCAATGAAGGGTGCCAAAATTTCCCTGCCAATTGCTTTACCTCTTCGCGGCTGATGGTTCCGATAGTTTTTAAAGATTCCGGATCAGACCAGGCATGATTTAATAAGCCTATATACCTGTATTCATTATTACGTTTCCTTTGATCGATGCCAACTAATTCACAAAGCTTCTTTTCACTCAGTGGTGGGTGTGTACCCAATGCTACCAAATAATCAAGTTGTTTTACGTCCGTAAACAAGGAGACAAATTTATGGAAGAGCATCGAAAGGGGTAACGAACGGGTGTGGTCGGGAATCAATACCAGGACGCGTTGGTTTTTAAACCTACCTTTCAACCCAGAAGAGAGTGTGTTATCCACAATTTCCTCTCCAAGGATGTCTGTGAGAGGAGCGATTGCTTTGGAAATTATCATTTGGAATTTTCTTCCTTTATTAATCCTCTTTAGGATTATGTTAAATTATGATACTACTTGATTTTAAAAATTATACTCCGCGAAAAGTGGAAAACGATCCATCGATCGAGAAAATCATCAAGGGAGAGCGGAGATGCTGGTGAAAGCAACTATAGAGACGAAGCAATTGAAGGATCAATACTATTAAATGGCAGATGCTCCTTTTCAATCAGTCTGGCACCTTCCATAACAGCCTTTGACTGGAAATTAAGGTTTCTTGATTTAGCAATAGAGGAAAAAGACAGTAGCTGATTGTGTAGGTAATCTTACGAGGAGGGAGGATTAAGGATTATCTACCGTGATCAAGTCCTTGATATCCTCATAAATTGTCGGGCCAATTCCATGAACCTTTTGGATTTCCTCGATCACTTTAAAATCCCCCTCATTCTGGCGGTAATTTATGATCTCTTTCGCAATTACTGGGCCAATTCCAGGAAGAGTCTCCAGCAGTTCCAGGGCTGCGGTGTTTATGTTGATCAAAAAGCCGACAGATTCAGGAGATCGATAAGTAGAATTGGTACCTTTAGAGGATTCGTCAGCACTCAACGGGAGTCCCTTGGGAGGAATTCGGATTTGCTGTCCATCCTCAAGAAGAGCAGCAAGGTTGATCGCTTGATCATCGGCTGTCTCTGTCAATCCACCTGCTTCTCGAATAGCATCTTGCACTCTTGAATTTACTGGCAGTTCATACACTCCCGGTCTCTTTATTTCACCTATGATGTGTACCTGGATGGGTGCAGGTGTTGGTGGCGGAATCAATTGGATAGATGTACCACGCGGCAGACTGCAGGCCAGCCAAACTATGCCAGCCGCTAAGATGCCAACTATAATGTAGAGGACTGCCTTCCAGAATGCCTTCAAATATTCGCCTATTTAATAGAATGGAGGCTCAATCCCAAGCGTTGTTGAGTGGGATCGATATGCTTAATACATACATCGACTTCTTGACCCTCAGCTACTATTTCATCGATCCCCTTGTTTTCTGAATGGTCTCCAAATTCTGAAATGTGAATTAGCCCATCGAGACCATCTTCTAATCGGGCAAACGCCCCAAATGAAACGATATTCGTAATCACTGCTTTGGTAATTGCGCCAAGATGATAGCGATTATTGACGGTTTCCCAGGGATTGGGGTGGAGGCGTTTCAGGCTCAATGCTACCCGTGAGCGTTCCCTGTCGATGTTGAGAATGTATACTTCAATTACCTCACCCAACGCGACAACTTCGCAGGGATGGCAAACCCTCCCCCATGATAATTCTGAGATATGGATTAGACCTTCAATTCCTCCTAAATCGACAAATACTCCAAAATCCGTAATCGTAGTCACTCGGCCTTCAATCCTATCCCTCTCTTCTAATGAACCTAATAATTCCAATCGCTTTCCAGGTTCAGTTTGAGCTGCACGTTCTGAAAAAACTATTCTACCCTGTTCCTGATCACATTCAATAACTTTAAGATGAAGAGATCGACCGACATAATCAGACAAGGCTTTCTCACGATTTTTTATTATTGATTTTTTTGATAATTCAACAATGTGTGAAGCTGGTACAAAACCTTGGATCCCATCACCTTGTACAAGCAAACCACCCCGATTATGACTGGCTACGGGTAATCGAATTATTTCATCTCCATCATATAATTCTTGTACCCTATCCCAATTGATTTCATCTTTTTCACCCTTATTTTGTAATGATATCTCTAAAGGATTAAGGTTTCCAGATTCGATAGGGACTTCCTCTAGAGAATGATCATCAACATCTACCGGTTTAAGATTGTAGCTTGATTCAACATCTTCGAGTACAACTGACCACCATGATTCGTCGGGGTGAATAGGACCTTTGATAAATTCGCGCTCTTTCTTTAGACCCATTAGTAAATTCCTTTATTCAAAGAAGCTGATGACGACAGGAGTGCCTCTAAAGTTGGGGATGTCTCCGGGGACGATGAGACCCCCAAATCGTCCATGATCTGATCATCGAAATAACTTCATAAAATCAATTAATCATCCAATTCTTAATTTCCTGACGGGCTTTTTGTTCCATATCTAAAATAGCATCTGCGACAGCATCAATCGCTACACGTTGCTTACGGTATAAATCAGCTTCAGACATCGCCAATCGCATGGCAATATCTCGGACTTTTCTTCCCTCCATGAATTTCATCTCAAGGATATTATATAAGATCCAATCGGCAGTAAATCTACGATCACCTTCTGGACGTATCCGGCTAATGCCTTCCTTTAGGATTGATCGGAGTGCATTAACAGATATCCCATCATGTTGATCAAGAGATTCTTGGACAACTTTAAGTTGAAGTAATGGACTATTAGATAATTTTGGCCCTCCCCAATAGTGACTCAGGGCATCTTTGACCCATTTACTGATATCTGAATTTTGATCTAATTTTAGTTGAGTTTCAGCTTCTGTTAGGATTATCGAACCATCAAAACTTGCTGCCGCCCGTAATTTTTGAATCATTCCGACTTCTGGAGTCAGAGATTGTAAAGAGTTAAAAACTTTCTGTTGGGTTGCCCGGTCTTCCAAGGCGATTGTAGCCCTATTTGCCAGTGTGATCAGGGATTCCCTTTGTTCAGCACTCAAAACCTCATCGAGATTCTTTATTGCACCGAGCAAGCCTAAAAGGTTCTCTCCTTCGCTATCCCTTTGAAATAAGGGGACTACCCAGTAATCATCCCATGAAAATAACTCTAAGGTTTCTTCTAGCTTGTCACTTGATAAACCATTTTCTCGGACAACCTTAAGCAATTCCGTTGAGATTTCAGGTTGTTCCAGCTTAACATGTTCTCCGATGTTAATTATAAATTCTGATCCACGGGGTTGGAGTGCTACGACAAATCCCGTACCCACTTGGAGTTGGTCGCAAACAGCGGTTAAAACGGACTCTAAAAATTGTCTTAGATCTCCCGTTGTCAGCAACCGTTCTTCCATGGTTTGTAATAGTAGTAAATTGTCGCGATCGCCACCATAAAAAAATAAGCGCTCCCAGATAGGAGCTAGGAGAGTAATTATATATTGCATCAAGAGCAGGGTGCCGACCATTACAATTGGGACTGCTGCTGAATATATTTCGCCAAAAGCCTGACCAGCGCGACGGACCAAGGTAGTGACAGCTAGGACAGTTGAAGCGGTAACCGGTCCTCTCATAACCCATTTGATGAGCCTGCGTTTAACAACTCTATCTGGCCAGGGAACACCAAAGAATGCTACTGCGTAAGCCATGAGGACAAGTAAAAACGCGACTCCAACATTAATAAGATCAGCGATAAGCCAGAACCCGAGTTCATAATCAGCGACAATGCTGGAACCAAATAATAAATAAGGGAAGGCTCCTAAAGTAGGAGCTAACGATCCAACGATTAAATATAGCATCCGACGCCGACTTGCACTGGTGACCGTACGTCGGTATGCTCTTTGGAAATTAATCCAAGCCCAAATCATTGCTGTGAGGTAGACAGCGGCAAAAACCCAAGTGAGGTTAGTTCTTTGAAGGTGAGGAGATGGCCTACCATCATTGACCAGAGGACCTACCAGAAGGGATAAGGGCAATGAAAGCAGAAAGATAATGGAAATGAGATAATTAATTTGGACGACAAATCGACGCCGTCCACGAGATGGTTTACCAGTTGTAGCTAATAATGCATCAGAAAAATGTAAATACGCAGGTGGTAAAAATACCAAACCTGACCATTGGAACTTTAACCAAGTCTCTATTGACTCAGGAGATTCGGAAACACTTGCAATTGCTTCCCCTAAAAATACTACGACCACACACATCATGATAATTGCAAAAGAACGGGCAACACGATCGCGCAGATTAAAAGATAGGGCGTAGAGGAGTAGGGAAAAGGCAGTAATTGCTATTCCCGCGGTGAGTAATTGGTTAATTGTTATGAATATACCGATAAGGTTTGTCATTGGTATATATAAAAAGGTTCTTAAGGAACTTGGATTTTCTAAAAATCAGCCGCAGAAAGATCATAATTGGATCCTACCGCAACCATTTAGAAAAGAACAAAGCGATATCATGATTTGGAAAATAATGGTCATTATATCCGCAAAGTTCAAACCCCAGCTTCCTTGCTAGTTGAATGGCGGGGAAATTTTTGGGCTGCATTTCTAAGATTAACCTTCTGCTTTCATTTTGTTTAGCCCATTCCTGGCTGGCGATGACTAATGCACTGCCAATACCCTGTCGCCGGTGACTACGCCTTACAGCTAAATCACTGACCCAAGTAGTCCCCAGGGTTTTATTCTGGTTTAAACTGACATATCCTATGATATCATCTTCGATCTCTGCCACTAATAAACCATCTTGCTGTGTCCATGTATTTGTAAGATTTTTATAATCTTTTGGATAATTCACCTGAGCGGTTCGTGGTAAACGGACCTCTCGAAAGCTGATGTTAATTTCGCTATCATCCTGTCTGTAATCCATCTGCCAGACATAGTCACTTGAATAATTATGTTCTAAATTAACCAAAGTGTGGATGTCTGTAGCTAATGCTGGGCGAATTTCAATCTTAGGCATGGTCTCTCCACCTTTTTAAAATCAATCTTCTTCAACAGGGGGTTCAACTCGCACCTGTACCACACAGGGCTCTGTGGTTTGTCCCTGATAATCAACTACGATCAATCTGAGAGCATATTCCCCCGGATCCAAAAGCGAAGTATCCCAGTATCCTAATCTACCCTCTATGGTGATTATTTCACCTGCCTGGATTGTCAACCAGGATGTATCGTTCATGGCGGCCATTTCAAATTTATAGAATGCAAAATTAGGAATATCAGCAGAACCGATGATTTCCACAATACCTTGGACTGAATCACCTTCTTTAGGTGAAATAATATCTACAAGACCTGGGACACAATTCCCATTTAACATTTCAACTGTCGGTACCGGAGTCGAATTAGCGCTCAGCTGATCAGCCTCCATTGTAATTGTAGGCGATGCTAATAAATCAAGGGTGGGTGTCTCCAAAGGAGAGGCTGCTGGCACAGTTGGCACAACAAAGGAAACAAGCATAAACTCAACCATACCAAGCATCAATATAAAAATTAATACTGTGGTTACCCAATTCAATCGGCTTTGAGCACTTTGCCGTTCTAAACCAAATGCAGCATTTCGTAATTCGCCCCAAGCTAAGAAGAACTTACGAAATTGCCAAATCGCAAAAATCCCCAATACCAGGTATATGAATACCTCATTCTCCTTGAAAAAGCGGAGGATTTCTCCCATAGATCAACTACCGATAAGTGCCACAATTAATAATTATAGAATGCCAATCAGTGTATCTTGAGTAGTCCTAGTAAAAGGATTTTTAACTTAGGGACCATGATTTTACCAGCTTCGAGTACTTCTTGATGGGTGGTTTTAGTTTCACCGTCTAGATTTGCTTTATTGCTAATGCCTGAAATGCCAAGTACTCGCATCCCAGCATGGTGAGCTACGATCACTTCAGGAACGGTTGACATTCCAACTGCATCAACACCAACAGCCCTTAGAAAACGCAAGTCTGCGGGTGTTTCGAACGATGGACCTGCCAGGCTGACATAAACACCTTCATGGAGAATCAGGTCATTTTCTTCAGCAACTTTACGAGTTAATTCACAAAGTTTATGGTCATATGCTTGACTCATGTCAGGGAACCTGGGCCCAAGTTCATCAAGGTTTGGGCCTCGGAGAGGATTAGGACCAGCCATTCCTACGAGGTTTAAATGGTCTGTAATCAGCATTAAATCCCCAGGTTCAAAATCTGGATTAACAGCACCAGCCGCATTCGTTACGAATAATTCATTTACGCCAAGTCGCCGAAGAACCCGTATTGGGAGTGTCACCTGGTTCATTGAATAACCTTCATAATAATGAACCCTGCCTTGCATGATGATTACATCTTGGTTTTCTAAGTCACCTACAACTAGACTACCTTCATGACCTATTACGGTGGATACTGGCCAATCAGGAATTTCTCTATATGGAATTATATTTGGATTATTTACCGCTTCAACCAAAGAGCCCAAACCTGAGCCAAGAATCATGGTAATTTTCGGCTTGCACGTAATCCGGTTTCGAATGACATCGGCGATCGTGTCAATTTCCGATAATGTAAAATATTTTTCCATGAGATTCTTCCTAGAATGTTAATAAGTGTTGATAACGGTGAAAAAAGAGGAAAACAAAGAATTTGGATAGATGAATATGGAATTTTCCAGTCGTTAAAATCTCAAACGTTGTGATAGATTTATTTGTGTTCCGTTTATGTAATGAATTCAATGGTTGTAATGGATACATGGATATTTCCTCTGGTTACTCCAAGGATATCCGATTCTCTAATGAATTCTTTAAGGTCAAGTGATTATATCATGAGAGATCAGATAAAACCTTCTCGAATGTCCGAATTGTTATTTCTATTGCCTGGTCATCAATCCAGTAGTGAGTAACTAATCTGAAATGCCGAGGCCCAACCGCTCCTATCAAAACACCAAAATCCTTTAGGGCTCGAGTTACCTGCTCTGCATTGAGGGGGACAGAGTCAGAGAGGCATAAATAGACCATATTCGTTGCTGGTTTTTCAGGTTTGATGATCAAACCTGAAATTTCAGCCAATCCTAATGCCAGCTTTCGAGCCCTTTCATGGTCTTCTTTTAAATGAGGGACGATCTCGTGCAGAGCGACAATACCAGCAGCGGCTAAGATTCCAGCTTGGCGCATCCCGCCTCCTAATTGTTTACGGATTCGGTGGGCGCGTTTGATAAAATCCTTTGATCCACAAATGATTGATCCCACGGGTGCACACAATCCCTTACTTAAGCAAAAAGTCACAGAATCAACAGGTGCAGTTAATTCTTTTGGGTCTACATTAAGTGCTGCGGCAGCATTGAAAATCCTTGCTCCATCCAAATGCAGAACGAGTCCATTCGCATGTGCCAGGTCGGCAACGGATTGGGTATATTCGACTGTAAGCGCTGCGCCACCGCATCTATTGTGTGTGTTTTCAATGCAAACAGCCCTGGTTACCGGCATGTGAGGATCGTTAGGTCTGATTGCTTGTTGAATATCTGTTAAACTCAACCGTCCATCCGGAAGGTTAGGGATAAGATAAGAATGAACTCCACCCAAGGCGGCGATGCCGCCGGCTTCATATAAAAATGTATGAGCAAGGTTTCCGAGGATGATTTCATCGCCACGATTGCAATGAGCGAGAATTGACGCCAGGTTGCCCATTGTCCCAGAAGGGACAAATAAACCTGCTTCTTTCCCCAGCATATCAGCCCCCATTTCCTGGAGTTTATTGACTGAAGGATCCTCTCCATAGACATCGTCCCCCACATCGGCGATTGCCATGGCTTCACGCATTTTAGGGGTAGGTTGTGTTATTGTATCTGACCTAAGGTCAACAATTTCTATTCGTGCTTCCATGGTGTTTCCTTATTTTATTAGTATTTATAGACAGGGTTGGTAAGTTGGTAATTGACGGATATTTTTTAGGTTCTATCAGAATGGATTCCATTTCAGGGAATTTATAAATTTCCTTTGCGAAGGCTTATTAACACCTGTTGGAGTTCTTTAGGGAGGTCGGCTTCAAAAGTTCGCGTAATCGCTTCCCCAGGAATTACAAACCGTATTCGAAACGCATGGAGAAAATGGCGTTTAATAGGAAGGGATGGTTTCTTACGACCGTAAACGGAATCTCCAGTTATAGGACAACCTATGAAATTCATGTGGACCCGGATTTGGTGTGTCCTACCGGTTAGAGGGTTCACTTCCAAGTAGGTATGATGTTCAAAATTTTCTATCGTTGAATAACGGCTGACAGCTTCTCTACCCTTTCCAGGTTGAGTCACAGTCATTTTCTTACGGTTAGCTGGGTCTCGTCCAATAGCAGCAACAATTTTCCCGTCAGGTGTTGGCGGAGTACCATCGACAAGGGCTAGATAGGTCTTTTCCACCTGTCGGTCCCTAAATTGATTTTGCACCCATTGATGAGCGCGGTCATTTTTAGCCAAAACGATCAGACCAGAGGTATCTCTGTCCAGTCGGTGAATGATTCCGGGTCGCTTAACACCACCTACCCCTTCTAATTCAGGGGCATGAGCCAGCGCAGCATGGACGAGGGTTCCAGTCGAATGACCCGTGGATGGATGAACGACCATTCCTGCTGGTTTATTGACCAGGATAATATCCTTGTTTTCAAAGACTATATCTAAGGGAATGGATTCCGGTACAAGATTCGGTTCTTCTTGTTGGGGAAGGAAAACCTCGATGTTCATACCACGTTCTAGAGAAAATCCTGATTTATGGGGGATTTCGTCTTCCACCAGCACATATCCGTTTTTAATCAACGTTTGTAATCGTGAACGAGAAAATTGGGGCAGTTGGCTTACTAGAAACAAATCTAAGCGGTTAGGAGCTTCCTCATCGTAAGTGAAAAGGAACTTTCTTTCAGACACTTAAAATTCCTCATCTGGAATTGTTGCATTCTGGGGAGGTGGGGAATCAGCAGACTCCTTGTGTATTGATTTTTGTTTCCGTTCCATGATCCACATTCCGCCGATCAGCACTACGACTCCGATTGAGATCGATGCATCTGCGATATTGAATACTGGAAAATTCCCTACAGAAATGAAGTCCGTGACAAGACCAATCGTCAAGCGATCGATTAGATTACCTAGCGCTCCGCCGAACTGTAAGGCCAAAGCGATTCTCAAAGGCCAATCTTCCGTGGGGATCTGGGGGTAATATACAAGGATTGCAAATGCAACAACAATAGCCAGTACGGTGAATATGAGGCTGAAGTTTTGACCCAAGCCGAAAGCTGCGCCGGAGTTGTGCCAATAAACGATCCTGGTATATGGTGCTAACCAATCCCAAGGCATCCATGTTTCCCCAACTTGAAGTTGTGTGCGAACTATCTTTTTAGTCCATTGGTCGAAGAAAATTACAAGTCCACTGATTACGAATAATGTAAAAAGAGATCGAAAGGTGTTTTTCAAAAAAACCTCCAAAAGAAGTATTACAAGCGAATTGATTGCCCTTATTTTACCGCGAATAAATCAAGGAAAAACTTTACCTACCTATTACAGTTCACTTATTTTAAATCGGCGTTTGTTTTTTTGTTGAGTATCTAGTACTAAGTCAACCTGAAATAGATGGGTAAAGTCTTTTTAGTTTGATTC
>CAZTJD010000101.1:0-5243 GCA_964613985.1 uncultured Anaerolineales bacterium
GCGTCAACGTAATCCACCGACCGCAGAGTGATGTCATTGAGACCCCACTTGATTTCAAATCGGATTGGTTGTGGCGAGTTCCTGATGCCCGAATCAGGAATGGGAAGGTCTCAATAAGCAACGAGGCCTAACACAGGCTAGCACCGGATAAGGTTGATCTCTTCGAGGGTACGCGGCTTGAAAAGCATAAAATGGTTCAGCTTCAATAGTTTTCTTAAGTCAGTCCGTCCCGCCGGTGAAGTAACCGTTAGGCGAGATGGGTAAATTAGGCTTCAATTGAGAGCTATCTAAAATCTACTCAACATAATCCCTATTACATTAAGTAGACCCTAAACGAGCAGAGAAAAATCACCAACAACGCAGTTGCACTACACTAAAGCTACAGCTTCCGTAGGTGATTTTATGTTTCCACAAGAGCATATTCAAGACTTTGAGAAATACTGGCGGCGCAGAAAACCCGGCACCAGTACCGCAGTGCATTACGCCAGTGATGAACGCACCTTTTTCAAGTGGGCAAATGACCTTTCACCGGGGACAATCACAGTTCATGAGGTTGATTTTCATCCATTCCTGGTTTTATTTATGTGCGCATTGCCCATCGCGATGACACCCGGTTCTCGTTCGGGCCAGAAACACCTGAAAACGACAACACCCCCGTCCATATAACCTGACAATCAAGATGGCTGCTGGCACACTCCCCTTCGCTGTCTGTGGAAAATTTAGACCCTTAGTGAGCCGCGGAAGCCTCTAACGCCATAAAAAGAAGTCGCACTGTTGTGATACACGAAAACAATGCCGTAGCGACGATCTGGTGAACTTCATTATTAATACAAGTAGCTCAATAAATTTGGTTATACTGGGTCTATTGAGTGAGATCTTGTTAACCCTCATCTCGGTGATTGTGACGAGAAGCTTCTAGTTAGACCATATACTGAGTTTGTGGCAAGGGGGTTTCGAGTCTCACTTTTTCAATACGAAAAAACAGGCTGTATGTCAAGCGCTTCCATCATTGCGTTCTTTTCGTCGCCAGGAAAAATTTACCGCGGTGCTTTTCCATCCACAGCCCGATCCGTTTTTCGGCATTCCCATACATACGTGCGGTGTCAATGTGGTTGACGCCGTATTCCAGCAACAATCCAAGGACACTGTCAGCCTCAGCCTGGGTTGCCTCACTCAGCGCATACGCCCCGAAAATAAGGCGCGTGCTTTGATGTCCCGTGCGTCCAAAACTCATCCTGGGAATCATTTGTTACCATCCTTATTCATAGGTTTTACCTTCAACAGCATTTATTCTTGAACAACCTCAGCATCCTGGGATTGAATGCTGACACCCGTAAGGAAGAAATGCAACCAATCTTCCCATTTGCCCTGCTGGCTGCTTTAGCATACACAGGCGACCTCTTTGGTAGCGATCAATCCTCTCACTTTGTATACAAAACATTCCAAACTCGCAGAGAAAACATTCACAATAATGCAGAACAGCGCTGCTAAGCTCCATTCTGCTGTAAGCAGGGCGAAGCCTTGCGACTGCCCCTACGATGATCTATCTCTAACTTTTTTGGGGTTAATTTACATCAGGAGTGCGCTTTAGAATGATAATATCGCCAGCAAAATTGGTCAAGTAAAGATGGCTTTACCCATAAGACACTCTTCCCTTCAGGGAGATTTTTTTGTAAAAGAGCTGCAAATAACCTATTGATTCAAAGTAATGGTATTAGTAGATATGATAGAATAATAGTATAATCGTAATACGAATTTGGATTCGATAGGAGTTTCGTATGAATTCAGTGATTGTTTCGACCAAGTATCAGGTTGTAATACCACAAAAGGTACGCCGAGCGCTCAATATCCGACCGGGACAAAAGATGCAGGTGATCGAATATAGCAACCACATTGTGATGATCCCCGTTCGCCCAATCGAAGAGGCGCGTGGCTCATTACCGGGCATTGATACCGATCCACGACGCGAAAAGGAAGATCGTGACCTATGAATATCGTGGATTCATCGGGCTGGCTAGAGTATTTTGCGGATGATGAAAATGCCTCATTTTTTGCTCCGATTATTGAAGACACAGGTCGACTAATCGTCCCAGTGATCTGTCTGTATGAAGTGTTCAAGCATATAATGGTACAGCGCGGTGAAAACACCGCACTGGTCCACATCGGGGATATGCATCATGGACAAGTTGCCGAGTTGACTGCATCAATTGCCTTGCAAGCTGCAAAAATCTCAACGGAATTAAAAATGGCAATGGCTGATAGTATCATCCTAGCAATAGCTCGTGCCTATGAAGCTACGCTTTGGACCCAAGATTCAGATTTCGCCGGTATTGATGATGTGAAATACATCGAAAAGACTTGAAGGGCTGGCAAAAAGAAAAAGAATCAAAAAATCCACTCCGATTTCGGAATGGAATCTTTGATGGCGATTGCCCCTAGGAAGATTCGAACTCGCAACCTTTTAATTGGGAAGGAAAAATTTTCTATCGTTTAATGATCATTACCTGCGCCAATCTTTGGAATCTCCATCTATCTTATCTATTACCATAAAATCGAACAGAATTACACCCTGGGGATGTTTGTTAATACTTCTTTTTCGTATTTGGGATCATCTGGAGAATAGTCCCTGGATATTTAACTGCCATAACGTGTGGTCTATTTTGCCGAAGTAGACGTAAACCCTTCCTGTCCAATGGTTGTACGCCAGGGCGCCAACGATAATGTCGTCGTAGCCATCCCCATTCACATCACCTGCCGTGCCGACCGAGCGACCAAAAGAACTGGCTGGGTCTTCACCTGTGGCGATGAGGATTGGGCTACTCCCCAATCCGCTGGTGGTCCCAGGATAGGCATAGACCCGACCTGTCGAGCCGTTATACTGGTAAGCTCCGACGATGATGTCCGCATTGCCATCTCCATTCATATCTCCTGAGGTACTCACCGCATAGCCAAAGTGGTTATTCTCCGCTTCACCGGTGATAGTGAAGATAGGAGTGGAATTTAGACCATTGATACTCCCGGTGTAAACGTAGATTCGACCACTATTGTTGCCGTAACCATCAGCCCCTATGATGAGGTCATCGTAGCCGTCCTTGTTTACGTCTCCAGCCGTCCCCACCGAGTAACCAAACTGGTCTTTGACCTCTTCGCCGGTGATCGTGAGAGTGAGATGGTTGCTTAAGCCGTCAGTACTTCCGGTGTAAATGTAAATGCGACCTGTAAAGTCAGCATAACTGGGTGCTCCTATCACAACATCAGCATAGCCGTCTCCATTTAGATCCCCAACTGTTCCTATCGAACGACCGAAAGAGTCGGATGAGCTTTCTCCTGTGGCGGTGAAGATTGGGGTGGCATCCAACCCCGCAGGGCAACCTGCGAAGACGTAGATTTTTCCTGCCCAATTTCCGTACCCCTGGGCACCTACAATGACATCATCGTAACCATCTCCGTTTACGTCACCTGCTGCTCCAACTGAGCGACCAAAGTAGGTGTTCCGTCCCTCACCGGTGGCAGTAAAGATTGGATTGGCACTCAGTCCTTTTGGACCTCCGGCGTACACATAGACTCGACCTGTGAATCCATTATTGTGGTAAGCATCCACAATGATGTCATCGTAACCATCTCCGTTCACATCTCCAGCCGAATCAACCGCATAACCAAAGTGGTTGTTGACGCCTTCACCGGTGGCGGTAAAGGCGGGAGTAGCACTCAGCCCTTCGGAGCTACCCAGGTAGACGTAAACCCTTCCTGTGAATTGTTTGTAACGATCAGCGCCGATTACAATATCAGAATAGCCATCCCCATTTACGTCACCCGCTTTTGTTACCGAGTAGCCAAAATGATTGTCCTGTTCCTCCCCATTGGCGATCCAGTCCGGGATAACCTCTAGGGGAGCAGAAGCCGGAGAAAAAACCTGCGGATGGTGGTCCAGCAGCAGTGCCAGCATCAGGACCAAAACCACACCCAGGAATATTCCAATAAATAACTTTCTGATTTTCATCCGTTTAATCCGCTTCTCTGAGATATCTATCCTCACCTCGGAATACTGAAGACTTTTCTTGGAATTCGCTGTCACGAATCATAAGACGTTTAGATCCTCGAACCTTCTGGCTACAAGGTGCTTAAAGAATACCTCAAAAGGTGTCAGGAGATCAAGGTATTTTGGGGGATAATAATTAAGTTTTTCATGACTGCTTCAATTTTCAAGATTGCACCAATCTCTATGAGCTGTAATGCTTGTCATAAAAGAAGAGACGCAACGACTTGCGTCTCTTCTTAATAGGTTTGGTTCTAGAAAGCCTATGTTGGTGTAGCTTCAATGTCTTCAGAAGGAGTGGAAACATTCTTCTTTAATGAGTTCTTGATCAATACAAAGATCGCTCCTGTTCCGATGACCACAACCACCACCATCAGCAACCAGCCAAAGAACGGGATCGCACGAAGAACCTCGTAGATAAAGACCCCGATCGCCAGCGCCCCGACATAGTGCCAGAAATTCCCAAAGTTGAGTTTAGTGGTCTTTTCGAGGATCCAACGACCTGCCAGTGTTCCCAGGACTACCTTGGTCGCCAAACTTGTTAGCATTCCAAAGAGAGTCAGCAAGCCGAAGAATGAAATGCTGCTGATCGTAATCATTTCACCTGCAAGGTTGCCCAGGGTGACCAGGCTGATCAGGATCGTGATTATCAACAATACGAAGAAGAGCAGAAACACAACCGGGATGTAAAGAACATAGACCAGGATTCCCCAGATGGTGTCCATCCCGGCGTTGTTCTTCACCTCAGAGACAGCCTTCAACAGGCTTCCTCTCGCCAACCAGATGGCAAGCGCTCCCACGAGTAACAAGGCGATAAATTCTCCCACCCGACGGCGAACACTCTGAAAAATAAAGAATCCTGGATCGACTCTGATATTTGTTTCCAGTTCCGTATCGACCGGGACCTCTTTTAGGTTCACCTCCCCTTCAATCTGGTCTTCATCCACCGTGTATCCAGGATCAAGGACATTAATGGAGGGCATACCTGGTGACCAGAAGGTGAAGGGAGTAAAGGAATTGTCGGTTGTTTCTCCGATTTCAGCTGAAACGTCCCCTCCTACTGGACCAGATATTTCGAGGGCAGCGAGTCCAGCTGTGATATCCCGACCCACTGTACCACCTAAAATCATCTGGTAGCCCCCACCATAGATGCTGCGGTTGACGAGACTATCTGCCATGGTCTGGAAGCTGAAGCCCCCGAAATATA
>CAZTJD010000101.1:5253-15005 GCA_964613985.1 uncultured Anaerolineales bacterium
CCGTCTTCAAGGATCAGATCAAAACCGCCAATCATCAAAGCGCCATCTATCTTTCCGCTGACTGTTACGGTTTGACCCGCTATGAAAACATTGCCATTCACGGTGCCAGAGATGTCCACATTTTCTCCGACAGCGAAAAGGTCTCCCTCAACAACCCCAGCAACCGAGACATCATTTCCGGCGATGAATAAATCATCTTGGATGACCTGATCTTTCTCCAGGACGGCATCCGGTCCACCTTCGATAAATTCACCGGCATAGGCAGCTGGTGTTATGGACAGGCTGAGCAAAAGGGTAAGCGTGAACGCAGTCAATATTAAGAAGCCAACCTGTTTCCTGGTTTTTTTGACTTGTAGATTCATTGTAAATCTCCTTGGTTTAGTAATTTATAAACGGTTTGATAATCATATATACGTGGTTTCCCATTTTAGGTTTCATAATATTTAATAGATTTCTTTAGGATTACTGGTTCTACTCAGCCATAGGGTAGTGGGGGTGTGAAGGTTTTAGGTCTTCTGTCATGGGGGATAATCTGAAAGCATGTTCAGCATCGCCAGGAAGGGATTCCTACCCTATGAATATTGGATTGCGAATGTGGGCTAGCTCCAGTTGTAAAGGCTCGCCAGCGTTAGGTTTGGAGCGCAAAGGAGAGTTGTTTCTTAGCATTCTGATCGAAAGGGAGCACCAGCAGGAAATGATGGTTTTTTGAGTTATGGTGCCATTGGGCTTCAGCCTTTGAGTCTGGGAGTTGATTGTCTTCTGAACCCACTTTCTTGACCGTTATTCCGTCCACTATGATGGATTGGATAATCCCATCATCATAAAACAGCAACCTGCCTGTTTCTCCCGTGACCGAGAGTCAACGCCCATCATGCCCCTGTGGTGTATTCATGATTATCTTGGTGATCCGCTCTCCTGGCTCCAGCCCTAGCGCTTGATCAGCCTGCTGAGAGAATTTTTCCACCTTTTGCTTTGTGCTCAAGGCATCAATAGGGTCACCCAGGTTATGCATCCCCATCGAGGACAGAATATCGAAACTCGCTTCGATATCGACTTTTAGAATCTGGCGCCCGGGTAACACATCTCCAGTTCCCAGAATTTTTTTGAGTCTTTCCAAAAAAATAATGTCAATCAATTGGCAATTCTACCAGTACTCTCTCTGATCATTATTCACAAGTGAAAAAACAATAGATTCGATAGGAAACGATCAACGGATCTGGTTATTCATTCGAGCAATTCAGTACTTCTCACCAGGATTGCGCGATTTTTTGCATGGGCAGGTTTAGGAAGAAGATAGCCCTATCGCAGGGTTCACAACGCTTCATCGACGAGGCTAAACCAATACCTTGCTTGATTCACTTTTGATTACATCAGCACTTTTTTCTCTAGACCCTTTGAAAGGTTACCTGATCAAAAACCTGCCATACTAAATGGTGATTTTTTCCATTCGGCCAAGCTGTGCGAAACCTAACCTTTCATACCCCTCCATTCCTCATACAGAATGGCTGGTTCTCTCAGCCATTCAGCCATTCAGTCACTCACCCACTAACGACAACTCCTGCAGAATGGCGTTCTTCCATTCTGCCAAGCTGAACGTATTTTATTCAGCCCTGAACGGTGTTCTTCCATTCAGCCATCTGCCATTTACAGCATCTCATGCAGCATCTCCTACAGAATGGCGAATTTCCATTCGGCCATCGGTCAATGGTGGTAGCCGGGTTGAGTTTCGGTTGATTTCTCCTGTTTATCCCACCATTACCGCTCGAATACGCTATACTCCCACCATGATTCTCTCCTACTCAATCGTTTTCAGCTTGTTGAGCATTATCCCATTAACTTCCCAACCGTATGGTTTTGGTACGTTCGTCGTCCTCCTGCTCCTTTGGTCACCTCCCCTCCCCTCCCCACCCACGATCATAACGAACGCTATTGCCGCGCGAATGAATCGCCTGCTCATTCTTTGTCAATCCCTCATCCGGTCAAAATTCCGAAATCAACCTCAGGATAGATTGTCATCCATCGTTAGCCGCTGTCACAGGCAACCATGCTCCCCGGTCCGCCCTCTGCAGCCGCAAATTTCACCACACCCTGGTCACCATAACCTGCATTTTGGTGATCTACCCGCCTTCCAATTTGAATGTCCCCGCAGAATTGTAATCCCTCATTTTCGAAGGTACCTGCAGAATGGGTGGTCTATCCCAGACTGCCAAGCTGTGCGAAGCAAAGCCATTCAACCATCCCTCACCCCCGCCAACTTTCCTGGCAAACCCTCCCTACACCCTCCTTTAAAAAAACATTTCACAAATCAACCCAGAATCTAATTTTCAGCGAATTAATTCCTTCATAACCCGACACCTTCTCGTTCACTTCCCCACCTTCACCAGGTGGTTTTTTTTGTTAAAATCCCCGGTTTTCTGCCGCATATTAAAAGTCAATTTTCCCATCTCCCACTCTGGAAAAAATCCCTTAAAATTGACAAAATTGATTAATCAATTATTCCACAATTTAGCCATTCTCCATCATAATTTCAACCCTCCCATTCTCATGCAGAATGACGTTTTTCCATTTTCGAAGTAAACTGTAGAATGGGTGGTCTATCCCGTTCTGCCAAGCTAAACGGTGGTTTTCCGTTCAGCCTCACCCTCATCCACCAACGACTTCATAACACACATTCCGAACAGTAAAAAGATAAAAACAATTAGACATCCAATCAACACCTCGCTTTAGGATAAATTGATCATGTATAATAATTAATGGCAGTAACCAATCCATTTAAAACTTTAATTTCCACTACTTCTAAAGTCCAGCAATTGGAGCCTCGATGTCCACTAACCTGCTAACCACAAAATTCTACTGCCCCACCCCGCGACAAAATTTGGTCAATCAAGGACGACTCATCAAACAGCTTGATAGCGGTTTATATCAGTCTGGTGGCTTTCTTCGTAAACTCACCCTGGTTTCAGCACCGGCTGGGTATGGCAAAACCACACTTATCTCGGATTGGCTTTCCCAAAATCATCCTAGCAGGAAACCTGGGAAGGATGATCAAACGTCTCTTGCCAAACTGGAGCATCCTGACACCCAATCCCTTCGAACAACCCTGACGTCATGGCTATCCCTGGATGAAGCTGAGAACGATCCAACACGCTTCCTGATCTACCTGATCGCTTCATTGAAACATGCTGATGAAAAAATAACCGGAAAAACAGACGGGGGCACGAACGCCTGAATGGGGGTACCGCCGAGGAGGGCGATTTGAGCGGGATCTGGGTGTGGATAAGCGATGGAGAATGGTGAAATACAGCGGGTTTGGTTGGTGATGTGAGAGAAAGAAAGGCGAAGAGCAGATGGATACCAGACATAGATCGCTAGAATTCAATGAAAAAGCAAATATCATTACCCAAATCATAGAAATTGCTATCAATGACATTAAAATATGCATGGACAAGATAAAAGAGGATCAAGGAAACGAGCAATTTTGGAGAAGGACTTATATTCGAACAATTTTTTCCTTATTTGAAGGCATCATCCACATTCTCAGGCAGATCACGATCGAACCTTGTTATAAGGGAGAAGAAATAGGATTATCCCATTATGAAATTTCAGCACTGAAAGGAGAGACTTACAAAATTAGTGGTGCGGGTAAGGTTGTGCTTAAGGATTATTATTACAACATCAGCAAAGGGATTATGTTAATCAACCGCTGCCTGAGAAAAAGAAACATTATCACGAAAAAGATCGACCCTCATGGTTTAGAATGGGAAAAATTCAATCATGCAATCAGGATCAGGAATCGAATTACACATCCAAAAATAGAGGGGGATTTATATGTAACAGAAGAGGAATTTGAGGAATTTAAGTCAGTAGCAAACTGGTTTATTAAGTTAATCAATGAATACCTGGTCGGATTAACCCAGAAATAGAATAATCCTTAAAAAGGGATTTCGGAGTCCTTTCCAAAAACCTTTCTCGACGTCGAAGTTAATCGAAGGAGATCGTAATGCCCAAAAAATCCACCATCATAAAAATAATTTTCGTAATTGCCTTGCTCTTAACTGTAACCCTGGCATGTACCTTGTTTGGCGAGGAGGAAACAGGACCATCAGAACAGGAAGCAGAAGAAGAAGTCCAACAAACGGTTGACCTGGAGCAACGCGGCATACCTATCACCGGCTGTAAAGGCGTTCAACCCGAGTGGATCACCCACTTCGAGGTCTTTCAAACCCCAAAGACGGCGGAACCTCAGCCGCGAGTCCCGTTCCGTGAACCGGTTTTTGGGACCTGCCTGGTGCGGGTCACCGACCGGAATTCTGACCTGGCACCTGGTGACCCTTCTGGTGGGATAAAAAACGAGTACTCCCGGGTGCAGTCGTTTAACGCTGATGGGCGCTACCTGCTCGCCAGGAGCACAGAGGCTTATTGGTATCTTTACGATGCCAGCACCCTACAGCCTCTCGGTGCAATTCCGCTTGAAAGCGAACCTCGTTGGAGTGCTACAGACCCATATACGATCTACTTCAATTCCGAGACCAGGCTGATGGCTTATAACATCAGCAGTGGGATAACCACTACAGTCCACGATTTTCAGGATGACTTGTCTTTCACTGCGGCTGCGGTCTGGACCCGTTATGAGGGTAGTCCTTCTGCTGATGGTCGTTATTGGGGCTTGATGGCGGAGGATCAGGATTGGATTCTTTCGGCTTACCTGATTTATGACCTGGAACAAGATCAGGTCACAGCTATCCGAGACTTGACCGATTTGCCTGTCGAGATACGAGATACCGATACCGTGACGATTTCCCCCTCAGGAACTTACTTTTTATCGTACATGGACGTATACTGCGAGGATGGGAACCTGGGCAATGATACTAATCCTTGCGGCTTGATGGTTTACGATCGCAACCTGGAGAACGGGCGTAGTTTATTACGCATCGTAGGTCATTCAGACCTGGCATTTGACGCTCAGGGACGAGACGTGATGATCTACCAGGATATCGACACGGACATGGTCTCCCTGCTGGACCTGGAAAGCGGCGCTATAACCCCACTCTTTCCAATTGACTTCAGTCACTCGCCTATTGGTTTGCACTTCTCCGGAAGAGCGTTCGACATGCCGGGTTGGGCGATGGTATCAACCTACTCCGGCGGCTATCCCCAGGACTACACTTGGATGGATGACCAGGTCTTTGCCGTTGAGTTGAAAGCCGGAGGACGAGTCGTTCGCCTGGCGCATACCCAATCGCTGGTGAATGAGGAGGAAGAACATGATTACTGGGCAGAACCGCATGTCTCGGTTAACCATGACTTCACCCGGGTGCTGTTTACTTCCAACTGGGGTCGTTCAGGAACAGAAGAGGTTGACATGTACATGTTGTACCTGCCTGAAGGATGGCTCTTACAGCTGCCGTGAGGTAAATAGCTATCAATTTCTTGGAGCATTCCAGGGTTGTAATTGGGTTAAAGAAAAAATCAGGATTGTTAAGAGATATTTTTTTCGACCTGTCATCCTATAGAGTTAATACAGCAAATACAGGCAGCGACACACATAAATCAATCTGCCTAAGCCTGCAAGCACCACGCGGGAGTTTCGCCGCAAGGGTACATGGGGTAAAAAACGGATTATCGTTCGTGTTCAAGGATTGGCAGGAGTTATCCCGCCTCTCCAATCAAGCTATCGTTAGGCGGAATAATAAAAGATCATATTCTTATAATTGAAAGAGGTAGAAATGGGAACTAAAAACGAAGAAAAACCTGAATATGGGAATTGGGTGTCGAAGAAACTATTGTATGGAACAATTGTACTGAGTTTTGTCTTTATTGGATTATCATTTTGGCATCTCATTTTTGTTGTTCTGGCACTATTCTTTTTATTGGCGTTTGGTTATTTCATGTTTGCCCATCACCAGTTCTCTCCAAAAGGGGGGAATCTTCAAGAAAGGATTCGAGATTTGGTGTTGGATTACCTGGAATGGGATGGACAAGGTAAAGCATTGGATGTTGGTTGTGGAAATGGTCCGCTCGTGATCAAGATGGCAAAGAAATATCCGGGGGTAAAAGTGACAGGCATAGACTACTGGGGAAGCGGATGGGATTATTCACAAAAAGAATGTGAAAAAAATGCAAGAATGGAAGGCGTAACCGAGAATGTAAATTTTGAACGAGCGAGTGCCTCAAGTTTACCGTATGAAGCTGATCACTTCGATGCAGTAGTAAGTAACTTTGTATTTCACGAAGTCATTGATGCAAAAGACAAGAAGGAGCTCATCAGAGAAGCACTCCGAGTGGTAAAAAAGGGAGGTGTATTTTCTTTTCAAGACCTGTTCCTTGTGGAGAAGTTCTATGGTCAGACAAACGAACTACTCGAAACCATCAATAGTTGGGGCATAGAAAAGGTTGAATTGATCAAAACGAATGAATTGGATTTCATACCAAGGTCACTGAAGCTGCCTTTCATGGTTGGAGAGATAGGAATCCTGTATGGGAAGAAATGATAATTCTCTTCGGATGGGATGAAATTTAAGGCTACGTAGCAGCTCTCTGAAGGCATTCTCGCAATTTTTGCGCCACGACCTGAATGTTCGGTTCATCCAACATGTGGGTATCATCCGGAGAACGGCGAATGTGGCTGCCGGGGACAACGTGGTCCTCCAGGCCTACGGTGGTCGCATTTCGCCAGAACCTGGTAGCCTGTTTCGCGATAGGCCAATCCGTGCTGAACTTTGTGATTAACCCCGGGTAAGGTGGTGAGGTGTATTGCAAACCAGCATAATGGTTAGCTTTGAAAACCTGGTAAATCCGCTGCACAAATGGATCTTCAAGGTCAAGTTCCCCGCGTCGCTTCCTCGGAAACAATTTACCAACCATACCTTCACGACCAAGGATATTTTTATGAATGAACTGTCTGAGAACATATCCATAATATGCCAGTGGTTTGTTCTTTCGAGGGGCGGTATTCGAATCCAGGATGCCAAGGAAAGCAACAGATAGACCTGATCCCAACAGTTGTTGGGCGACTTCAAATGCAACAATCCCCCCATAGCACATCCCAGCCACATAATATGGCCCCAGGGGCTGGATTTTCAGGATTTCCTTGATGAAGATCTTCGCCATATCCGGGATGCTGGTGAGAGGTTCGATTTTACCGTCCATGCCTGGATATTCAAAGGCGTAGACAGGTTGGTCTTCTCCCAGGTATTGGGCTAACCTTTTGAATTGCACTGCTGTGGAGGCTGCTGGAGGGACAAAGAAAAGCGGTGGTTTAGATCCTGTTGATCGCAATGTTACAAGAGCGGATATTCCTGACGGGGATTCCATACCAACGATCGTTTGTGCCATAATCCAGGCTGCCATAGTGTTCAGTTGAGTGGCTTCGAAAAATTCCCTGACAGAAATTTGAACTCCGAAATGCTCCCTAATACGATTCTGGACTCGGAAAACCATGATTGAATCTCCACCGAGGTTGATGAAATCGTCTTCTCTCTCGACTCGTTCAACCTGGAGTATATCTTTCCAGATCTCTGCCAATTCCTCTTCCGTATCGTTACGGTATAAAACCTCCGCAATCTCTAGATCAGGTGAGTCGATTGAGCCGATGGTTAAATTATATGGATTGACCTTGCCCCCAGGTAATCGAGGGAGGTCTTGCAGCTGCTGAATGAGCTTAGGTACAGCTGGTCCGGGTAATTTGGATCGCAACTCATTCCTGATGTCATTTTGACTTTTATCACAATCAGGGTCCAGGACATAAAACAGGACGATGCTTGCCAGCTCATCACCCTCTTTCATCAAAACTGCAGCAGCAGATACAACGCCTTCAATCGCAATCGCTGCGGTTTCGACTTCGTTGAGGTTAACCCGGTTGCCATGGACTTTAACCAGACGATCTTTCCGGTCAAGCAGGAAAATTCTACCATCCTGAACTTGATAACCCAAGTCTCCAGTAGGATAATTTCCATCCTGGAAGGGTAAAACAACTTTCTTCATAGGGTCCCAAGAGCCCATCGCCAGGGTTTCGGAATCCACTGCAATCTCGCCTAGTGTAACTGATCCCGAAGGCTGGTTTTCTGGTAACAATTTCACCTCAATACCATTTACAGGGAACCCCACTGGGATCCTGCCAGATGAGATTTCTGTATCTTGATGCAAAAAATACTGGCAGATAGTTCCAGTTTCTGTTGCTGCGTAACCATTGGCAAGGATGCAGCCAGGTGACATCCGGGCTTTAAACCCATCCCAATCTTCTACTCCCATCGGTTCACCACCTAAGCGGATCATACGAAGCGATTCGAATACTTCTTCGGACATTGCCTCCAGGAACACCCGCCAGATACTCGGGACCATGTATAAATGTGTAATCCCCCTATCCTGAATCCAGGCAGGTAGCGGTTGGATACCTCTCTCCTGCAAATCAAACATGGATAGGGTTGCACCACTCAAAAGGGCACCGAATATCTCCCTGACACCAGCACTGACCGTAAAGGATTGTAATAGAGTTAATTTGTCCTCGGGTGCAATCCGGTAATCTTCAATATAACGAGAAGCCCGTCTATGGACTGTCCTGTGGCTTAAAACAAAACCTTGAGGTGTCCCAGTTGAGCCTGAAGTGTAGATCAGGCATGCTGGAGACTCAGCAGGAATATCAGGAAGTGCATAGGCTTGAACCTTCTTTTGTGGGGATTGGTCAACTGCAATGATGTGTAAATCCAACCCTGGGGGAAATCTTTTCGTATCGATCCCATCTATGGCAGTAAGCATGATCTGGGGATGGGTTTCCGCGAGGATTTGGATGAGCCTGCTGGTCGGTAAATGAATATCTAAAGGAAGATAGAATCCCCCCGCTTTCAAAACACCAAGGATCAAAGCAGTTACAATGGGTTGATGAGGACAGAAGATCGCAACTGGTCTGGATGGATCAAGGGGAAAATCAAGCAGTCTATAGGCAACATTATTGGCGAGAACCTCGAGTTGGTTATAGGTAAGCAAGTTAACCTGATCTTCGACCGCGATTTTGTCTCCGATTAGATTTGCTATGCGATGAAACACCACAGGAATTGTCCCTTGTTCATACTCTTCCTGTGGAATCAATGGCTTCCTGGTTTTCTTTTTTAGCAATTGCTGGTTTGGGATTGGATCATTAGAGACGGAATGCAGTTCTACGAATCGTTTGTCAGGGTTCATCACGTGAAAAAACTTTGTGCCTTTGCCGCTCGGTAAGTAGTCAACCCGCTTAACATCCACCTGATTCACCGCAGCCGCCCTGGTTTCCAGGACTGATCTGACCGCCGATTCGATCTCGCGGTCGAGCTCCCCTTCTGCCATATACCAAACCTCAAAATGGTCGGGGCTGTGACTCAGAAATTGTATCCGCTGTAATCCTGGAACCTGGATCTCGGTCAGCTCATAAGCTGGAATCCGTTCAGTGCTGCCACTTTTTAACCGAACTGGCAGCGAATCGAAGGATTTCCCATCCAAACTGATCAAAGTTTCTGCCCCAAAACTGGATCTTCCCAGGGTGGCAAAATCATACAAGTCAAATCGGATCAGGGGCAGGGTTTTCTGAACAAGGTTTGTGACCAGGACTCTGCCGCGCTCGCCATGTTTGACGCTCTGGTAGTGCTCATCAACCACCTCTAACAAAACCAGCTCAGAAAAAACCTGGGTTCAACGGTTCAGGGTTTAGTGAACAACCCTTAAACCTTGAACCCGTAACCGATCATAGTAGGTGTGAATATGGTAAGGAGGAAGGAAAAATG
>CAZTJD010000102.1:0-14951 GCA_964613985.1 uncultured Anaerolineales bacterium
TACCTGATCGCCCATATGGACTGGAATACGGATCGTCCTTCCCTGATCGGCAATTGCGCGGGTAACCGCTTGCCTGATCCACCAGGTTGCATAGGTGCTGAATTTATATCCACGGGTATGGTCAAATTTTTTAGCAGCACGCATTAAGCCAATATTCCCTTCCTGGATCAGGTCAAGGAAAGGAACACCTCGACCCATGTATTTCTTAGCTACGCTGATTACCAGCCGAGCGTTTGCCCGAATCAAATGTTCTCTCGCTTCCCAACCATCCTGAATTAATGCTTGAAGTTCTTCTCGTTCACTTGCAGAGACTTTTTCGTTTGTCAAACGTTCCCGAGCTTTCAGTCCTTGTTCCATACGTTTTGTTATTTCCACCTCTTCTTCTGGAGTTAATAAAGGAACACGGCCTGCTTCTTTCAGATAAAGACCTACAGTGTCTTTGGTTTCAACATTCGCCAGGTAATCTTCTGGTTCAAGGATTATTTCCGGTTCTTTTTCCTCCTCTTCTTCAGTAATATCGTCATCGATTTCGTCAATGGCTTTATCATCTTCGATGTAAGCAATTCCTGCACTAAGTAAAGCAGCAAAGATTTCTTCCAGTTGAGAAATACTTCGTTCCGATTCAGGAAGTATGGTAGAAATATCATCAAGGGTGACATACCCCTTTTCACGACCTAATTCGATTAAACTAGCAATGGGGTAGCCATTTTTATGCTGTTCTTCGATCTCTTCCAGTAAACGTTCGTCTATTGCCTGAGCCATAATATCTCGAAATTACCTCATTTTATTTTTCATTATAGCATAGTGGTCAAGTCCTATTTTTTTTCTGTTGCGATAAATAACCTAATGGGGCGTCGAATTAATGGCCACTAATCTTGATCAAGTTTTTAAAAATATTTTCCTTTGTTATCTAATTTAGATGAAGGTGTAATTTTTATTTTCAGCAACGAACCACAGTCTTGAGATGGTTCATTCTCTGCAATCCAAACTTTCATTTTATCAAATTTATATTAATTCTATATTAGAGCAATTTGTGTTATCAGGAAATCCCTTGAATATTTGTGGACAACCATTAAAAACTTGATAATCAAGCACCACCAGCTGTATAAAGATTTGGGTTTGTAGGTGTAAACCCAGATGGATCCCAAACATATACCCAATCTCCTGGTTTTGCCCAATTATAAATCCACTTAGCATCCCCGATTGACATGTTCACGCAGCCATGTGATTGAGGAAAGCCGAGGTTAGCACGCCAATAAGCGCCGTGAATCGCTCTTCTTTCATCAAAATACATGGTCCAAGGTACATCTTCTAGGTAATAGGCATCTGATCTGTCCGCTTCGAAAGCACCTCTCATGGGGGTTGAGTCTAACATTTCATAAATCTGGAATAAACCAGGACGGGTCCAAAAAGGGGGTAATCCAGTAGCGATCAATGATGCAAATACAAGTTCATAATCATTATAGACGGCAATGGTTTGTTCAAAAAGATTAATCTCGATCCAACGGTCCACGTTTACACCTTGTGGGGGAATTAGATTGGGAACTACTCTGGCAACAACATTTTGAGGCACCCACTCTCCTGGACCAACCAGGTACCAGTCAAAACCATTCACATTCATAGTCTCGTAAACCCAAACAATATCATGATTACTGAGAAAATTGCTCGTGTAATCATTTTTCTCATTTCCTGGCGTTTGTTTGGTTTCAACTTGTGGAGTTTGACTGAGATAGGTTAGGATCCAACCGAAAGCAAGTCTTGGGGTTTCGGTAAAGGTTAAGCCCTGAAACCGTGGTGCGGTAACCCTAATGACATCGTTAGCCGTCATCCAGGCTCCAGGTGCAACCATATAAAACCTGGCACCATCGATGACTACCTCATCCTGATACGAAATATAGCCGAAGGATGCATCAATACGCTGGATTGCATTCCCTTTTTTCCCTTTCCGAGCATCTTCAAGTGAACCATATACAGGTGCATTCCTGGTTCGGACCTGACCATAAGCAACATTAGCATAAGTGAGGTTGAAGTCAGGTTTTGCACTCGGAAGTGGTGGGATTGGAAGAGTTACATTGTGACCAGCCAAATCAGTCAGATATGCCGAAGGACCCCCAGGATAGCAATCGGTTGTAATATTGTCATAGACACCGGGTAAACACATAACATGGGCAATATTATGATGTTGATTACTCTGCTCTAAAGTTGGATTCGAAACACTGTACAATTGAGTTAAGATTATGGTTTTACTTAAGGTGATAACCAAAAAGACAGGAAGCAGTGTTATTGATATTGCGTGTTTCATAGGTGATGATTATATCAGGATATCCTTTGGTTATCTTTAGAAGGAACCAGTGATTTAGATCTTACATTGTTTTATCCGAGAATAAGGGTGTATCTTGAAGGATCAGTGCTTGGTTTAGATTATTTACTGGGAGATAAAGTCTCACCTCCATCAGATTTGATACAAACTGGTTAGCCAACCCTATAAAGAAAAATATGCTTTCGGAGATCATAAAGGGTAGAGACCTCTTACAGAGAAAGGATGAGATATTTGTTATTAATGTACTTGAAATGGCTATTTCCTTATTTTTGGTAATAAATATGTTCGATGTCATCCTAGTCTGTGATAAAATATTATTAACAATCCATTAAATAATCAAAAGCATTTGAAATTAACATTATTTGAAGAATTATTTTTGTTGTTGCAGTCCTGATTAAATTATCAAAAAGAAAAGAATTGGAGAGGTGACACTTTGACTAAATCACGTTCTCAACTCATGGTTGAACGCCTTCGCGATCTGCAAGCATCCTCACCAGATGTAGAAGCTTCTGCAGTTGTTAGCTTGGATGGATTAACGATTGCATCGGCACTTCCTCAAGGGGTAGAAGAAGACCGAGTATCTGCTATGTCTGCTGCGATGTTATCACTAGGAGAACGAATCGCTTCAGAATTAAGCAGAGGTGATCTTGATCAGGTCTATATTAAGGGTGGGACAGGATATGTAATTCTTATGTCGGTGGGTGAAGAAGCGGTTCTTACCGTATTAGCTCGCCAACAAGCAAAACTTGGTTTAATTTTCCTTGATATGCGTCGGGCTACAGAAGATCTAGAAAAACTTATCTGAAATCTAAATGAGTTCATTTCAAAAGAGTGGTTTCTATTATCCAAATAAGTTTGGACTTATTATGCTGGATGCCCTTGAAGAGGTTATGGGCAAAAATGGTGTGAATGCAATCTTACATCTGGCTGGTCTTAGTCAACTTATCGGTAATTTCCCGGAAGACAACCTTGCAAAAGGATTTGATTTTGCAACTGTATCAGCGATCAACCAAGCCTTAGAAGTTATGTACGGACCACGAGGAGGGAGAGGACTTGCTCTCCGAGTCGGTCGCTCAACGTTTTCTGACGCGTTAAGTAATTTTGGTGCGCTTGCTGGTGTAGGTGATTTAGCATTCAAAGTCCTTCCTCTTACAGCGAAACTTCGGATTGGAGCACCTGCGATGGCAAGGATATTTTCGCAACTAAGTGATCAAATAACAACCGTAGAGGAAAAAGAGAATATCATTGTATATACAATTCATCGCTGCCCGGTGTGTTGGGGCCGTTCGGGTGTCGACCATCCAGTCTGCTATATTGCCACCGGATTACTACAAAAAGGATTGAAATGGATCTCTGGAGGAAGGGAATTCAGGGTAAATGAATCGCGATGCATCGCTATGGGGGATGAAGTGTGTGAGTTTATTATTCAAAAAAATCCATTGAATTAAGATATTCCTGTGACAAAGTAGTTCATTGTTCGGGTTTAGCTATTCCCCTGGACGTAGGAAAAGGTTCATGTCTTGTACAATTGTCATCCCCACTTACAATGAGGCGGAAAATTTACCCAAAATCGCATCGGCTTTGTTCATTCTTCCGATTTCTAACCTGAAATTATTGGTTGTAGATGACAATAGTCCAGATGGTACCGGAGAAATCGCAGAAAAATTAAAATATGAATATCCCAATAACGTATCTGTTATTCACAGGAACGGAAAACAAGGGATTGGAACCGCTTATATCCAGGGATTCCAAAAAGCCATCTCTGAAGGTGCAAAGACCATTGTCCAGATGGATGCAGACTTTAGCCATCCCCCGAAAAAATTGTTAGAGATGCTTGAATATGTAGATATCTATGATTTTGTGGTGGGATCAAGATATGTCCCTGGGGGACAAGTAGATGATCGCTGGCCATTTTGGAGAAAAGCGTTATCCCAATTTGGTAATATCTATGCCCGAGGGATCCTGGGCTTAGGAGTGAAAGATGCTACAGGGGGATTCAAAATGTGGCGAGGAAGCACCTTAAGTTGTATGCCCTTATCCAGGATCAGGTCCAATGGATATGCATTCCAGATTGAAATGAACCATGTAGCTACCCGGCTAGGATTCAAGGGGAAAGAGATCCCGATCTATTTCACGGAACGGCAATGGGGGACTTCAAAAATGTCCTTGGGTATCCAGCTCGAGGCTGCATTAAGAGTGTGGTTGTTGTTGTGGGAGTACCGCGATCTGAAACCAATTGCGAAATAACG
Source organism: uncultured Anaerolineales bacterium (assembly GCA_964613985.1). Lineage (GTDB taxonomy): Bacteria > Chloroflexota > Anaerolineae > Anaerolineales > UBA11858 > CAZTJD01. The sequence continues at coordinate 4,570 of CAZTJD010000102.1, forward strand.
CAATATATAAGGGTAGATAACCAATTACATACTATATGTGGGGGTAATTATAAAAAGCGGGTGCCATCCGGGTGCAATCAAGTTAATCATATCCATCCCAGGTATTAGGCGGAATCATATAGCATCTCCAGATTGAGTTAGAATAATTACAGGTCTATCGCAATTGGAGTGAGAATCTTATCCATCACGGATGATGCTTTGCTCTTCCAGCTTGGTAAAAAGTGACCATAGATATCCAATGTCGTAGTAGTCGATGAATGGCCAACACACCTGGACACTGTTTGTCCGCCTGGCGTTCCGTAAGAAGGATAAAGGTATCCCATGACCGTAGACCGCGTGCAAGGATGATCACAATGGGGCACAAGAAACATCGTCGAGGGGGTATGCCACGCCGCTGCTGGAATGGTATGATTTATCCAAAAAAATGCAGTCAGAGGTTGAAAAAGTATATCCATAGTTGTTCGATTACTCCTGCGAGTGCTGCAAAGAAGATGTCCAGTATTTTGTCTTCGAGGGGGAAGTCTATGTTTATGAATATTTCCTGGTTGTGCCAGAGGAACGGATCGATTTAGATGAATTTGACCGGTTCCTTCCAGTTGGGAATTTTATGGATCTGGGGCGCTGATTCAGGAGATCAGAAATGGATGTGCGCATGTGCGGGTTAGTATTATTGGGCTATCAACAACAATATGAAAGTTCAGCTGGCCCAGACAAAAATAGTGCCCATTGCCGTCGTAATCGCAAAATATTGGATCGCGCATAGTCATTTACTTGTTAAATTAAGATTTAGCTGAATGAGGATTAAAAGATAGGGACATTTTGAGAAGGTTAGCCCAATCACCCCTATAGTATGCGCTAAGAGACGTAAGAGGGCTTCTAGCGACTTAAAATTCATAGAAAGTACTTACAAAGCTATAGAATGTATGTTCTGTCTACCAGAATCGCTCTGGACGTGTTTCTCAACCACAAACCGGCGCAATGGGGTGTTAATAAAGTCCTACGAATAGGACCAGCAGAATATTTCCGGTGGGTGGTAACGCCAAGGAAAGATGACGGCGCATTGACATCATGGGCGAAGGTTCAAAATGCTGGAGTGTATAATGGGAATCTACTGATCCCAATGGAAAAGGAAATTCATTACTGGACTGTTGATACAAAGACGCTAGAAACCAAATAGATTATCCCTAAATAATCTCCGGCAATCGGAGAGAAAGCTCCTTGAATTATGGGGATTAGATATAATAATCAAACAAAGGGAGATCCGAGTACAATGAGATAATTGAATATAAATCGAATGCTTTTAGGAGAGGAAAAATGGTACAAAGTGATTCATCGAGTGAAAGTAAAGGGATACTCATTCCTTACGGTTGGTCATGGTCAATTGATCCATTTTCTCAACGCGGCCATAGTAAAGCGGTTTTACTTGGGATTGTCTCCCGGGTATTGTTGGCTTTGTTCTTTTGTTTGTTTGCTCTTTTTATGATTTTTACCCCTAATCTAAGTTGGCATAGGATAACGTATATATTCTCGGGTTTAGAATACGGCCCATATTACAAACATTATGAACCCATTGGAAGTGTTCTTGGTAGGATCGGAATAGGGTTACTTTTCTTATTCATAGGAATTGGAATTCTGTGGCTTATCTTTAAATTTATAACAAAAGAATATCAAGTATTGCGTCAAGTGGAGAAGATTGTAAAAGCTTGGAACAAAGGTGAACAAGCAAAGGTAGAGAAATACATTCAGGAACTTTACCAGGCTGACCAAATCAAGCACTTTACATTGAGGGTTAAACCATGGGCTTTAGCCTCACTTATTCAATTGTGGGATAATGGATCTCCTACTATTGGAGCGGAAATCCAGGAACTCTTATCAAAAGTGAGTGAGGAAAGCATCAAAGATCAACAATCTTGGAAAGAGACTTTAGAGAATTCTCCGATCAAGAAAAGGGGATTATTCCAAAAATTGTTGGTAAGATGAATTCTTTACTAAACTGTTATTAAATATTTACAATTCGCCAAAATTTCATTGTTTCTAATCATGTTGTTCAGGATCCTCAATCCGAGACGGAGGATAAATAGGATAAGTAAGGAATTAAGAAGAATCCCGCTGTGTATTTCGAAAGCGGGATTCTTCTTTTAAAGTCATTTTAAATTTAAAGGTTGTATTAGTAGCCATTCACTTTTGGAAGGTTTTTAAGGGCTTCTCGAATGGCTTCTTCAGGCAGAGAGTAATCTTGAAGTTCACCAGCCAGATATTTTTCATATGCACTCAAATCAAAGTGACCATGACCTGAGAAGTTGAAAAGAATAACTCTTTTTTCTCCCTTCTCCTTTGCATCCAGAGCTTCATCAATTGCAACACGGACGGCGTGAGCAGTCTCAGGAGCAGGGACGATGCCTTCAGACCTAGCAAACAATACTGCAGCATCAAAGGTGGTGATCTGATTTACAGCTACCGCTTCAATATAACCAGCATCATGGAGTTGGCAGAGACTTGGTGCCATACCATGATAGCGGAGTCCTCCAGCATGAATGGGTGCTGGTATAAAGTCATGGCCAAGGGTAAACATCTTAACAATTGGAGCCATTTTTGCAGTATCACCGTAATCAAAGGCGTAAGGCCCACGGGTTAAGGTGGGGGTGGCTGTTGGTTCAACGGCAACAAATCGTGTGTTACGCCCATTGCGAATATTTTCATGCAGGAAAGGATAGGCTAATCCTGCGTAATTCGAGCCACCACCGACGCAACCAATTACGACATCCGGATATTCCCCCGCCATATCCATCTGTTTTAAGGCTTCCAACCCCTCGACGGTTTGGTGCATCAAGACATGATTCAGAACAGAACCAAGAGAATACTTTTTCTTTCCACCAGAGGTAGCAGCAACTTCAACAGCTTCTGAAATGGCGATCCCAAGGGATCCTGGACTATCGGGGTATTCAGCCAATACCGATCTCCCGTATTGTGTACGATCAGTTGGACTGGCGAAAACTTCTGCACCATAGGTTTGCATTAAAACCCGTCGGTATGGTTTTTGTTGATAAGACACTTTCACCATGTATACTTCTAGAGAGAGGCCAAAGAACTGGGTTGCCATGGATAGCGCTGAACCCCACTGACCCGCCCCAGTCTCAGTCGTTAGGGCTTTGACTCCCTCTGCCATGTTGAAGAAAGCTTGGGCAACAGCAGTGTTTGGTTTATGGCTTCCACAAGGAGAGACACTTTCATTTTTGAAGTATATGTGGGCGGGTGTGTCTAGGGCTTTCTCCAATCGTAAGGCGCGATGGAGCGGTGTTGGTCTCCAAAGTTTTAGGATATCCCGTACTGGTTCGGGGATATCAATATAACGGTCTGTGCTGACTTCTTGCATAATCAGTTCCATGGGAAACAAAACAGACAAAAAGTCGGGTGTGACAGGTTCCATCGTTCCTGGATGAAGGACGGGTGGTGGTGGACCCGGAAGATCGGCATTCATGTTGTACCAGGCTTTTGGCAGATCGGATTCATTTAGTAGAAATTTCGTTTGCGACATTTGATTTTCTCCTTTGTGTATTTTTTAGACGAATTATTTAACATCGTTTCGATAGATCGTAGCCAATCAATTTAGGCTTGAACCTTGGTAATCGATTTAAAACTTGAAAAAAGAAGAATCTTTGTATGTATCACCTCCAGTTAATATTTGTAAGCTATGCCCATTGCCTCCCTCACAAGATGCATTGTTTCCTGGGCGATACTTTCCATTTTTTTATTGCCTTCTCTTAATATTTCGGTGATCAACTCGGGTGAGTTTTCTACCCTGGATCGATTTGTCCTGATTGGATCAAGGAATTCATTTATCGCTCGGACCAAGCTCTTTTTAACTTGCACATCACCAACTTCTCCATGTCTATAACGATTTTTGAGTTCGTTTACTTCTTCGAGGTCCTGGTTGAATGTATCGTGATAAATAAAAACGGGATTACCCTCCACTCGACCTGGAGTATCTGCCGTTAAGCGATTAGGATCGGTGTACATCCCCATTATTTTTCTTTCCACTATGGCAGGATCATCAGAAAGATAAATTGCATTACCCAGACTTTTACTCATCTTTGCCTGACCATCGGTGCCAATAAGGGTTTTTTCTTCCTGTAATTCGGGAATTGGAAAGACTTCACCATATAAATAATTAAATCTTCTCGCGATCTCCCGGACAAATTCCACATTTGGACGATTATCATCCCCAACTGGGACAAGGTTTGCACGAGGAAGAAGAATGTCTGCCGCCATGAGGACGGGGTATCCGAGCAAGCCGAATGGTATGACCTTTAGATTGGCAGAATCAGCCATTTCTTTGAGGGATGGTATCCGCTGTAAGCGGGAGACATTGGCTAGCATCCCTAATATTGTGTTCAATTCGAAGGTTTGTGGAATTTCACTCTGAATAAAAATGGTAGATTTTTCCGGGTCAATCCCGACAGATAGGTAATCCAAAACTGTTTGATAGGTGTTCTCCTTCAATTGGTTGATGTTTTCCCTTTCCGGCTTCGTAGTAAGGGTATGAAGATCCGCGAGGATGAATAAACATTGGTATTGGTCTTGTGCGGCTACTCGGTTCATTAAACTGCCTATATAATGACCAAGGTGTAATTTTCCTGTTGGACGGTCTCCGGTGAGTATGATTTTTTTATTCATCGATTAATTCTCTCATGAAGCACTATCCGTAATCAAGCAATCGTGAGAATTATTTTATTGGATAGCTCAGGTAAATCTGCTGTTAAACAAAAGCCCTCGTCCATTAGGGACGAGGGCCAATAAGGCGCCCGTGGTGCCACCCTGGTTAAGCTGGTAAACGCGAAAATTAATTAAAAAACCCGTTCGTGATGCACGACGGGTTAGGTCGCGAGGCCAGCCTCACTCATTCAGAGTACGATCTGATTGATTACAGATTTATACCCTTTGCCTAAATAACGGTAGCAATTCCGGCACGGGATAGTAATCTATAATGGATAGATGTTCACCCTGCAACTCTGAGGGCCATTCAGTATCTCCAATCGGACCAGGATCTCAGCATTCCTGGTTCTCTGTGCCGTCGGTTTGATACTTACTTTTCCTCTTCACAGTATTTCATATTAAATTATTTCGATCAATATACCGTAATGAAATTACTTTGTCAAGTGAGTAGTTTTTCCCTCCTGTAACATGAGTCCATAAGAACGAATTCTTATGTTTGGGGTTTATACCCTTAAGTTGGAGATCCGATGTGGAGGTAGAAATATGGCCGGACAGAAAATTAAAATCGTTACTGACAGTTCAACTTATATACCAGATACCGCGATGGTAGGACTAGATATCGCCGTTATCCCGCTTTGGTTAATTTGGGAGGGTGAGAGCTTTCTGGATACCATTGATATCGATCCGGAAACCTTTTATCAACGCTTAAGTAAAGCCAGGTCTTTGCCAACCTCCTCTCAGCCCACTGTTGAGGAGTTTATCACTTTCTACCGCAAGGTTTCTGTAGATTGTGATGCGATCGTAAGTGTTATGGTTTCGTCAAAAATTAGTGGGACAATAACAAATGCAAAAGCAGCCATGGCCAGGCTTCCCGAACTTGAGTTGTATCTGGTGGATACATATTCGAGCTCCATGGGAGCAGGACATGTCGTGTTGGCAGCAGCCAGGGAGGCTGCAAGGGGAGGTTCTATTGAGGATGTCATTGCAGCAGCTGAAGAAATGAGAGAAAAGATCAACTTTATATTCGTTGTGGACACACTGGAATACTTGCACAAAGGAGGACGGATCGGAGGTGCAAAGAGGTATTTAGGAACCGCACTCCGTGTCAAACCCCTGTTGGAGTTTCGTAATGGACAAATCGAAGCGATGGAACAGGTTCGCACAAAAAAGAAAGCCTTGGAACGACTGTTGGATATTGCTGAAGAACGCTTAGAAGGAATACCAATGTCAGAAGGGTCAGTGGTGGATATAAATTGTCCCGAACTTGGAGATGCGGTTGCGGATATGGTAATGAGGCGTTTCTCTCCAGGGATTCTCCATAGATCTGGGGTTAGCCCAGTAGTAGGAACACATGTGGGTCCAGGTGCGATTGGTTTTGCGTTTTATTGAGAGAGAAAAAAACAGGGGAATATTTATGAAGTGTTAGTATTAAAATACATGTTTATTCGATAAAATAATGTCAAAATAATCTTATTTATTTACTGCCACGTGGTTTTTCTAGAATTTTGAAGGTTGTTGGATATTGATTATTTTCATCAGGAGGGTGATATTGGGAAAAGATGATTATCCAATCCGTTTCATCCAATTCATGAAAAAATACATCGGCTTTAGAAACTGTGTGAACTAAAGTTAGGTAAATCCGATCAGTGAGGGATATTGCTTGAGTATATATTTCTCCCCCCCCGATGATGAATACCTCAGTTTCGCCTTTCGCTTGGGCAGTTCCCAGGGCTTCTTCCAATGATTGGGTTACAAGGCAACCATCAGCCTTAAAATTAGGATTCCTGGTAACAATAATATTCACACGACCTGAGAGCGGTTTTCCAATACTCTGGAATGTTATCCGTCCCATTATCAGGTGATGTCCCATTGTGATGTTTTTAAATCGTTTTAGGTCCTCTGGTAAGTGCCAGGGAAGCATATTACCACGTCCTATGCCCTGGTTTTCATCCATTGCTAAGATCATTGATATTATCATACAGAAATTTCCCCCTTGATATGAGGATGGGCATAATAATTCCTGAGGACGAAATCTGAATATTGGAAATCGAATATATCCTTAACATCAGGATTAATAATCATCTGTGGGAGAGGATAAGGTTTTCGTATAAGTTGCAGCTGGGCTTGATCGATATGGTTGAGATAAAGATGGGCATCCCCTAAGGAATGAACAAAAAAACCTGGCTGTAAATTGCATACCTGGGCGACCATCATCGTAAGGAGGGCATAAGAAGCAATGTTGAAGGGAACGCCCAAGAAGACATCCGCTGAACGCTGATAAAGTTGGCAGGAAAGTTTATCAGCTGCAACATTGAATTGGAATAAAAGATGACAGGGAGGTAAAGCCATTTTTTCAATTTCACCTACGTTCCAGGCATTGACAATCATTCGACGCGAATGGGAATTCTTACGGATCTCTTGGATCAGGTTAGTAATCTGATCGATCTTTTTGCCATCTGCGGATTGCCAGGATCGCCACTGAACCCCATAAACTGGTCCGAGGTCGCCATTCTCATCAGACCAATCATCCCAGATGTGGACTCCATGTCGATTAAGATAGGCGATGTTGTTGTTCCCTTGGAGAAACCAAAGTAATTCATAAATGATCGATTTAAGATGCAACTTTTTGGTTGTCAGCAAGGGGAAACCATCTGATAAGTTGAAGCGCATTTGGTAGCCAAAAACGGATAAAGTCCCTGTTCCGGTCCGGTCTTCTTTTTGGATACCATGATCGAAAATGTATTGAACCAGGTCTAAGTATTGTTGCATGTCTTCATCCTCTTGGAATAGGATAATATGATTTTACCTGATTCTTATGGGATAAAGGAAACAAAATTTGAAGGAATTCGAAAAATTAATCGAGTTTTCGAAAAGGATTGTGATTGTATTTAACCGATCAAAGGATGAAAAGTGGTAGTACGCTACACTTTTGAAATGCAGCGTACGTAGAGTTAATTTATTCTTCTATTGCAACGTAGATGTAGAATTTTGATTCGTCAGAATCCATGATGAACTCGTCCGTATAAACTTCCATGTCAAACTTGCTGGGATGAACTTTGTGATTTGATTGAGGGATCCAAGTTTCATAGATATATTTGTATGTTTCTCCCAATTTATCTAATTTTCCATGATGCGTGAAGACCAGGTATTGATTTTCGGGAACTTCACGGTAAACCATACCCTTTGGGATCTCTTGGTCGTCAGCAACTTCTACACCAGCGACGTATTCGAAAACACCTGGTTCTAGACTTTCAAGTTTTTTGTCCTCCACTGGGGTAGAGAAACAGAGGCCATAACAACAGGTTTGGTCAATATTATTGAATTCTAGGAAGCGTTCATTAAAGACATCCCACATTTTGGGAATCTCACCCGCTTCATTTTTTCCAATATAGGATAAGCCTACGGCTTTAAATGCAGATTTTGTTACTATCTTGGGTTCCATGGTTTTTTCCTTTCTTTCATTAGGTGAATAAATAGATACGGGGATGCTGGTAGGTTTCACAGGGCACTGTACTTCAGTAAAGGTATCCAGATTTTCGGGTATGGTTATGGTGCCAGATTGAGGCAGGTAAATTTCACGACAAGAACCGGTTACTTCGTAGGCATTCGACTTTGTCCAGCCAAACAGGGCGGTGTAAGCCTGAATTATGGTTTCATAAGGTCCCTTATGAATGACACAGGCCATTTTTGCCACAGGTTTTAAGGTTTTGAATCTCACGGGTCCGGTTCCCCAATCATCAGATCTCAGGGATGAGATCGGATTAATGCCCACAGCTAATTCAATCTCTAGGTTATTTTCATCATAGGGTAAATTGTCCATGATGGAAAACCAGGGGCTGATTGGCTTTGTTCGCAATCGATTGAGATGGTCTTGAAGTAAATTGATCAGACTCTTTTTCGCTGGGATTAGGGCATCTTCGGAGGCAGCGATGGCTTTTGCTGAAAGGACAGATAGGGACGGGATCTCTTTAATAGCTATCTCCCCAATGTTAGGGGAGCCATCCATTTCTAATTGACGGAGTCTATTTTCAATCCTGGTAAGGCGGGCAGTTTCTTCTTGAACATTAGATTCGAGTTCCATTCTTTTCATACGAAGCATGCCACGCATTTCTGCTGTACTCAAGTTTTCATTCAGTAGACGGGAAACCTGTTCCAAGGAAAATCCTAACTCTTTCAATGCCAGTATGCGGTTAAGTTGGGTCAACTGGTCGAGGGTGTAATAACGGTACCCATTATAACGGTCCACATGAGCTGGATTGAGTAAGCCTAGCTCGTCATAATGATGGAGAGTCTTAATAGAGACATGTGCTAAACTTGAAAAGTCACCGATCTTGATCATTAGTCTACCTTGGTCGAGAAGAACTTCCATACATAAGTATAGACCCTCCGGCTAGGTGAGAGTCAAGGGGAGAGAAATAATTTAAAATTAATGATTGATGAGTGAGAATTGAAGATTGATCTCAATTGATCGGTTTGGTAATGTCCTATTGTTGGAAGCAACTTTTCGGGCGAAAATACCCCTTATGAACTGAGAAGGTACTATTCTTCCTCATTGTCAGAATCGATTTTATCGAAAAGCCGCCCCAGTTCTTCTTCCCAGAAATCTTCCTGAGGATGAAAATGTGTTTCTTCGAAATTATCTTCTAAACGCTCCAGATACTGTCGAACATTGAGTTCTGGAGTTGTTTTTTCAATTTCATCGATTTTATCATCCAATAATTTTTGGAGATGCTCGCTTTTTATTTCCAGTTCTGTAAGATCAAAATCGAGGTTAAGCATATGATTTATCCGGCGCATGATATCTAACCAGGCTTGAAAATCATTTTCAATACTGATCCCATTGACACCCTGCACCATTGTTGAGAAATTATAAGTAGGTACAAAACCATAAAATGAGACAAAGTGAAGTCCTTCCTCAACTGCTTTCCGGCATAGAATGGACCCTAGACTTGCCCCACCCTGATAATCTGAGAAACTTACATTAAGTTTTTTCAATTCAGTTCTTAGGTGTGTGTGACTGTAGATACTCGAAATCATGCGGTCTTTATTGTATGGTAGTTCTCCGTAAACACCTCCTAAGCCAATAATCCGTTTGATATTCAAGGTTTTTACTACATAGAAAAACGCATTGATATATCTTTCAATATCCAAATGAGGTTCATCACCCAGGAAGAGAACCAATCCTTTCTTTTTATCTCCAGAAAAAAAGAATTCATTGCTTTGTTTTTGTAAATATTCAGGAAAGCCATCTTTGAATTTTACAACCGGTCTGACTAAATCATGGGTTCCTGGGATCTGGAAAAGATAAAACCCACCCGAATTAATAGAACCGATCTTTCTGGCATTTAACTTCTGAATTAAGTATTGTGGAAGACCAGATGATATGGATCCAGCATCCGCCCACTGTCTCCACCCAGCAATGAGGTACATATCTTTTGCTTTGGGTACATCGTTGAGCGTAATATAATCATCCATCGCCACTTGCTCCGGGTTAATCAATTAGAGGATCTTTCCCATTTTACTGGAATAATCGGAAAATGGTAATGATGATTGGTGCATGATGATAAATGATGAAGAACCAAGGTATGATGCAATTTCTTGTAGGTGGGAAACACTTTGATACGGCTATTTGAACTATGTAGTATCTAAATAAACCGGTTGTAGACTAG
>CAZTJD010000103.1:0-14768 GCA_964613985.1 uncultured Anaerolineales bacterium
CTGAACCTATACAAAAAGATGCGCGTTAATTCAATGTAAGATCTTTATTCCAACAACCCTAACAGCCGTGACCTGGCAACGGCTTCAGTTCGGTTCTTGACCCCCAATTTGCCGTAGATGTTCCGGGCATGCGATTTAACCGTATGCAAGGATAGGATCAGTTTATTAGCAATTTCCTGGTTAGTGCAGCCCTCTGCCATCCACTGCAGCACCTCGATTTCACGCTGGCTAAGTGGTTCCAGAAATTGTCCTCCCACCATTCCTTTGTCACGCAATGTGAGATCAGCAATCCCCGGCTGATGGAAATCTTTTCCTGCGATGGTTTCCATCAATTCCAGGGCGAAAATGGGTTGTATGCCGGCGTCGATTGCCCGTCTTAAGAGTGGAATCAAAGGCTTCCCCAACAGAACAAAGGTAAGTTTATGACCTTCAGGTTCCGCCTGTTGCAGGGTTTTACAAAAGAGTGTAAACGCCTCTTCTTCTTCACCTAATTCCCACATGACAAGGCTTTTTAACAACGATGAAATACTCATATGATTAAAAGGAATGTTTTTTCCACCCTCTTCAATCATCCTATCCAGCAATTGACCCGCCTCAGGCAGTCTCCCTTCTGCCATCAATATCTGGGCATAGGTCCGATAAGTATTCCGGTTCGTTGGGCCTATCAGTTCACCAGGTTGTAAACCTTTCCCAATGACCCATCTTGAAGCCGCTGTTAGATTCCCAGTATACAACTGTATCCTGGTTTCAGTTTCTTCGATAATTTCCCGAAACCAGGGAGACACCTCCAGGCTGAGTGCTTTAACCTCTGCTGTCACTTCTGCTGCTTGATCAATAGCGCCCCTTGCAATCAAGACATCGATCAGGTAAATATAGCTCAAGGTTATTGTATCTATCTGATCCCACCGTTTGCTGATCTCTAAACCTTTTTTTACGAACTCAAGTGCCAGATCCAATTCCATCCTTTTGGCATGGATATCCCCCATCAGGGTATAGATTTGGGCGATAGCTGGTGATATTTCTTCCTTAATTCCTTCGTAATCGTCAAATATATCCTGGCATAACTTTTCTGCCTGGCTGAGTTTTCCTTGCAGATTCAGCAGAAAAATCAGGTGACCTGAAGCCAGAATGCGAATGTGGTGGTTTCCAACAGTGCGTGCCAGGGCTATACTCTCATTTAATGTATGGCGAGCGGCTTCCATCTCATCATTATTGACCTGCGCTCCACCTAAGACCATGAAAGCAAATGCCCGTAACGAACGTTCCTCTTCAGGGATAATCACCAGAGCCTGAGATGCGAATTCACCTGCCTCTACCGCCTCACCTTTCATCCAAAGAGCATAAGCGCGAATGGTTTTGATAAAGCCCACCGCCTGCAAGGTTTCTGCCTCATTCAACCGGGATAGGGCTCGTTGTGCCTGATCGAGGGCGTTTTCTCCCGCGTCCAGATCCCCGACATAAACATGGAGTAAGGCATTGGCTATGTTTAGGAGAGGGCGGTCTGCTTTAATATCTCTTGGGATAGAATCTATCCAACCTGATAGGATCCGGATTCCACCCTGGTCCAGCAAGGTAAAGATATGGCTTTCAACCAATCGCACGATTCTAAGCATATCTTCAGCTTTAAAAGCATGATAGATGGCTTCAAAAATCATGCTGTGATCAAGGTACCAGTCGCTTGCTCGAAGGTGTAATGCCTTGATTGTCCCTGACGGATAATTCTGCAGTAAACGATTCTGCAACAAATCCTGGAAGAGGTGGTGGTAGCGGTACCATTCACGAACGTTGTCTTGGGGGATGAGGAAAAGGTTTGATTGTTCAAGCAGGGTCAGGAAATCTCTGCCACTTCCGTTGCCTGTAACAGCATCACACAAAGGGGCACTGAGCCGGTCCAAGATAGCTGTTCGCAGTAAGAAATCTTGCACTTTGGAGGATTGTCGTGCCAATGCTTCATCCATTAAATAGTCAGCAACATGACGGTCATCTCCTGCAAAAGCTGTTAAAAATACGCCTTTTTCGGGATTATCTTTCAGGGAGATTGCTGCCAGTTGGAGTCCGGTAATCCACCCCTCTGTTTTCCAGGTCAACGTGGTGATATCGGAGGGTATTAATCCAAGTTTCATGCTCCGGTTAAGAAAGGTGATCGCTTCTGGCTCTGTAAATCGCAGCTCTTCAGCCCGGATTTCATATAATGCCCCCTGGGCTCTCAATCTCGCCAAGCGAAGAGGCGGGTCAATCCGGGTAGCGATCACCAACCTGATATCCGGGGGCAAGTTGTCCAGCAGATAACCCACTGTGCGGTGAACCTGCTCATTCTGTATGCGGTGGTAATCATCAAGGATCAGGACAAAACCAGGGGTGAAAGAAATGATATCGTTGATGAGCGAGACCAGGAAACTTGAATCCAGATCGCTATGGGATTGAGCCTGGATAGATGGTTGAGATTCGATTTTAACCCCGATTTTCTGTAAACTGGCGAATAAATATTCCAGGAAGCGTACCAGGTCGTTGTCATAGCGATCCAGGGAAAGCCAGGCACATGGGAGGTCTAACCGGCTGGTCCAGTCGCTGAGTAAAGTTGTTTTCCCATACCCAGCAGGAGCAGAGAGCAGGATCAGCCTGCATGCCAATCCAACTTCAAGTGCTGTGTATAACCGTGGCCTGGGAACATATTCCCGCCTGACCGGTGGAACGTGTAGCTTCGTCTGCAGTAGATGGGAATCCATGTGTATATCATAGCTTGAAATAATTAGAAGATCAAGAAATTGGCTAATGAAATCATGAAATACTAGATTAATTATCCCTTTACGGTAGTATAATGCTTATCCTATTGCATTCCAGTCTCTGCATCCTGCAGAGGCTTTATTATTTGCCTGTCTTTAAGAGGAACAATGGAAAAGAAAGCAAGAAGGCTACCACATAAATCCAGTCAACACGCCCGGAAAACGCGGAACCTCTATTTCATCATCCCGTTAGCCATCCTGGCCTTACTGATTGCTATCCCAACCAAGCCCATCGTCCTGGGGAAGACCGAGATTTTCACCCATTTGGGTCTGGACCTGGTTGGAGGAGTTCAAATCCTGTTAGAGGCTGATGTCCCTGAAGGTACAACAATAAGCCCTCAGTCGATGGAAACCGCCCGTACCATCATCTCCAATCGGGCGAACGGCCTCCTGGGGGTAGGGGAGGCATTGGTCCAATCCGTTGGAGACCGCCGAATCGCAGTTGAACTCCCTGGTGAATCAGATCCGGCCTCGGCGATCGCCGTCATCGGGGAAACTGGTCAACTGGAGTTTGTGGATATGGGAGACCTGAGTGTCCAGGAAGCCGCTGATTTAACCGGTTCCACCCTCGTGACCGATTATCCGGATGTACCGGCTGATGTACCGCAAGGCACCCGGGTTTACCATACAGTGATGACGGGAAAGTCACTCAAAGATGCGGGGGTCCAGCAGTCCAGTACCAATGAATTCCTGGTCGTATTCGAACTCGATTCAGAGGGTGCTTCGCTCTTCCGCGAGTACACATCCAACAATGTCGGGAAGATCCTGGCGATCGTCCTGGATAAAGAGGTAATCTCTGCCCCACGAGTGCAGACTGCCATTACAACTGGTAAAGGTTCTATCAGCGGTAACTTCACCTCTGAAACCGCGGGCCATCTGGCAATCCAACTGCGCTATGGCGCCTTGCCGGTTGCATTAAAAGTCATTGAAAGCCGGACAGTAGGCCCTTCCCTGGGGCAGGACTCACTCAAGAAGAGTCTGTTTGCTGGTTTGATTGGCTTTGGATTGGTGGTGCTCTTCATGGCAGGGTTTTACCGCCTACCCGGAGTACTGGCTGACCTTGCCCTGATCGTTTATGCTGTTCTGACCTTTTCACTGTTCAAACTTATTCCAGTTACCATGACTCTACCGGGGATTGCCGGGTTTATATTGAGCATCGGGGTGGCTGTCGATGCCAATATCTTAATTTTCGAACGCATGAAGGAGGAAATGCGGGCTGGCAAAAGTCTTGACAAAGCCATTGATCTGGGGTGGAGCAGGGCCTGGCCTTCCATCCGAGACTCGAATTTTGCTACCCTGATCACCTGCTCGATCTTGTTTTGGTTTGGCAATACCTTTGGGGCAAGCATGGTCAAAGGGTTTGCGGTTACTCTTGCTCTAGGTGTGGGTGTCAGCCTGTTCACAGCCATTATCGTCACCCGTTCTTTTCTGCACCTTTTCCTCGACAAAGTCAAGTTAACCGATCACCGTACCTGGTTTGGGTTTTGAGGAGGTTCACAATGGATATCATCGGTAAACGTTACCTTTATTTTCTTATTTCGCTGATCTTGATCCTCCCGGGTATCGTCGGCCTGGTCATCTGGGGGTTGCCCATGTCTATCGATTTTACAGGGGGCAGTATTGTGGAACTGCGATTCGAATCGAATTCGGTCCCTACTCTACAGGACATCCGGGACATTTACGCTCAGTTTGGATTTACTGACGCCGAACCACGCTCTTCTGGTTTGAACGAACTTGTCATCCGTACACAACATATGGATGATTCTGTCAACAGAGAGATCATTACTACAATAGAAACACAACTCGAAACCAAAATTACGATGCTTCGTTTTGAAAGTGTCGGTCCGACCATCGGGAAAGAAGTCACAACTAGGGCGATTGGTACGGTTGCCTTGGCAGCCTTCGCCATCATGCTATATATCTGGTTTGCATTTAGGGGAGTGAAAAACGCATACCGTTATGGAATCAGTGCAATTTTGGCAATGCTGCATGATGTTGCAGTGGTCTTTGGGATTCAAGCGATCCTCAGTCATTTCTTGGGTTGGGAAGTGGATTCGTTATTCCTAACCGCCTTGTTGACGGTGATTAGCTTTTCAGTACACGATACCATTGTGGTCTTTGACCGCATTCGAGAGAACGCAGCCCACAGCCGGAAGGACTCTTTCGAAACCATCGTCAACGGTTCTATTGTCCAAACCCTGACCCGCTCCATTAACACACAATTGACGGTCTTCCTCACCTTGTTATCCCTGGTCATACTTGGAGGGAGCACCCTCCGTCACTTCATAATTATCTTAATGGTCGGCTTGTTAAGCGGTACTTATTCTTCGATCTTTAACGCATCTCCCATCTTGATCGTCTGGGAAAACAAAGAATGGAGGACCTGGTTCAGGAAATCAAAGCACACTGCGGCTGCATGAACTTATTCAGCTGTCGTAAATATTCCGATGCCACATTGACCTATTGAAATGAAGGCAGCTTTGAGGATATTCTTATCCATGTATCAAATATCGCCCAGTTAAAAAAAACTCTTCCGCATCCTCTTCAAGGGAACTGCCCGGTGGCTGTTAATTTAATTACCTTGGATAATTCTTTTTTTACCCTGAATAGAAAATTTATCTGGGCGTGGTAGATGTTTATGAAAAGACTAGTGTTTCTACTCATTCCGATTCTCACCCCTATTTTCTTGTTCTCATTCCTTAAATTTGTTGCTGCATATTCCACAATCCCATCAACGCAGACAGCCAAGCAAAAAGGCATGTCCTATGCCACCTGGTGGTCAGGGAATTATTCCTCTCCAGACGCCGACCTCGCCCTGGAGCGCCTGGCTGACACTGGGGCGAACTGGATCAGCCTGATCGTGACCCAATACCAGGAGGATATCAGTTCAACCGCCATCTATACCACTACCGCCACGCCTACAGACACAGATCTGATCCATGCTATCGAAAAAGCCCATGACCTGGGTATACAGGTGATGCTAAAGCCCCATGTTGACCTTTGGGATGACCCTTCTCATTGGCGAGGCCAGATTGGGATTGGGTTTTCCGGATCAGACTGGACTGCCTGGTTTTCTTCCTACCAGACCTTCATCCTGCACTATGCCCAGTTGGCTCAAACCCACAATGTTGAGCAGTTCTCTGTGGGGTGCGAGTTAAGTGGTACAGAGCATCGCGAAACAGCATGGCGATCTGTCATCAGTGAAATTCGCCTGGTTTTCTCTGGTCCCCTCACCTATGCTGCAAACCATGGGGATGAAACCAGCCTCCCCTGGTGGGATGCCCTTGACCTGATTGGGGTGGACGCGTACTACCCGTTAACCAATAAAAACAATCCCACGGTGGCAGAACTCAAAACAGCCTGGAGTCCCTATATCACCACCCTGGCAGCCCTTTCTGTTTCACAGAACAAACCCATCATCTTTACCGAAATCGGCTATCGCAGCCAAGACGGGACCAACCAGCATCCCTGGGATTGGCAAGTATCTGGGACAGTCGACCTGCAGGAACAGGCAGACGCTTACCAGGCGGTTTTCGAAAGTATCTTCGACCAACCCTGGTTCGACGGGATCTTCTGGTGGTCCTGGGATACCGACCCCTACCAGGGAGGTCCCTGCGATGATGGATACAGCATCTACGACAAACCTGCCGAGGATATCCTGCGATCCTGGTATGGAGCCCCCCTTCGGGTCAGGTTACCTGATTACCAACCAGAACCTGATTACGACAACACCTTGAAGATCTACACGGATGAACTGCAATCCGGCTGGGAAAACTGGTCATGGGACTCAACCATTAATTTTAGTGCCAATATCCCAGTCTACAGCGGTACCCATTCCATTTCGGTGGCAGCCCAGCCCTGGGGAGCATTGTCCCTGCACCATGAAAATTTTGATTCCTCTCCATATTACTGGATCGAATTCTTTATCCGTAAGTCCTCCTCAGACCAGGTGCTTATGGTGAATATTTATGACGAAAACGATGAGGAGCTCCGCTATCGACCTGTAGATGATTGCCGCTATACAGAGGGAGTAGTGATCGATCCGGAGCTTTGGACCAGAATCCAGATTCCATTAAGCCATTTAGACGCCACAGATAGGTTGTTGCAGCGGTTTGTCATTTCAAATTACCAGGATGACCCTTCCAATTTTTGGGTTGACGAGGTCCGCTTTGTAGGCGGAATGTGGAGTATCTATCTACCGTCATTAATGGCAAGGTGACCAACTGGTTATTTTGTCTCCGCGTAAGACGATTTGAAACTCCTTTCGGATAAATTCGATGTCTCAAAATTAAAACGCGCTTAAGCACGTTAGAAAGAATTGCAGAAGCACTGATTCGGCAGCACTCTTCTGAAATAGATGGATGCTGGTGGTGGTGAATCCAATTATAAACCCTCTGCAACATCAAACTGGTAACGTAGGATCCATGTGAAAAAAACAAAAAAGGACAGTACTTCCCAAGATCATACCGATATCGATGAGGTTCTAATTAGAAGTCCCCAAAATCTGTGATGCGGTAAAGACTCCATTGGCAAAATAATAAGCAGGCAGAAGCTTGTCGATCTGAGATACCGGAGTTTTACTCAACCATTCCCCCAATGGGCTTACGAAGATACCGGCAATGATGTAAAGAAGCATAACTGATCCTGCAACCTCTCAAGCAACATCGTGTTCGAACCTAGCGCGTCGTTATATTATAATAATCTTGCTGTCAGTGATTAAGATTTATATTACATTTTCTTCCTTATGATCTATCCATCTCTCGGGTATAATAAACCCGCGAAAATACTGATTCATTCCAGCAGTTTGTCCATGGACGATGGGTGAGCTCGCTGAAATTTATCGATATTTACCAAATGTTTATTTATGATCAAACATTTTCCCGTCATCAGATTTTTTAAGTTCAACTCATTGAGCTTATATCACCAAAGAATCAAACATAATATTGAAACGAGGAATTGCCATGTATATTGACCCAGCCTCTGGCGGCATGTTATTTCAAATTTTACTCATTCTATTTGGTGTGATCTCAGGCGCCGTTTTGATATTTTCCAGCAAAATCAAGCTTGGGATATCGAAATTTCGCCGCTCCCTCCGTGAGAAATCCGGTGATCAAGAGACAGCACAACAAGAATCCCAACTGGATAAATCCGAATAAGAACACCATTACCTTGTTCTACCCCTGGCGAAAGAAATTCTAGCGAACCTCAAATGAAAACGATCCTGATTGGTTTTGATGCTTATGATCCCAAGGTATTCGAACGGTTAAATTCCGAGGGCAAAACACCCAACCTGGGTAAGCTGGTGAACGCAGGCGGCTACTCGCGTTTCACGGTCACCAACCCCCCTCAAAGTGAGGTTTCCTGGACGAGTATCGCCACCGGTATGAACCCGGGTTACCACGGGATTTTTGACTTCGTCCACCGCAACCCGGCAAATTACAGTCCCCAGGTTTCCTTGCTGCCGACCAAAACGAACATCCTGGGTACGCAGTTTATCCCTCCCCATGGCGCAAAAACGATTTTCGATGTTGCGGTTGAGGATGGTTACCCCGGCGTATCCCTATGGTGGCCGGCGACCTTCCCCGCTAAGCAGGCATCACCGATCTGGACGATCCCTGGACTTGGGACGCCGGATATTTTCGGACGCCTGGGGGTTGGTATCTTCTATTCCCCCGACCCACAGCAGGTTGGGGATAAAAAAACAAGGCTTGAGTCGCTCACCAACTTGAAGAGTGGTGTTTTTCAGGGGGAGATCGAAGGTCCCGCCCAGATGACGCTCTCTGGTTTGAAAACGTCAACCGTGAAATTTGAATTAAGAAAGGTAGATGAGGATTTCTGGAAGTTAGCGCTTGGCAAAGGATCCTATGATCTGCAAACTGGAAAGTGGAGTGCCATCATAGAGATCCCCTTGCCGGTGGGTCTGGGGCTGGGTATCAAAGCTGTCACCCGGGCAATCCTGGGTGGGACCAGCGATCATCCCGAGTTATATTTCCTGCCGCTCCAGCTGCATCCCTTGCGTTCCCCATGGCCTTACGGAACCCCGAAGAAGCTGCTGAAAGGGGTCTGGAATAACCCGGGACCTTATTTGACCTTAGGCTGGCCTCAGGACACAACCAGTTTAGAAGAAGGCTTCATCTCCGATCAGCAATTTTTGACCCTATGCGAGACGATTATCATGCACCGGGAAGAAACCTTGATGTGGCTTCTGGATACTTACCATGAAGGCATTCTTGGCTGTATTTTCGACTCGTTAGACCGCATCCAACACATGTTTTATAGAGACCGGATGGACATTGTTGAGGACTGGTACATCAAGCTCGATGCGATGTTTGGGCGGATTCTAGCAAAGGTCAAGTTGCTATCGCCTAAAGACGACGTCCGGGTCCTGGTGGTCTCAGACCATGGCTTCGACGAATTCAATTACAAAGTAAACCTGAACCGCTGGCTCATCAAACAAGGTTACCTGTCCGCCAGCAATCCGAATGATCATGGAAACCTGCAGCAGGTTGATTGGGACCAGACCACTGCCTACGCGATCGGTCTTAATAGCATCTATTTAAACCTCAAGGGAAGAGAAGGACAGGGTTTCGTCAGTGATGAAGAGAAGGGGATGGCCCTCAACCGGCTAAAGGAGGATTTACTCCGTTGGAATGGACCCGATGGCAACCAGGTTGTAGGTCATGCATATACGAGAGCGGAGGCCTTCGAGGGTCCTCTGGCAGAATATGGACCAGATCTGCTCATTGGCTTCAAGCCGGGGTATCGTGCGTCGAGACAGACTGGGATGGGGGAATGGGGTCCAGAGGAAATCGAGCGCAACCAGGACCACTGGGGCGCTGACCACTGCTTCGACTCGGATTCGGTGCCTGGTGTCCTCTTTGCCAGCGATGGGTTGAAAGAGATATCCAAGCCCTCTTACGCAGATATCCCAAGGTTAACCTTGGAAAAGGAAATCGATCCCCGAAGAGACCTGGTAGGCCCATCTTATAGCGATGAGGACCAGGAGAAAATCAATGAAAGGATGAGAGAGCTGGGGTATCTATAGGATTAGCCCTTTGAATCAGGATGAATACGAATGAACGGATCTCGAATCCACTCTCAAGAAGAGAATTCCTGAAATTAGCTGGTCTTCTCCCTCTGCTATACACGCTGCCCCCCACCCAAAAGTTCAGCATCCAACAGGAACCATCGCAGAAACAAAATGTGCTCATGCTGGTTTTCGATGCCTGGTCAACAGCCAATATTTCTCTGTACGGCTATCCTCGCCTGACAACGCCAAACCTGGATGCTTTGGCGCAGAAAGCCATTGTCTACCACAACCACTTTGCGGGGGGGCACTATACAACACCTGGTACCGCATCACTTCTCACGGGGACCACACCCTGGATTCACCGGGCTTTCGATTTTAATGAAACGGTTATAGATTCATTGTCGAGAAAATCAATCTTTCATGCAGTCCCTGATTATCATCGCCTGGCTTACACCCACAACCCCCTGGTAAATACATTATTAAGCCAGTTCATGGTAGATATTGATTCTCTGACACCATTTAAGGACCTTTACCTCAAAGACACCCTTTCCTTGTTAGAAATCCTCAAAAATGATATCGATATCGGGACAATCAGCCAAAACCGGATACTCAACCAGGGCGATGATGGGATGTCCTATTCACTCTATTTATCCAGACTCTACGACCATTTTACGCAGAAGAAGATGGAAAAGCTCAGGGCGAAACTACCGCGTGGGATAACGAATTATGGCGATTACAACTTTTTTATCCTTGAAGATGCGATTGACTGGTTGTCGAGGACTTTACAAGCCTCACCGGCCCCTTTCTTCGGCTACCATCATTTTTATCCCCCTCATGACCCGTATTTCACGCGCGTGGACTTCCTGGATGCATTCGTTTCGGATCCTTACAAGGAGATTTCTAAAAAACCCCACTTCTTTCAAAATAAACCCAGACAGGTCGTCAAAGAGCAACAGCGTTGGTATGATGAATTTATCCTGTATGTTGATTCAGAGATCGCCCGGTTATTTGATGAACTGTATAAAAATGGCATCCTGGACAACACCTGGGTCATCCTGACCTCCGATCACGGTGAGATGTTCGAACGCAACATCCTGGGGCATAGTGAACCTGTCTTCTACCAACCTCTGATGCGTATCCCACTGTTGATCTTCCCACCTGGAGATGGGGAGCGAATGGATATACATTCCAACACGAGTGCCATTGATCTGCTGCCTACGATCTGCCAAATAACCGGACAGCAGATTCCGGCATGGGCTGAAGGTCTCGTCCTGCCGACATTTGCTGAGACCATGCCAATGGACGATCGCGATATTACCTCTGTCCAGGTAGAATCAATCGGCGAGGATGGGGCAGTCTCAGATGCTACGGCTATGTTAATCCAAGACAAATATAAGTTAATCTGGTATTTCGGATATGATCAGCTAAAACCAGACCATGAATTCATCGAACTCTATGATCTCAACACCGATCCAGAAGAACTGAATAATCTGTATCCTAAACAGAACGACCTGGCAGATGAGTTCATGGAGGTTTTGAAATCCAAATTTTCTGTCCTCAACCAATCCTTCAAAGAACGGCGGGGTAATTAACAGGAAAATTTTGATCAGAAAAATGCCCAATGGAAGCGATAAAGCCTGAACCAGCGATAAACAGAATTACAAGATTTTCTGGTCCGAGTCTCTGGAGCCTGTTCTTAAGCGCAGGGTTCTTTACCCATGTCTGGACCTTCGTCCTCATCCTTTGGGATTTCTCATGGGTATCAGAAAGGAACAATGCCTGGGATGCAATTGGCGTTGGGGCGTATGGATTGGCTGCTGCATTTATTGAAACCATATTCATCTTCATCATCCTGTTTTTGGTTGGTTTATTCCTGCCTAAGAAGTGGTCCGAGCAGAGACGCCTGGCATTATTGTCCGCTGCAGTCTGGTATGTGGGCTTTAGTGCAGTCATCAACCAGCTATATTTCCTTCTGGGGAAACCCTTCCCTAGTATGGTCATCCAGATTCTCACAACTTCTGCACATCCCCTGCGTTGGATTTATGGCGCAGTGATTGCGAGGACATTCTTCACAGTTCTTCTATTGTTTATCTTGATCCTGAAGTCGGAAAAAGTGTGCGATTGGTTTCAAACTGCGATAGACCGGGTAGCAACCCTGATGACTTTCTATCTTGTCATCGATTTCATCAGCCTGGTAGTAGTTATGGTTAGAAATTTTCTATAACAGGATTAAGAGACAATCACGGCTGGCGTTTAGTAGATCAAGGTTATTTAGAATAGCCTGTCCAATATAATTGTTGTAATTTAGGTACTGAATGATTAATTAAGGTAGAAATCATTCATTCCGCTTTGCTTCATTCAGGATGGCGCTGATTCGCTTAAATCAGTTTGGGAAAACCCCCAACTCCAATTTCGAGGCTGAGATTTGATTGAGATCTCATATTCAGGTTAGCTTCATCCAGGAACACAGATCCAGGTTCCAAGTTTGACAGAATAAACGTTAACCCATTATATTGATTGCTACCCATGGAATTGCTGAAACGCTTACAAAATCGCAAGTGGACCGTGCCAGTGTTGCTCTTGATCCTGACCATCCTTGCCTACGGGTTGTTGATCCCTACTCTCGGGTTTTATTTTGACGATTGGCCCGTGGTTTACATGATCCAATCGGGGGCAAACTTCTGGGATTTCTATCAATATGACCGCCCATTCTCAGCCTGGACTTATGTCCTCACTGCACCGATCCTGGGAACCAGCCCATTCTTGTGGCACACTTTCACCTTGCTGCTGCGCTGGTTAACTTCTCTACTGTTGTGGTGGATCCTCACACGAATTTGGCCTAAAAATACCAGGGAATCGACCTGGGTGGCAATGCTCTTTGCTGTCCACCCTGTTTTCCAGCAGCAGTCCATCGCCGTGGCTTACAGCCAACATTTCATCACGTACGCATTGTTTTTCCTTTCCTGTGGAACGATGATCACCGCAATCCAAAAACCAGGTCGGAATTGGCACCTCGTCGGGATATCGATCACCAGCGCGATCCTGCACATTTTTACAATGGAATACTTTTGGGGGTTGGAAATGGTCCGCCCCATACTTCTATGGATAGCCTTTTCAAATCAAAGCCTTACAAGGAAAGAGAAAACAAAGAAAACGTTTTTAAATTGGTTGCCATATTTCGCTGCCCTACTGGGCGCACTCGTCTGGCGAGTTGGTTTTTACAGCCAGCGTTTTGCTGCTGGTGAGGATCCAAATTCTTTACGCTTGTTGAGCAAACTACAAATGGCACCCCTTCAAGAAGGCCTTCACCTCATTGAAATGGCTGCTAGAGACCTTGTCTACCTGATGGTCTCGGTATGGAGCTGTACAATCCAACCTGATCTGGTCGAGATCAGTCCCAGTTTCGTGGGGCTTTCTTGGATCTTGGTTGTCCTTTCATTTTTCCTCTTATGGAACTTCCGGACAAAATTTTACCCTCCCCACGACAATGACCTGTCCCAGCCGGGTCCTACCTGGATTAGGCAGGCAATCATGCTTGGATTCGCTATCTTCATCCTGGGAACACTTCCGGTATGGATAACGGATAAATATATCCACAATGGGATGTACGCAGACCGCTTTGCGCTACCAGGGATGTGGGGCGCTTCACTGCTCGTGGTTGCGGTTCTATCGGCAATCGAGATCCCGCACAAACCTAGATCGTTCATCTTGAGTATTATGATCTGCCTGGCGATTGGGACCCATTTCAGGATTTCCAACGATTACAGGTGGGATTGGGTCAACCAACGCCGTTTCTTTTGGCAGTTACATTGGCGTGCACCAGCCTTGGAACCTGGTACCGCGATTTTCTCTGAAGGTTCGCTATTTTCATTCCTGGGGGAATACCCGACAGCTTTTGCGATCAACACCTTTTATGATCTGAAGACCAATTCCACGGAACTACCCTATTGGTTCATTGAGCTCGACAGCGGCTTCCACAGCAACCCCTCGTCCTATTTGAACGGCATCAACCTTTCCAAATCTCTGCGTAATTACTCTTTTAAAGGAAAGAGTCGCGACAGCATCATGCTTCACTACAATCCTGAAGATGGTAATTGTCTGTGGGTCCTGGATGAACATGATCGCGTCAACATGGAACTTCCCGGTTTGACCTGGGACGCGCTGCCACTCTCAGATTTAAGCCGCATCCAGTGGGACCAAGCATCCAGTCAATTACCCTCTCGATCTATATTTGGGAAAGAACCCGAACACAACTGGTGTTTTTACTATCAAAAAGCGGACCTTGCCCAGCAAAAAGGGGATTGGAGGGGAATCCTTCAAATCAAGGATACAACTGATGAGCTGGGTTTCGAACCGAATAACAAGCTGGAGTGGATCCCTTTCATCGATGCTTTTGCCGAGTTGGGAAAATGGCGGGAAGCCGCTGAATTAACCCTTTCAGCGTATGAAAGTGCGCCAATTACAAGGAAGACTTTCTGCAGCCTCTGGGCATCATTCCCCGCCTCCAACCTTGAAGTGAAGATTGAACAAAAAATAATTTCAGATGTAATTGATTCGCTGGGGTGTCAATAAATAATTAGGGTTTCGTTCGTCCGCATTATTGCAGATTCATCGTTTCACCTTTCCGTTTTCCCTTTACGCATAACCAACTAGATCTCTTTACAAATTCTCTCCATCCTTTAGGTTCGAAAGGGGATTATTTGAAGCATAACCTAGGTTTTTCCATAATGGTTCATGGCAGAAAAGCCCAGGAAGAAAATCCAACTCAAATCGACCTGAACGGAATATCAGATCGAGTGCTGGTTTTCCCAATCCAGGATGGGCAACATCGACACATCATGAGCAGTTACAAAGAAAATGGCGAATATTGTCCTTGAGGACAATAAAAAATTGACCGTACGCTGGATGACATATCCGAAATAATTTGATATAGTCTCTGCAGTTCATAAATTATC
>CAZTJD010000104.1:0-14611 GCA_964613985.1 uncultured Anaerolineales bacterium
TGCAACTACGATAAAATCGACGATACTACCTAAAAGTGTATATGTCCCGGTTAAGGCGATAGCAAGCATTAAGTTGAATACAACGATTGCGGTGCCGTCATTCAATAAGCTTTCACCCTCTAACAATACTTGTAGCCGTTTTGGGACGCCCAAGGAACGAAACAATGCTACAACAGCAACTGGATCAGTAGCAGCAACAAGAGCACCGAAAATTAGTGCGGTTGCCAACTGAAAACCTGTTCCCAGTGCTACAACAATACCCACAAGAACAGTTGTGATCAATACACCAGGAATGGCTAAAACAAGTATAGGTGTAATGTCTTTGTATAATTCTTTTAGGTTCAAATGGAAGGCAGCTTCGAATATTAATGGTGGAACAAGCAGACCCAAAAAAATTTCTGGTGGAACATTAATGTTTTCCTGACCTCTGATGGATAATACCAAACCGATCAATACCAAACCTACGGTGTAAGGTAATCTGAGGCGATTGGTGAGAATACCAACAAGTGAGGCGATTAGCAAGAGTCCAATAACCGCTGAGATAAACAGGATTATCCTTTCCTGGTCGTTTCCTTCTTCAATTTGATTTAGACGATTGCCGATAATTCCCTGGAATATTAATTTGTTCTGTTTACCAATGATAGTTGGGTCACTAATCTTTATTAACAAATGACTTTTGCCAGGCATTGAGTTTGTTAGTTTGGAAATTGAAAATTCATATTGTTTCGGATAACCTTTTTGGTTAGTTAATGTAGTATTCGACCTTATACATTCTGAACTGGGGATTGATAATGCCAGTGTGTCTGTCGAAAAATGAGAAATCAGTATGAATATAATGAATAATCCTAGAGCATATTTAAAATATGAATTCATTGTTTTCCTTTGTTCAAGCTGAAGTTTTCCAGGTTTATTTTTTTTCATTTTATTGACTCAATTTGTATCATCCTCGGGTCGTTACTTTTTACTACTGCAGTCTGTCCCCCTGGAAAAGAAATGATAGTTTTCTGGGCTTCACGTATAACGGTCAACCCTTTATACCGTAGGGTCACTGGCCAGGGAAAAGGATTCTTACCTTGAAGATATACTTTTTGAGGTGAAATGATGTGGACTCCTAAGGTTTTTAGAAATAAATTTACTGGAGGTAATCCCCTTAGCATATTTCGGTCTCCATGACCAGATCCCGTTTTTGCATCATAGTAACGATAAAAGGAATGGTGTTTTTTCAGGTTGATAATTACAACGTTCATTAACCGTGTAACCAAATCTGCGGCCTCAATTCTGTAACCGTATTTTAACATTCCCTCGCCAATTAAATTATTCCATATCATATAAACTATACTGTGTGATTGCTTTCCCCTTGATGCAATCGTTTCACCAGCCGAAATTCCATATGGTGCCCAAAAAACATCAGGATTAGTTATTGTGTTTTTGATAAGAATTGAGACTTGGTTATCATCTGGAATTTCTGCCCAGAGTGGTAAAAGTAAGGTGTGGTCGATTACTGATAAATCCATAACGCCAACAAAAATGATATCTTCCGGATCTGCCCCACTAATCTCAATATATTCAATTGAAGTGTATAAGCCTTCACTTACAGCATCTGCCTGATCCATGTACCAAGAGAGGGTATCTGCCTCGAGTTTCTCAATCCGTTGATTTCCAGAAATACCGACCCCGTGGATGAAAATATTTATCTTTTTGGTATGTTCATTTTGTGTTTTGAATTGAATAGCTAAACGGATGGGGGGATCAAAATTTCGATTAATCACAATTTCACCAGAACCAGATCTTTGCCCTAACTGTTCACCTTGAGAGCAATAATGGGATTCCCTATCCCAATATCGATAAACAGAAACAGATTCATCCCATGATCTTTCAACAGCAACTTTCAGGTTTTCCTCTATTGCTTCTAAAGCAGCAATTGGTTTTGTCTGATTCAGCAATTTTGCGATTTTTTTCAGTAATCGAATTTCGTTATATAGAAATGAACATAAAGAGGGGCTTTCTGTTTTGGTGATTTCTGCTTTGAGTGAAGGTGAATCCCAATGCGAAAAAACAGGGTTATCTTCATAACCTGACTGGGAAGGATGCTCCCATTCTGGTAAGCCATCGCTATCTCTATCCTGGTTTTTAGTAAACCAAGATTGAATAAAATTTAATAAACTTGGAAAAACCGTCTCTAGGAAAGTGATGTCTTCGGTCGCCTGGTATATTCGCCACGCCTGGTTAACAAGAATAGGTGTTGCTAGCATGGTACCTCGTTGACCACCAAGACCAATATTATAATGGATGAATCCATCACTAGTCTGGCTTTTAAGGAAATTATTTAAGAGACCTTTAGCCAAATCTGGATATGCAGGGAGTAAGAAAGTAGTAAAGTAATCCGTATCCAGTGCGGTTTGACCACTCCAGAGGAAGTTATAATCTGAACCATCACCAAGAGCGGAGAAACCTTGATCGAGTTCTCTATTTAATACAAAAGATGTGTTTGATATGTTTTCTGTCGCTCCCAGCAATAATTTTATTGCGCAGTTTTGAGCAAGGGCAAATGCAGCATTCCAATCTTGATCCCCAGTAACAATCTGTAATAAGCCACTATTGATCACTTCCAATTTCGCAATTTCAGCGTCCCATCTTCTATCAACAGAGGTTTTGGCAATATCGAAAGATTTTTCCAGAGTATCTGAGGTTGCAAGATACCAAATAAATTGTCTGGAATCGCCAGGTGGCAATTCTAATGGGACTGATAAAGCAGGACAAGGACCTGATCCAATTTCAGGTCCACCTGTTAAGTAGAGTACGGGGAAAAGATTTTCTGTACGACCATGTAGGATTATTTTTGAATCTAGCTTTAAAGGTGCCATTCGCTGACCACCGCGAGTGGGAGTAAGAAGAGCAGCCCACTGTAGATTTATCCTCCGGTGAATTAAGCGAGAGTTCAAAATGGTAAGCCTACCAATTAAGGAGTTAGTATTGGGAACCCAATACTCAGAAACAACGTCTATTCCTGGTAAAGGTGAAAACATCACTTCCAGATAATTTGGAAAAAACCTTGTTATTCTCGGAAGCGTTTCGAATTTCAAGGGATCTACGTAGGATGTATCGCCATCAACGATTCTCGGAAATAACCTTAGATTCTTTGCTCTTAGACCAAAGGTGGTCTGAATTGCCAGAGCTGGAGGCTCTCCACCCTCCAGGCTGAGTGACCAAATATGATCATCAGTGTATGATGTGGAATTAAACCGCGCATCTGTGGCGATCGTAAATGTGCCTGGGTCAGCCGATTGCAAACACCAATTTTTCATGTACAAATTTTACGTTATGAACCAAGAAAGGTCAAAGGTTTTAGTGTTAATAAATCTATGCTAGAATAACATCGCAATCATCTTATGATGTAGACTCTTGAATTTCATAAAAATGGTAGCTTCCGCTTTGATTTCAAAAATAGAATCTCAGGAGAATAGGAATATATGTTCAAATTATATTCGAAAAGAGCGAAGATGAAAAACTCGTTGATGAGCACTTCTGAGGATAATGTGTGAACACGAGGAGTATATTATGGAACAATATAAGGCACGCGGAAAATATTTTGAAGAATTCGTTTTAGGAGAAAGGTTTATCAGTTCAGCTCGAACGATAACGGAAAGCGATATCGTCCTTTTTGCGGGTCTTTCAGGCGATTATAATCAGATTCATACCGATAAGGAGTTTAGCGAAACCACGCCCTTTGGTCGAAGAGTTGCCCATGGTTTATTAGTTACATCCATCGCCACAGGACTTATCGCTCAAAGTGGGTTGTTAGAAGGGACAGTAATTGCTTTTCGAGAGATTAAGGATTGGAAATTTACCAAGCCAACCTTCATTGGAGATACTATACACGTGATTACAGAAGTCATTGAAACGAAAGAAATACGGCGTTTAGGAGGTGGTGCTGTTGTAATCCTGGTAGAAGTAAAAAATCAAAATGATGAAACAGTCATGAGAGGGAAATGGACAGCCTTAATGGCTGGTAAATCTCAAGCAATATTAGGTTTAAGATGACAGCGAATAGAAATTCGAATTTTGAAGAAGACCCGCGCGACCGGTTTCGGAGACTCCTTGAGGAAGCCGAAAAGGCTGAGAGGGATGCTACGGTTCCATTAGAAAGTGAGGATAAAGAGAAAACCTCACCACCATTGGATTCACATCCGAAATATCAGACAACTTTTCAAGAAGAAAAGGATGAAGAAAAAACTGAACCTGGTATCATCTCGATTTCGCCTGATAAGAAACCCAGAGAGGCAATATCACCACAGGTTGAGAAGGAATATACACTACCATTGCCATTACAGGGTCCGGATACTACTTCTTCACACCTGTTAGGTGACACCCCCCAGGTATCATCTCCCGGAATGGATAATCAGGCCACGCCACTACCTCGCCGGGTTGCTGAGGATGATTTAGATGCCACACGAGTAAGTCCAGTTGCATACAGCCCAAAAATATCAGCAGATACCCTGCCAACAAGGGTGCCAAAACAAACTCTACCTAGCAAAAAACAAGAAAAAATTCAATCAGTGAGAAAGAAAGGAAGCAGGTCTGAATTCGCAGGTTGCCTCCTGCGGATGGTCATTATAAGTATTTTCGGCATTCTTCTCCTCGCTATCATAACCGGATCAATTATGTTGTTTCAATATTTCTCGATTGTTGGAGCTGAGGACTGGCCAGATGTTGGAGAGCTCTACCAGCGAACTTCTCAGTTTGAAACAACAAGGATTCTCGACAGAAATGGGAATGTTTTATATGAGATCGTAGATCCGAGCGGGGGCCGTCGTACTTATGTTCCATTAGATGATATTTCCCCTTATCTGGTTGCAGCAACGCTGGCAACTGAAGATAAGGAATTCTACGGTCATCCTGGTTTTGATCCGATGGCAATTGTCCGCGCTTTCTTTCAGAATTTCAGATCTGGTGAAACAGTTTCTGGTGCATCTACAATAACACAACAATTAGCGAAAGCTTTGTTTCTCTCTTCTGATGAAAGGAACCAGGGTACCTATCAGAGGAAGGTGAAAGAAGCTCTACTAGCAGCAGAGCTCACCCGCCTTTACACAAAAGATGAGATTTTAGAGCTCTATCTCAATGAAATCTATTATGGGAACCTCGCTTATGGTGTTGAGGCAGCTTCGCAAACGTATTTCAAGGTCTCAGCGAAAAATCTTGACCTTGGACAGGCTTCATTTTTAGCCGGCTTACCTCAACTTCCCGGAATCTATGATATCTATACAAATCGAGATACGACCTTACTTCGTCATCAAGATGTCTTGTTATTGATGTTTAAGGCAAGCAAGGAGCAAGGATGTATCTATGTATCTAATAATCCTACTTCAATCTGTGTTGAGCTAGATGAGGCCACAGAGGCAGCAAGGGAAATCGAGGGTTTTGAGTTCACCCCACCCGACTTTCAAATCCGATATCCTCATTGGGTTAATTTTGTGAGAGCAGAATTAGAGAAAGAATTTGATCCCCAAACAATATACCACTCCGGATTCACAGTTTGGACTACATTAGACCCGGGTTTACAAGACACGGCTCAAAAGTTAATCCAGGAACAGGTGACTCAACTATCTGACCGCCATGTGACAAATGGCGCTTTGGTAACCATTAGACCAGCAACTGGTGAGATTCTTGCGATGGTCGGTTCAGAAGATTTCTATAAGGAGGAGATTGATGGTCAAGTAAATATGGCTGTTAGTCCCCGTCAACCGGGTTCATCAATAAAGCCATTAACTTACTTGGCAGCTTTTGAAAAGGGCTGGACACCGGCTTCATTAATTTGGGATGTATATTCAGAATTCCCACCATCCGGGGATCCGAACGATCCCAGGCCACCCTATATCCCTGTAAATTACGATGAACGTTATCATGGGCCTGTGACTGTGCGTTCTGCTTTAGCAAATTCTTATAACATTCCCGCCGTGAAGACGTTACAGTTTGTAGGAATTTTTGATAACGCAAATACACCAGAAGAGGATGGATTTATTGCACTAGCAAGGAGGATGGGTATTGATTCTCTTACTCGTACCGATTATGGATTAAGTCTCACTCTTGGAGGTGGAGAGGTTACCCTCCTGGAAATGACAAGTGCTTATGCTGTGATTGCTAATGGAGGTAGAAAAATCAATCCAATCGCGATTACTCGTATTGAAGATTACCAGGGGAACCTGATCTTCCAATATGAACCTCCAACAGGAGAACAGGTGATAAAGCTTGAACATGCGTTCTTAATTTCATCAATTTTGTCAGATAATCAGGCCCGTTCTCCTGCCTTCGGTCCGAATTCGGTTCTCAATCTATCCTTCCAAGCTGCCGCGAAGACAGGGACAACAAATGATTTCAGGGATAACTGGACCTTAGGATATACACCTGATCTTTCTGTTGGTGTGTGGGTGGGGAATGCGGACTATACGCCCATGCAGGAAACCAGTGGGTTATCAGGAGCAGCACCTATATGGGCATCTTTTATGGAGGCAGCTATCCAACAACTAACTGGCGGAAATCCTACATCCTTTATAAAACCTGCCGGTGTAGTTGAAAGAGTGATATGCGAAATCTCTGGGACAGAACCTTCTCAATGGTGTCCCAACCAGCGAAGTGAATATTTTTCTGCAGATCAACTCCCCTTACAAAAAGGGTATGATTTATGGCAAAAAGCTAGTATCGATTCTTGGACCGGCTTATTATCTTCTGTAGAGTGTAATGACTTTACGGTAGAAAAACTGGCTTTAAATGTTTCAGAAGAATGGGCAATGAGATGGATTAAGGAAACTGACCAAGGTAAATCTTGGGCTAATTCGATTGGATTCGACCAACCGGTCTTCTTTACCCCGTCGAGAACCTGCAGAAGCAGTGATTCACGACCTATCCTGTCTTTCATTTCACCCAGTAATGGTCAAGTTATCACTTCAAGCCCATTGGTGATTTATGGTCGTGCAGGAGCAACCTCAGATTTTTATCAGTACAAACTCGAATTCGGTTTTGGTGAAGATCCGATCGATTGGGAATTGTTGGATCAGAGTAAAATCCCCGTTAACGAACCTGATAACCTTTATGAGTGGGATATTAGCGAATTACCAACAGGGGTAATAACCCTGCGGCTTTATTTGATCTCTACTCGGGATACCTATGCTGAAGTATTAATCAGGTTGGATCTTCGAGTACCAACACCTACCCCTACTCCAACCCTAACCCCAACCGAGACTCCAACCCCAACCTTCACTCCCACGGAAACACAGACCCTTACTCCCTCGTTAACTCCTTCGCCAACATTAAGTTCCACAGCTACTTCTGAAGCGACTTTAACCCTTACGCCTTCGATGACACCGTAAATATGGAAAATAATCGACGAACAAAACACTATAAAAAGGGAAGGAATGTTTTAGGGCAGGTGCAGATAGCGAACTTATAGATCACGATGATTAAGTTCATTCTCGGAATGATCACCGGATCGCTTAGTTAATCTATAATTTTCGTTAGAACATGCGGATCTGAGGTGTTGTGTAAGTGATTGGATCCAGGGTAAATTGTTCTTCAATATTGCCGAAAGAAATATTTACCTTGTTAACGAGTTGGCGAATTAACCTGTATTTTATGAATTTCCAGTTTTGTCGGAAAATCTGATTTAAGTGGGGATTTCGCTCAAGTTTGAATGCAACAAGATTTGAGCGGCTGCCAGGGATGATGATGTAGGATTTCTGGTGGCTTGGTATCGATAACGATAGGTATTTACCTAGAACAGCTGATGTTGAGAGGTAAAAAATCAATTCTTCCTGTCCTTTATCTTTCACCCACAGAATTGCACTGATTTCCGCTTCGAGTTTTCTAACTCGGCAACCTAACCGTTCTCCAAGCATCATCAGGCTTTGAGAAATTTCGATTAAATCTTTACCTCGAATGTCTTCATGTTCTTTGGCACTTAATTCCCATTGGTTGGAATCGGGAGTATTTGTCACACCATATGATTGCAGGCATTCATAAATAAAATTAGTATCCGGGGGTGATAATCCAGGGGTTGAGTTACAAATAGCTGCATCAATTTCTGATAAAGTATGTTCTGGATTTTTCCGTAGATAGTTTATCAAAGCAATCTCTACCCTGTCAGATAATGGTAAGATTTGTCCTTCTACATCTTTAAGCCACCAGAGACCCACATCCAGGGATTTTTCACTGCCAGCATATCGAAGAAAACCATTACGATAATTCAGGTTGTCCTGGAATGCTGTATGGACCTGACTGAGGTAGTCTCCCGGTGTGAAGTTATTTGAAAGTCTTGGTTGATTAACCAAACCAGCCAATCCTGCAGCATGAAGATACAGATATTCACACGGTTCTCCCCGTTCTATTATGTAGGACCTTGTTGATGTAATAATTTCATCTTTGATCTCTGAAGTCTCATTCACTCCCTTTGAATCTTCTTTTTCAGCTTCCCAGGTGATCTGAGCCTGCCCTTCTTCTGCTCGAACGGCGATCCCTGTTAGATTTAGTTTTGAAAGCTGACTGCCCAGGAGAACAGCGGATAGAAAGCCAGGTTCTAATTCGTTAATTAAGCCAAAATAGGGTGTATCCGCGGAGAGTGAAGGCACCAGGTAATCCAGTGCAGACTTAATTGCATTAATATGCCAGCTCCAATCATATCGTCTGCGACGCAGAACACTTTTAAAATGCTCTAGTGCTTCATGACCCCACAACCATCCAGACCAAAGTGCTGATAAGGTCCAGAAAGCTTGATTAGGTCTTGGGAATGAGGAAACAACAGCAGAACCAGTTATCTTAGTCAGGTCAGTAACCAGAGATCTAATTCGACCTTCGTACACACAAATACCTCCCTCAGGTGGTGGCTCCTGAGGCCATTTTGTAATGGGTATCATGTTTCCATCGTGCAGCCATATCTTCGCTGCTATTTCAAGGGCAAGCCAAATGTTGTGTTCGAGAAATTGGGGTGGAACGGTGAGTTGTTTTGGTCGTTGTCTACCTTTGGGATAAGACCAAAGTGTATTGGCACGATCAAATGCAAGTAAAAGGAGGGCGCTGATTAGGCGATAAGTAGGATCATTTTCCGGTATACTAACGAGTTTATTTATCAAGGTGATCAAGGCATAAATCGCTCTAGGTAGGTAGACTTCGATTGCTTCCTCAACATGATGGCGATCTGGGTCATATAGGGGGGTGACTCTCTCCAAAGCCCTGGCGCGATGTAAACCATGTTTAAAAAACCTGGATGCTTTTTCTATATCAAATTGGCTGACAGGGTGTTCTCCTGCATCCCCACAATATGGGCAGGAATATATACGACCACTAGGCACTGTTGCACCGCGTTTCCAGATAAACGCCTCCACCTGGATGGCTCGACCACAACCATCACAAAGTGTTTCGTAGAGGGATTTTATGTGAGGTTCAAGGCGTTCTCCGCCCACCTGGGAGGATGCAAGAAAAGCAATCGCGGCTTGGAAATCGGTTTCCTGGATGGGGGTACATTGGAGTTCAAGAATGAAGCGGATAATAGGGTTGTTGATACTGACGAGTACCTTGTAACCACGAGCAGCAGCTTCGCAGATCAATTCTGGAGATGTCCCAAAAGGATCAATCACCCAACCACCAGGAGAAATATTATCTGCTAGCCATTTAGAGACAACATGCCGGTGGAAAGGTGGAAGATAACGATCAAGAGGAGTGTCTTTTTCAGGTTTTTCACCCGGAATGTAATGAATCTGGTTTGATGCGAACATAAATAGTAGAAAGCAACATGGAAGAAAGATAAGCAAACAAATGCTTACTTTACTCTGGATAAGAAGGTAGCTATCGGAATATCGATAATGTTAACCTCTTTGTCATGGGTACCCATAATCATTGATTTGACTAATCTATTGATCATTAATTCCATTTATTTATTTATACTTGGATTATTAATGAATTTCAAGCTTTGAGTTTATAAATTTCAGCGTTAGTCGTTGAATAATATCATCGGGTCAAGCAACTGGAAGAGGTTACTAATGCGCCAAATACAGTAGTAGCCCATTTCTTCTACCGAAGCGCTTGGATCATAATGTGCCATGGAGGGGATTCTGAAACCTGATGGACCTACTCTGAGTTCGAGGTGAAGATGAGGATTAAGAGCGTTTCCAGAAGATCCAATTTTTCCAACTGTCTGCCCACTGGAAATATTATCATCCGGTTGCAGCTGAACTGTTCCATCGAGATGAGCATATAGGAGGTATAGAGATCTACCCGTGATATCAGAATAATCCTGGGGGTTCGTTAAGTAACCAATATCGATTGTTGGACAGGTGAGGACCGGGTGGCTTAATTGTATTGGAGCAGGTGTCGGGAGGATGATGCTGTTTTTTAAGGTAGGGGATACTGACTCAAGATTTGTCTCCACTAGGATTGCATTACCATAAGGAAAACGGTCTAAGATGACTGCAGCAACCACGCCGTCAAGGACAGCCTGTACAGGATCACCACCTATAGCTTGATTGTTTTGTCTATTGGTAATAGAAAAATCTACTCCCTGATGAGGTTTGTCTGAGCTGGGAGGGGGAGGGGAAAATTTATTTGTGATATAGGATGGCAGATCTTTTAAGTCAACGCCTTCTAAGGGGGACGAAGACATATTATCTGGAGCTGGACTTGCAGTGTGAGATAGGAAATTTTTCGAAGCTGTTGGTGTAAGAGTTGATTGGAGTGTCTGGACTTTACCTGTGATGTTGACCGTCAAGGAAGATGGCTTGATCGATTTTGTAATTAAAGGTGTGGCAGGTTTGGGCTGACAGCTAATAGAGAAATAACATAGAATTGAGAGAAGGAAAGAGGTAAGAACTGGGGTTTTAAAGTTTTTTAATTTCATCCAGGTGGCTACGCAAATTGCCTAAAGCGTCCTCTATTGTCCGGTAAGAAAAGATGGATAAATTCCCATCCTGATTTCCAAGGATCATTTTTGACACGGTCACATCAGATCTGTGCAAACAGATCACTGGTTTTCCCAAGGTGAGCGCGTAACCAATCTCATATCCAACCCCATGAGATGGTGTACTGATCTCAGCAATGAGCACATCACAACCCTGGATCCAATTGGTATCTCGACAATAAACCTCGAGTGGATCAATGATTTTCTCTAAGGCGATAACTTCCGAATCAGCGAGATCTGCGGTGGGTACATGGTGACCATCTGTAATTAAAGCTTGAACTATTTCTTTATAATTCTTCTCGTCTTTTCGTCCACCAGTGATAGAACATGCAAAGTAAATATTCATAAGCGTATGATAAGCAATTATTTTGCGATTAGAGTAATATTGTACTATTTATTAGCTTGATTGAAATTGTTATATTATAACGAGGCGTATTTACAAAAATGCATTTCTAGGATCATCCTGAAAGATAATGCATAATTGGAGTTGATTATGGTTTTTGTTATTGGGAAGTATAATTGGGAAGTTATTTTTATGCCAGGATCATAGGAGTATGGGAATGCCAGAGCCCTTGAAGGTTGTTTTTATCGCTTCTGAATGTGTGCCTTATGCAAAAACAGGCGGACTGGCAGATGTTGTTGGTTCGCTTCCGGGTGCTTTGAAGAAACTCGGAAATGAAGTCATTATCATCATGCCTCTTTATGGTGAAATTGATCGCGAAAAATACAATATTGAACCTCATTTGTCCCCTGTAGGGGTATGGATGGGATATACACAGGAATGGTGTTCGATTTACAGAACAATAAACGAGGACGGTGTGGCAGTCTATTTTATCGAGTTTGATCAATATTTCGCCAGAGAGGGCTTGTACCACGATTCGGATTTTAATGACTATCTAGATAATCCGCGCCGTTTTGCGTTTCTCTCAAGGGCAGCTCTACAACTGTGTAAGGATATCGGATTCGTTCCAGATATTGTCCATGTTCATGATTGGCAAACAGCCTTAGCAGCTGCGTATCTTAAGATTTGGCATTGGGACGATCCGGTTTTAGGAGGCGCGGCAAGTGTTCTAACGATCCACAATATCGGCTATCAGGGGAAATACACGGCAGCAGATTACCCATATACTGGATTACAATCCAATAATTTTACAGCGGAAAAATTTGAAGATCATGGTGGAATGAATTTCCTTAAAGGAGGAATCTATTATGCTGATTTGGTTACGACTGTAAGTCCAACCTATTGTCGAGAGACATGCACACCCGTTGGAGGAAATGGGATGGCACCTTATTTGAATGATAGAGGGCGGCGATATGTTGGTATCTTAAATGGAGTTGATTATTCAAAATGGGATCCTAAATCTGACCTATTGATACCTGCTAATTATTCTCCGAATGATTTAAGCGGTAAAGCTTCCTGTAAAAGTGCTTTACAGAATAAAATGGATTTGCACCCAGTTGAAAATGTGCCTATATTGGGAGTGATCTCTCGGTTTGCCGATCAAAAAGGATTAGATTTATTGGCAGCTGCGATTGAACCTATCATTCAGAATATGCATGTTCAATTTACAGTTCTAGGTTCAGGAGATAAAAGATTGGAGTATTATTATGGAGGTTTGCCAGGTCGATATCCTGGTATTGTCGGTTCATACATTGGGTATAATAATGAACTTTCTCATTGGATTGAGGCAGGGGCGGATTTCTTCGTCATGCCATCTCGTTATGAACCTTGCGGTTTAAACCAAATCTATTCCTTAAAATATGGGACCATTCCTATCGTCAGAGCAACTGGAGGTTTGGATGATACCGTAGAACAATATGATGAAGAAACTGGTGAAGGAACCGGGTTTAAATTTTGGGAGATCAGTCCCCATGCTTTATATTACACAATTGGGTGGGCAGTGAGTACATATTATGATCGATACCGACATATCCGGCGAATGCAGAAGAAAGGAATGAAGCAAGACTTCTCGTGGATAAAGAGTGCAAGTGATTATATTGATGTATACCATAGAGCAATCGAATTCAAGCGTAGTCTATAGATGAGAAACGGAATAACTTTCGCTGTTACAGCCTATGTGATTTGGGGTGTTTCGCCTATTTATTGGAAATTAATTGAACATGTCCCGGCAATGGAGATTGTTGGCCACAGGATGGTATGGTCCTTCTTCTTTGTGTTAACAGTTGTTTTATTAAGAAAAGAAGGACATTACTTATCAGCGATTATTAGTAAGCGTCGCTCCGTATTAATATTTCTATCATCAGCTCTATTATTATCGATAAATTGGCTGGTCTATATCTGGGCAGTGAATTCAGGTTTCATAGTCGATGCGAGCTTGGGGTATTTTATCAACCCATTGGTTAGTGTGCTTTTTGGGGTGGTATTTTTGAATGAACATTTACGCGTTTGGCAATGGGTTTCTGTGACTTTAGCTTTCCTCGGCGTGGTATATTTGACAATCCGACTCGGTTCTTTACCCTGGATTAGCCTTATTTTGGCGTTCACTTTTGGGATTTATGGATTGATTAGGAAAAAAGTCACAGAAAAGTCCATCCATGGTTTTACATTGGAAACGGGTTTTATGTTCTTTCCAGCTCTAATCTATCTAGTAGGACTTGAGATTGGAAAGGGGGAAAATTTTGGCCATGGTTCAACCTTGGAGACCTTCTTATTGGTGACTACTGGTGCCTTCACTGCGATTCCTTTGGTGCTTTTTGGTACAGCTGCGCAACTCGTTCAACTATCAACGCTTGGTTTCATTCAATATATCGCACCAACCTTGCAATTTTTGATTGGGGTTTTTATGTATGGTGAGGATTTTTCCCCTGAAAAATTAATCGGCTATGGGATGATTTGGCTCGCCCTATTGATTTTTACACTCGAGGGTGTCGTTGCGAAACGAGAACAAGTAAGGTGATAGAAGCAATAGAATTTGTTTATAAACCTTAACCAAGAATGAAGCGCTTGTTATATGTAAAGGCTTCTTTTCCTTAATCTAAACCCATCATTTTGGACAAAAATTGGCTAGCTTACGTTGAAGAGGGGTGAATTTTCCACTGCCATTTTCTCCAACGAAAATGGTAACTAGACTGATTAAGGAAAGTGATTTCCACTTGGCGAATATTGGCAGGTTGAAAGGAAAGTTTAGATTTGGCCTATCACTAAGGAGATCGATTATTCGAAGATGTATCATATTTGACAGCTCGGACAAATGTAGCAGGCACCACCCAAATAAGAAATTTTTTGGATTTCTGTACCACATCTGAAACAAGGGGCGCCAACTTTCTTACTGTCCATCACACGTATATAACCCCCCTTATTTCCATAAAGGTCGAATTCATCATATCGACCACCCAAATCGATGGCTTCCTGGATTGTCTGTTGAATGGAATTGTATAAATTCAGACGTTCTTCTGGTTGAATCTGGTCCGTTTTTCGTTTGGGATTGATAAAAGCTTTAAAAAGGATATCCTGTATGATAGCATTACCCAAGCCGTTGATATGGTTTGGCATTACATAACCAGTAGCAACCAGGAATCCTTTAATCCCTTTGCTGGTCTTTTCTGGATATTCACCAAGCATCTGATTGAAGCGTTGGATGGTAAAGTTCGGATGTAAAGGTGGAATCCCAGTCTCTTTGTGCGGGATGACATCAAAGGTTTCTTGAT
>CAZTJD010000105.1:0-14551 GCA_964613985.1 uncultured Anaerolineales bacterium
TTTCTCTGCAACAACCCGCCCTTTGCGCCGCCAGTTAGGTATTTTCAAGACAGTCGATATAAATAATTAATGAATATTGATACAAACTTTAAATATTTGCCCTATTTAATTAACAAGTATCTATAGTTTTTATAATAGGTAATTTAGCTGCATAAGATAAAAAATTTGATAGTAACAAAAATAATTTTGGAATGCTCCATAAACATTTTTTTTACACTTTCAATAGAGTAATGTCTTAAGTCATTTAATACTTAACTTGATTGCTATTTTTTGCACTTCTAAATACTTGATCATATATGGGTATCTACCTATCACTTAGATGGTTAATCTATGATGGTGAATTCTTTTAAATTTTTAGGCAACCCTTTATTTTCAATTATTCCATTATTTATTCTAGATTATTAAACTATATTACGCATCCTTAAATTTTACAATTTTAGAACCCGGTGAATATAATCACGACAGACCATAGCTGTCGCATAGTTACAAATCCTCTGGTAGTCACACTCCGCAGTTAAATAACCTTCATATCCACCATTCTTTAAGACATTTACAATACCTCGGAAATCTATAGTACCTTCACCCAAAGCCCTGAAACCATTCATTGGTGCATCTTTGGGATAATTAGGATCCAAATCCTTCAAATGGACATACTTAATTCTTTTAACATATTTCTCAAAGGCATTTACTGGGTCCATCCCCGCAAGAGAAGTATGAGCTGTATCCATACAAAGGTTCATAAGATCTTCAGGAATGGATTTCAAGATATAATCAATCTCATCTTCCGTATAAACAGTTGTGCCATAATGGGGATGCAAGTTCATAAAAACATCATATCTTTTGCAAATATTACCCATTACGTTAAGTTTATTTACCATCTCATCAAGCTCTTTTTTCGTAGTTCCTGTTTCAGGTGTCCGAGTAGCTTGGATATTCAAAAATTTTGCTTCATGTTTAACTAAAAATTTACAACACCGTTCCCCCATCTTCACGTCTGCGTCGAAATTATCCGTGTTATAGTGGTAAATGCACGCAAATTCCACACCATATCTAGCGACGATTTCATCGAATTCTTCTGGAGAATCCTCAAATAATGGAACAATAATATTGAAATTTTCGAATGCAGGAAATCGCAAATCAGAAATTTCTCTGAGTGATTTTTCAAAATCTATTTTCGGATTTGAGCTTGGGGGTTTCCAATTATTATACTCATCCATCATCCATGTCCAAAGTGTGTAAGCAATTTTCATCATTGACTCCTAATTTTTTCTAACTTATTAATTTATGGACGACTAGCTTTAACAAGATCTATTAAGAAAGCAATATCTCGACGACCTTTTTCTCCTCCGGTAATTGGTTCTTTATCCTCAACTATGCATTCATAAAGATGACGCCATTCTCGTTTAAAAGCTTCATCGAAGGAAACTTGAAAACGTTTTTGGACATTTACTCCATTTTCATTTTCATTAACATTGACATAAGTGACAGCATTTTTCAAATATGGGAATGGAAATTCTATTTGTAGTGCGCGATTTTCACCGTACGCAAATAAATGCTCATCCCAACTTGGACGTTCTAACAGGTATCCTGATTCCCAAACACAACGGACCGAATTACCATATTCTAAGATTGCTACCGTATATATACCCGAATAAATATCGACATATTTAATTTTCGTAGGAGAGCCAAATGCCTCATGGAGAACAATTGAATCATGAGAACATAAACCCAATAATAAACCATATGCCTCGACTAAATCAGCACGAGATTCACCAATTGCGCGAATTTTTGCGTCTCGTTCTACCCTCAATGCTTCCTCTTTGACTTCCATTGGTACATCGCTGTTGACATATAAGTCATAGATTTCGTTGTTGATGTGATAATCTCCAGCTAAATCATGAACCCGAATCAGTCTAAGATCCTTTATTTCATGAAGGAGTGGTAATGCGAATTGATACGCTGGATCGTAGCGTTTCATATACGCAATCATAAGTTTTACGTTGTTTCGCTTAGAAGCTTCGATCATTGCATCACATTGCTCTAGATTAAATGCCATGGGTTTTTCACACAAAACATGTTTTCCAGCATCCATAGCTGCAACTGCAATCTCAGCGTGATCTACTGTAGAAACCAATACTACATCAATGTCTGGTTGTTTCACTAAATCTCGATAATCCAAATAACACTTACTAACACAAAACCGTTTACCAACTGTATTCAATATGTTTTGCGAGATATCACAAATAGCTCTAGATTCAAATTCTGACAATTCATTTATGAACGGAAGGTGTGCAATTTGTGCTATCTGGCCACAGCCAATTACTCCCACTCCAAGTATTTTATTCATTTTGTTTCTCCTTGTACGATCATGAACCTATGGTTTATTAATAATTACAACAATTCCAAGAAAAATTAGAACATAACCCCAGAAACGAGAATGACATTCGCATATGGGGTAAACTCCCCTGTCCGAACGATGGCTTTTACATTCTGACCTAATTCCTTAAGCTCTGCATGAGAGCAATATTGGATTTCAACATCTTTGAAGATAATCTTGAGTGATTCTAGTATTTCGGGACTAAATTTTCTTATCTCTTCAGCAACTATTATCCTATCAATTTTTAGTTCATCGCTAATTGATTGTGTTGTATCGATAAAACTGGGGATTCCTGGTTTCAATGCAAGATCTATTCTTCTTGTATTTTGAGGGATTGGATATCCTGCATCACAGATCAACAGAGTATCCATATGTCC
The DNA here is from genome assembly GCA_964613985.1 of uncultured Anaerolineales bacterium. Lineage (GTDB taxonomy): Bacteria > Chloroflexota > Anaerolineae > Anaerolineales > UBA11858 > CAZTJD01. The sequence goes on from CAZTJD010000105.1 coordinate 2,755, forward strand.
CATCGATGCGATGATTTCGCATATATCCTTGTTGAGTATGCCAGTCTTTTTCAAATCAGCTCCTTTTTAATAATTCTTAAATTTTTTGTTCATCTTAGATTCAATAATACTAATTTTCTATATAGGAAAATTCCTAATAATGAGACTGGTAATAACCTTTAATCTCATCTAATGTCGGTAATGATGGCTGAGCACCTTTTCGGGTAACAGATACTGCTCCAGCACAATTCCCATATCGAACTGCATCCAGATGTGTTAGGCCATTTATAATACCAGTAACAAATCCTCCAACAAATGCATCACCAGCTGCCGTTGTATCAATCACCTTTACTTTGATTGGAGGAACAAAGAAGAAATCTTTATCATTCAAAAAAACAGAACCTTTACTCCCTAACGTTATTACAACGTTTGATACCCCTATATTTATTATATTTTGTGCAGCTTTTCTTGAGGAATCAATATCAAAAACTTGTATTGTGGATATTTCTTTCGCTTCAATTTCATTTAATACTAGATAATCTATTTTTCCTAATAAATCCATTGATAAATCTATAAAAGGCGAAGGATTCAATACTATTGGAATCTGATAATTACTAGCAGTAGAAATAACAAACTCAACCACATTTATCGGAATCTCAAGCTGTAAGACAATAATTTCAGCTTCCCGAATAATTTGATCAATATTTCTGATGTCATTAATAGATAACCTGTTATTCGCACCGGGTGAAATAACGATGCAATTACTCCCCTCTTCCTCAACCATTATCATTGCTGTTCCTGTTACGCAAGTATTATCAATATAAATATGCTCTGTATTAATTTCAAGGTTTTTTAGGTTGTTTATTAACTTTAAGCCAAATTCATCATGACCAACTCTTCCAATAAAAATTACATCATTGCCAAGAAGAGAAATAGCAGCAGCTTGATTTGCCCCCTTCCCACCAGGAAACGTTTGTAAATCGCTTCCTCGTATTGTTTCGCCCAACTCTGGCATTCGAGGTATACGAACAACCAGATCCATATTTAAACTTCCAATGACAACTACACTCATCAATTAGATATTCCTAAATTCACTTTAAAAGGCATACATGATTCACGAACAACCAAATGAGTATCAAGAACAATCCTTATCCCTTGGGATTGGTTATTTTCCACTTTTATATTATTAATCAGCCTTGAAATTGCTGTTGACGCGATCATATCTATAGGTTGGGCAATAGTTGTTAAGGCAGGAGTAACCATAGCCGAAAATTGAATATTATCAAAACCAATTATCGACATATCCTCTGGAATAGGAAGTGAAATTTCTTTTGCCTTTTTCAAAACACCTATTGCCATCATATCATTACAAACAAAGATAGCAGATGGCAAATCAGTTAGGGACATTAGCTTCATCAAAGAATCTTCACCACTTTTACAACCAAAGTCTCCTTTTATAATATATTCATCTCGAAAATTTATTCCATTTTCTTGTAAAGCTCTTTTATAACCTTTCACTCGATCTGCACTTGGAGTAATATTATTTGATCCTCGAATGCAAGCGATCTTTCTATGTCCCAATTCAATCAAGTAGTTAGTAGCGACATAACCACCTTGTTCATTATTTACTAAAACAACATCCCCAAAGAACAATGGGATTTCCCGATCTACTAATACTAATGGAATTTTTCTACTTTTAATTCGCATTAACTGATCTTGTTTGCTTTCGGTAGCAATTAATATTATCCCTGCAACTTGATTAGCTATAAGAACATCTATATATGTAGACTCCCTACTTAGTTCTTCTGCACTATTACAAAGAATTACACTGTAATTGTGATCAAAACCATCATCTTCAATCCTTTTAGCAATTTCTGCAAAAAACTGGTTAGATATATCAGGAATTAATAAACCTATTGTTGAAGATTCCCCACTTCGTAGACTTCTGGCGATCATATTAGGTTGATAGCCTGTTTCATCAATAACCCTTTGAACACGTTCCCTTGTTTCTTCACTCACATACCTAGTGTGATTTAGGACATGTGATACTGTCGCAGTTGAAACACCCGCCAACTTAGCAATTTCTTTTAATGTAACACTCATCGGAGACCTTGATAAATACAGAAGAAAAATAGGTAATCGTTTGCCTAATCGTTTACATATTAACAGATTTTTAACAGATTGTCAATTATTTCATTGTCCCGAATCGTTGTCCTGCGATATTGCTGCCCCATATACTCAGCAACGATAAATAAATGTTACGAATCATTCCTGGGTATATTTTATTACACCCTAAAAAGAGGATTGGGATAGATTCTTCACACATTTGCTACTTTGTTCATACTGTTAATTATGGTGAATTTTGTTCCAAATCCTTCTTATCTAATTCATAGAAATAAAATAGAATAAATATATAGATTGGTTATTGACTAATTCTGGTAATTATATATAATTAGGTAAACGATTGCGTAAACGATTGTAATCTTCAAAATTTTGAATAATGGATTTTAGCTCTCCCTTTTAGGTTTTCACCATAAAAATTAATTGTTCGTGAATGATATTTCAATAACTAAAGTTACTAAATAACTATTAACTATGCAAAATAATTCAAATATCCTTTTAATGATAAAGAGAGGAGGTTTATAGATTGAGATATTAACATAATATAACCAAAATATTAGAACATATGCAAACAAACTAAAGGAGAAAGTAAGATGAAATATTTATTCTACACAATACTTATAATATCTGTCTTATTAATCGCTTCATGTTCCACGACTGAAGCCCCGACAGAAAGCCAACCTTCTGAAGAGATGGGAGTAACCGAATCCACTGAACCTCCAAAGGAAAAAATCACTCTTCTCGTATTCGGACCCGATTCCGCGAACGTCCTAGCATCGGGGACTCCAGTTGATGTTCAAAAGGCAGTAGAGGATGAAGTCATTAAGGGATTTTTAGCAGAAAATCCCGATATCGAGGATGTCATCTGGGATGCTCAGGGCCCAGTTGGTGAAGATACAACCCGTTTGCTTACTGCTCACCTAGCAGGGGAAAAAATGGATTTAGTCGACTGCGCTGCAAACCCTGTAAATGGAATCTGGGCGCGGAGAGGTGTATTCATCCCATTAGACGATTTGATCACACCGTTTAAGGATAGAATCGTACCATCTGCCTTAGATTCGTATACCATCGGTGGACATTTATATGGCATACCAATCTCTGAGATATCTTTCTCTACTTTCTATTATAACAAGACGATTTTCGCAGAATTAGGAATTCAGCCACCAAAAACCTACGAAGAATTCGTCGACATCGCAAAGATAATCAAGGATGCTGGCTACATTCCGCTCCTACATCAAGGAAAAGCCTATTACTTCTGGCCAATGTGGTATTTTGAGACTGCTGCACAAACCATGGGTGATTCCGTTGCAAAAACCGAACAAAACCTGACGGGACAAGCAAAATTTACTGATGCAGCCGATGTGAAAGCCTTGGAGTGGCTTGGGCGGTTCGTCACCGATGGCATCATTGATCCAAGTTCGCTAGGCGTTGATACTGACGGAATGAGAAGTGCATTTGCATCTCAGAAGTCAGCCATTATCTATGGTGGTTCTTGGGAAATGCCGTGGCTAGACGCCAATGTAAAGGATTTTGAATATGGGGTATTCGAATTCCCCAAACTACCTGGAGAACCTGGTGAACCCCAGCATGGCGGTGGACCCGGTGGAGGTATTTGTGTCCACAACGGGATATCTGCAGAGAGACTACCATATGCCTTGAAATTTATCGAGTACCTAACCCGACCCGAAGTGGCAACCATATACTTGAAACCAATCAATCCCTCTGCTGTGGCTATTATTGGAACCACTGCTGAGGCAGAGACTCCAAACTCCGATTATATTCGGAACATTATTCTTCCGCACACAATTCGTTTCCTAGATTGGATATGGCCATCTGAAATTAATAACGAATTCCAAGCTGCAATTCAGGGTGTCATCGGCGGAACACAAACTCCTGAGGTGGGCATGGCCGCAGTACAAGCAGTCTTCGACAAGCTTGTAGCGGAAGGATATGAGTACGGGAAATAAATTTATTATGAATATCGGCAGGTTCCCAGATTATCTGGGGATCTGCCGAACCTTGAACAAAAACTGATACAATAAAAACAGGAAGGGTTAAATATGGATTACCCACAAAAATTTGATTTTGGATATCACCTTAATTCCTGGGATTTTAAAGGGAAAGCTGAAGAGGGAATAGCTTTCCTCGTAAAAATGGGATTCCGTTGGTTCGAAGCCCTGGTCTTAGACACGTTGGATAAAGATTTTTTTCGTAGGTATGGTGGCGATATAAACCCAGGGCTACCGTTCATTAACCGTGACATCGATATATTCCATCGTTTTGGATTATTTAGCCGTGCCCAAGCGGAATATGGATTAAGGGTCTCCTCTTTATATGCTAATGCATCTTTCATTAACCCCAATTTATGGGAATTTGAGAGGGATATGGTTCACAGCGTTGCCCGGTTCGTGAAAGGTTGTGGGTCTGATATTTTGGTTATGGGCGGTGGACCTCCCGAATCCCATTATCCCCATTCTCTGGAAGATTACAAAAATTTTACCTGTAAATTGGAGGAGATCGGCCAATTCTGTAATTCGATCGGAATCAGACTCGCTTATCATCCGCACTTGGCTTGCTTTATTGAAACAAGAGAACAATTAGATAGATTTATGGACATGGTAAATACAGATCTGGTAGGATTGTGTATTGATCCTGCTCATTTTCAAGTCAAGGGAAGCGATCCAGTAGACATCATGCGAACTTATGTCAGTGCAGTTCGTTATGTCCATTTCAAGGATTGTAAAGGAGACCTGGCCAAATTGCGGTTCCGATCCTTCTGTCCTTTGGGGGAAGGGGTTGTTGACTTAAAGTCGTTAGCGAAGATCTTGTTAGAAAATGGGTACGATGGGCGAATCATCATGGAACTTGATATTATTGAAGATGCTGATGCAGGCTGCCGGCAGAATGTCGATTATGTTATGAATACATTGGGATTGAATTTAACAGTTTCATAAAGGAATTTGTTTCGCGGCTGTTTTTTTGACCCACTGTTTTAATTTCAGCGATCTTGAGAACTATAATAATTCGCATTATGACTTTGAAAAATATGCAATTGCCTCACCTATCAGGTAACTATTTGAGTCTTATGCTAGATGAAAACGATTGAAAAAAGTTATCTAACGTTATATTGGAAACTTGTTACAACCCAAAAACGTCGAAGAACCTTCCCAATGATAAAAATCTTTGCAGATTTCTGCACGTGGATTTAAGTAGCTGTGGAAGATTTTTGGCAAGGAATCGCTCCTTTGTTTGATCGATCGAGTCTTGATCCACTATGCAAAGACCGCATGTTGATTAACAAGACCTGGATTGGCGAATGCCAGGGTTGGATACTTGAAATGGAAAAGTTAAGCCAATAGCGTGATCATCGCGATTTGTTTTCAAAAATACGAACCCAAAGTTGTTTCAACTGTCGTCGAGAAATTTTTATGTACGCCAACCTGATCCGCCTAATAATCTTGAAAAGTCTGGGTATTACTCAGGATCGGCAATGTGTGACCGACAGCTTGCGACCCGTCGTGCAATTCTATCTGGTGCCCGATTCGCCGGACGATTGGCGGTTTTTTGAAGCCACTTTTAGCAATGCGCTTTTGAAAAATCAGAGAATCTTCAGTCTCAGGCTACACTTGCTCATTACACTGGGCAGTTTTATCCTCAATTTCGAACTGGCACCTGCTTATGTTACCGATCTAGAAGTGGGCTTTGAAATGCTCTGTGAACATAAGGATTTAACAGTCTTGGGCGATAAAGATCATAACAGCATTGATAAAGACGCAGAACTCTTCGCCCATAACCGCATCTGGTTGAAGACGCTGCCACGCGCTAACCAGAAAGCACAGCTTCCCCATGAGCGGTGGGGTTTTCTCAACAGCGTTCGCCAGATGATTGAAACCGTCAATCCCAAACTTTCTAAATTGTTTCACATTGAGGTCGATAACGCCCATACCTTCCTTGGTTTATGCACCAAACTTTATACCAGATTGATCGCACATAAATTGTGCATGTATATCAACTGTTTACTTGAAAAGCCAGAGTTCTTACAGATCAAAGCCCTGGCTTTCCCAAATTAGCATAAGACCTTATTTAGATAAACATATGGACTAGTTGCGCCCATTCACTACTAACCAACATGTGGATATATGCTGAGGATAAAAAACGAATTAATTCCAAATAATAGAGATCCCATTTACCTAGCTTGTGAATGATTGGTAAATTAAGCTTTGTTCCGTTTGGTCAGTTACTGGAGCTGATGGACAAAAAACCAAGACGCCTGATGTTGGTATCAGAAGTCAAGATGCGGTTCACATCCAGAAACCAAAAGTAAGGTTCTAATTATCTAGTAGAGTTGATGATTATTACAAGGAAGTATTTTCATGGAAACTACAACTGTTAAAGTAACTCGCACCTCGAAAGATCCTAAACCACACGTATACAAGAAAAGGTTGATTAAGCAGACCCACATAGAAGGTTATATATTAACGTTACCAGCATTATTATTTATAACCGTTTTTATATTAATTCCCATATCTTATGGTGCATACATCAGTCTGACGAGATGGGATGGTTTTAGTGATCCAATTTTTATTGGCATAAAAAATTATATTAATCTTTTCAAAATAGATAATATATTTCGAAAAGACATCTTAAACAATGTCAAATTTGCATTTGCTGTTGTAATAGGAAAGAATATACTTGGGCTTTTGTTGGCATTGTTATCAAATATCAAGCTTCGCGGTATTACGTTCTTTAGAACTGCATTGTTTTTGCCTGTTACGATGTCATTTGTGGCGATAGGTTTACTATGGTCGTGGATCTATAATCCCCAGTTTGGTTTAATTAGTAATGGATTGCATCTTTTAGGATTGGATCAATTCAACAAGCCCTGGCTAGGTCAAGAAAATACTGCATTAGCCGCAATAATTGTTGTAGATATCTGGAAATGGACCGGATTCCACATGGTTCTGTATTTGGCAGGTCTCCAAGGAATACCTATTGAATTGTATGAAGCTGCGACTGTAGATGGTGCTCGTACTTGGGGCCGATTTAGACATATTACTTTACCCCTATTAGCGCCAATCGTATTTATCAACATCCTTATGTCGTTAAGTGGCGCTTTCGTGACAAATTTCGATTTAGTTTGGGTAATGACAGGAGGGGGGCCGAACCACGCAAGCGAAGTTGTCCTAACCAGAATGGTTCTCGAGGGATTCCAGTATGGCCGTCTAGGCTATTCTGCGGCTATGGGATATGTCCTTTTCATTATTGTGGCAATAATCTCGTTTTTCTACATCCGTATGGCTAGGGGTGGATCTACCAATCAATAGGAGTCAATAATGACCAGACAAGTTAATTCAATCAAAAAAATTCCATCCAGCTCCTTTCGGTCTAGAAAATTAGGTGAAGCTCTTCAAAAAGGAGCAGCCTATATAATCCTATCTTTTTTCACCATCATTACAATTTATCCGATATTTTGGATGATTTTTGGATCTCTTAAATCTATTGATGAGCTATATACCAATATTTGGGGGCCTCCTCACCAATTATTCTTTCAGAACTATGCAGCTGCCTGGAGAATTGGAACAATGGCAGCAAGGATTAGAAATAGTCTTGTTGTGACTTTTTCCAGTCTCGCTTTATTATTGGTGATTGTGACTCTCGCATCCTATGCACTTGCACGGTTAGAGTTTCCTGGGAGAAAGGTAATTTTTTACTCCATTTTGGCAACTATGATGATCCCTTCACAAGTAACCATCATTCCTTTATTTATATTGATTAGAGAATTGGGATTGTTAGATAACCCAATATTGACTTTGATTTTAGTTTATGCAGCCGTTGGAACGCCATTTAGCATATTTATCATGCGCGCGTTCTTCCTTACCATCCCCGCCGAAATCGAAGATGCGGCTTTAATTGATGGGGCCAATAGATATGGAGTATTTTGGCACATTGTTCTACCACTTGCTCGCCCAGGTTTAGCGACAATCATTATCTACCAAGGAATGTTCATCTGGAACGAATTTTTCCTTGCCTTTATTTTTGTGCGCGATGCCAAATTACAAACAATCCCTCTTGGATTGGCATCTTTTTTCTTTCGTTGGACAGCTGATTGGAACTTATACTTCGCTGCCTTATCAATCATAACGATCCCAGTCATCATTCTATACATCATAATGCAGCGCCATTTTATTGCTGGGTTAGCCGCTGGAGCGCTGAAGGGTTAATTATCCACCAGATTAGAGAAAAACGAAATGAAGCGATACCGTGTAGGAGTAGTTGGTTGCGGACAAATTGCACAAATAATGCATATACCATATCTCTGGGAGATGCCAGAATTTGAAATCAGAGCTTTGTGTGATTTATCTCCGAGTGTAGTTAATTCCCTTGGTAATCAATACAGAGTTAACCAGCTCTACTCAGACTATAGAGAGCTTGTCGTGCAAGACGATCTCGATGTGGTTGCCATATTTACACCCGAACATGCAAATATTGCGGAAGCTGCTGCAGAGGCAGGTAAACATATATTTGTTGAAAAACCTTTCTGCTTCAACCTAGTTGATTGTGATCGAGTCCTGGAAGCTGCTCATCGAAATAAGGTTAAAATAATGGTCGGGTATATGAAGAGGTATGACCCAGGATATGAGTATGGAGCAAATCTAATTAAATTAATGGAGGAAATTCGATATATAAGGGTTCATGATTTTGTTGGCGACCTTAAAAGCCATCAAGGCTTATATGATATATTCACCGCAGACGATTTACCAAAAACAGCTCTATATGAAATGATCCAGTCTGTCAACAATAGCTTGATGCAAGCTCTTGGTGAAAGTCACTCCCATTTATATAAAATCCTTTGGGAGCTGCTAATGTCAAGTCACGATATTGATTTATTGCTTGGAACATTTGGCCCACCACAAAAGATTCTATTTAGTGATGCAATTACCAGAACAGAATTCATATCTTTAATGGAATATGGAAAATCAACCCGTTGTGTATTTGAAATTGGTATATGGCCAGATTATCGCAACTGGGATGAACAATTGGTTGCATATGGTAGGGATTCAATTGTTTCCATTAATTTTCCCAACCCATACATTAAAAATGCACCAACAATTGTAAATATTGTAAATCATGAAGATGAGTCTGGGGTTCATAAAGAAGTACGTCCATCATTCAATGAAGCCTTCAAACTTGAATGGCACCATTTCTATAAATGTATGTCTGAAGATCAAGAACCACGGACAAATGGTCAAGTTGGTAGGGCAGCTGTCGAATTAGCAATTGAGCTAGTCCGCGCAATAAATTTATAATTGTTAATCTAAAAAATCCACTGATTGCCCTAAGCCACCTATTGTTTAAAACAGGATTTGATCGGTGTTATAGGATATTAAACCTTGTTAAATTTTAAGAACTGGTTATTGTCCAACCGGAATCTTACGACATTAACACTTACAGCATTACTCGGGGGATTATACTGTAGTATGTTTCGCGTTATATGGCAGCCTTTTGCATTAAGCCTTGGAGCATCAATTACATTCATCGGGATTTTGGGTAGTATCAGTACGCTAGACGGTGGTTTTTTTACAATGCTTATTCAGCCATTTGGAGGTTGGCTTGGAGATCAGATCGGGCGGAAATATGTGCTATACATCTCCAGTGGAATTGTAATTTTATGTTTTTCGGTATTTATACTTGCCGGCTTGTTGCATTTGGTATGGTTGTTAGTCCCTGCTGCAGTCCTGATTGGCTTAACTGCGATCAATCGCCCCTCTCGATCTGCAATGATTTCTGAATCAGTTAAGGGGAGTAAGAGGGGCATGGCATTCAGCATCGTGTCGATGGCGATGATTTCCCCTGGGATTTTTGCTGCAGTAATAGGGGGTTTTGTATATCAGAAGTTGGGCTTTTTTTGGATATTCTCAATCAGTATATTTCTCGAGTGTCTGATCTTGGGTTTTGTGTTTCGTGGGTTGAAGGAAACTCTTATTCCAAATCAGGTAGGGGATCCGAAAATAAACATTAAAAAGACAATTGTGAGTTTTTTTTCTCCCAATCGTGACTTGCTTGGGATATATCTATTCAATATTTGCGATGGGATTGCGTGGAGTATTACCCCATCAATAATAAATTCAATGCTTATAGATCGATTTGGCTACTCCACGATCCAATTAGGAATAATGACCAGCGTTTTATTCCTATCCTGGACGGTGCTACAATTGCCGATTGGGAGACTAGTGGATAAAATTGGTGCGTGGAAAATGCTAATGGTTTGTGAATTCCTGGGAATTCCATTAGCGTTCATCTGGGCTTTGCAACCAAGTTTTGTTGTATTTATTTTTGCACAAGTTCTGTTTGGTATAACATCAGCATCGTTTGTGCCTTCCTTTTCTACACTACTATCAAATCAGGTTCACTCATCACAACTTGCCCATGAGTTTGGTAAGGCAGCGGGTTTTCGTGGATTGATCAGCTTTCCGATGCCGGCGATAGGAGGATTACTATATACACAATGGGGTTTTGTTGCACCTCCTTTAGCTACATTATTATTCTCATTTATAAGTTTATTAGTATTACTTTCCCTTGTTAGAGAAAAGAGATTTATAAATTTGAATCTAGCATAAGAATTAAAAGGGGCTAACATGACGTTCATGGATGATCACGACAATGTTTTCAACGAGGTAGCTAGAAACCAAGAGGATTAGATCCATTATTTTGTTTACCGAATAATTGGCAGACCACGCCCTAGATCAAGTTACATAAAAAGCAAGTACTTGGAGATGTGGTGGAATTTATTTTGCCTACTTCGGAGACAATTATTAGAATAATAATTCACTTAATGATGGTAGATACATTATTATCCTGTGGGAGATTTTCACATATTAGATCAGCAATTTTATATAATAGGCACTCACTTGTTTTGTAAATGTTTAATAGATTATCTAATTGTAAAACACCACAATAATATTATGCCTACTGAATTTACACCGATGAAGTAGACTGTCAAGATAATGAAAAAGATGGTGGTAACTTATAGATCTTATTTCCATACCGAAATTTTTCTATGGATATATCAATTCCTAATCTATCAAGTTCAAACCTGACAAATTCGGGACGCTTCATACCTAGTTTTGAAGCCGTACGGTTGGTTGCAGCCCACTTCATCAGGCTACGAATGATCTTTTTAATTTTTCCATGGTGGTTTTTCTTTGTTTTGTAAGCACTTTCCAGATAATCACTAGCATTTTACGGGCTAAGGATGGTCATCGCACTATTCAGCCCAATGCCGGTGAATTGTAACAAAAAGGCAACTTGTCCCCTCCAAGTATCCTGAACGCTCAAGAAAGATATTTGTTCATCTGCTTCCTGGATCATATTTGCCAAATGAGTCAGTTGTTTCAATTCGTGCGCAATTTGCATCTCTTCCACACTGGAAAGCGGTAACTGATGCCACCAAGCTAGGTTAGCTTTACTAAATGGATCTCCTACTTGTTAATTCTAAAAAAAATCGACAACCTGGGCTGAAAATTAACACTGATAAGACGACCACCAACTAAGCAGTCCGAGTACCATAAGGGACAAAATGGTCTCGGAGGTAACAAGGAGATGAGAACGGTGGAAGACTATGAAAAGATAAGACGAGCCTATTTCGTAGAAAAGCAGAGTATCCGAGCGATCAATCGAGCGTTTGGTTACTCTCGAG
>CAZTJD010000106.1:0-14479 GCA_964613985.1 uncultured Anaerolineales bacterium
CTAATAAACTATAACATGTGAAAAATAATAGATCAATGTTTGTTGCTTCAAAACACTAAAAGAAGTCGTTAGGATTTATCGAAGTATGGGTACGAACGACCATATTGCCCAGCTATTTGTAAAGAGTGCAGTTTTTGCTCACCTGCGTACCGTAGATAATGGTTGGTAGGATTCAGTGATGTGTTAGGTAAGAATTTTATGATATTTTCTATCTAAATAGATAGATTGGAGCAATTAATAATGAAAAAGTTAAAACCATCTGAAATCATCCCTGAACATATCTACCTCTCTCGAAGGGAATTCTTGAAAAGCATGGGCATCATCACCGGTACAACTGCTTTACTAGCAGCATGTGCGCCTAATAGATCCCCTCTCGCCACCCTGCAACCCACAGACGGTGAAAAGCCCATGATTGCTGGTTCGGATACACCTGAACCAACATTAGCCCAGAGCAGCATAGCAGACGAATTTGGGGATTCCTTGAACACCTTTGAGGATATAACGAGCTATAACAACTATTACGAATTTTCCACTGATAAACAAGCAGTTGCCGGGTTGGCGGAAGGGTATCCTACCTCCCCTTGGGACGTCAGGGTTGGTGGTCTGGTCAACAATCCCAAGACTTTTTCAATCGATGATCTCAATGCCTTTGAGATCGAAGAGCGCATCTACCGCCTTCGTTGTGTTGAGGCCTGGTCGATGGTCATCCCCTGGAACGGGTTCCCTTTACACAAGCTGCTTGAATTGGTCGAACCTAAGGCGGAAGCCAAATATGTTCGCTTTGAGACGATCTATGACCCTAATAATATGCCAGGTTTCACGCGTAATCCCTGGTACCAATGGCCTTATATCGAAGGTTTGCGTATCGATGAAGCCATGAATGACCTTACCTTAATGGCTACTGGACTTTATGGAAAAGATTTGCTGCCCCAGAATGGTGCTCCATTACGTCTGGTGGTACCCTGGAAGTATGGATTTAAAAGCATCAAATCCATTGTAAAGATCGACCTTGTCGATGTCATGCCCGTCTCTCTGTGGATGGCTGCTGCTCCCAACGAATACGGCTTCTTTGCTAATGTTAACCCCAATGTTGACCACCCCCGTTGGTCACAATCCACTGAACGCCGTATTGGAGAACTCGGCCGCCGGGAAACCCTGATGTTCAATGGCTACGAAGAAGAAGTAGCTTATCTGTACGAAGGGATGGATTTAGTCAAAAATTTTTAAATTATGAAGCAGAGAACAAAGAATTTCACCCTTTTGCAGATTGCGGCTCATCTAGGTTCGTGGATTCCTTTAGTCTTGTTGATGTGGGATTATTGGCGAGGTAACCTGGGTCCGGATATTATTCGCGAAGCCACCCTGCGTACCGGTAAGGTTGCCTTAGTCTTACTGGTGCTATCTTTGGCTTGCACCCCGGTCAATATCCTCTTGCGGTATCGACCGGCCCTAAAACTGCGTCGTCCTTTAGGGTTATATAGTTTCATGTATGCTAGCATCCACTTTGCCATCTTTATTGGCGTGGATTATTTCTTCAATTTCTCTTTGATTAAGGACGCCCTTTTAGATAAGCGTTACGCCCTGGCAGGTTTGGGGGCAGGTTTGATTTTGTTAATCCTGGCGATTACGTCCACCAACGCCTGGAAACGCCGCCTGGGTAAAATTTGGACTCATCTCCATAAACTGGTCTATGTTGCTGGCGTCCTTGCTGTAGTTCATTTTATTTGGTTGGTCAAACAGGGTGTGCTTGAACCATGGATTTGGGCTGGAATCTTGGTCTCACTGCTCGTCATCCGGATCAAGCCGATCAAACAATTTGTTTCTGAACGTAATCAGAAGATTGACAAATTTAGTAAAAAAAGCACCGAAAGCCTTAAAGGTACGCCTACTCCCCACACCGAAGTATAATTCCCCGCATGCAAAATAAGTTTTCGAAAAGGTTTGAATCCTTTGCCGGCCTCAGCGGGATTTTTGGACCAGTGATCATGGGTCTTGGTATGCTCTTTTCAGCGTTAGCCTACCAAGGCAGGGATGGACAATATTACAACCTTGCTAACCACTTCGTCTCCGAATTGGGCGAGTTGGGGGTTTCTCCATATGCAGTTGTTTATAATTGGAGCCTGATTCTTGGTGGTGTTTTCACCACGATCTTTATGGTCTATCTGGCTTTGCAGGTGGATCACTGGCTGAAATACCCTTTGGGACTCCTCAGTGTCTATGCCACGATTAACGGTTCCCTGGTCGGTATCTACCCTATGAATTACCTTGAGGCGCATATTCGCGTTGCCATGCGTTTTTTCAATCTAGGGTTGCTGGTCACCTTTTTATATTCCATGGTCTTCCTCTTTAATAAGAAACACCCCTTTCCTCGTTGGATGGCGATTCTTGGATTTATGAATGCAGCGACATTCGCCTGGTTCATCTACTTTCCAACAGAGTCCGCTACTGATCCTGGTTTTAAAGAAGGTATGTCGGGTTTTCTAACCAATCGACCCGATTTCATTCCTCTCGCCCTGTTGGAATGGGTGGTTATTCTGGGAATCCTGGTCTGGGTGCTGGCGTTGGCTTTTTATTTGATCCGGTCTAAACTCAGCCGATAAGTTTACATTAATTTCTACTTTTTCGCGATCCCATTATTTTTCAACCACCCGCAGGAATTTTCGACGGCCGACACGCAGCACACCGGGACCGGGCAGGGGTGTAAAAGGGTCACTCAGCTTTTCGCCATCGAAACTGACTGCGTTCTGTTCCACCATCTGGCGACCTTCACGGTTGCTTTTGACCAGCTTACCAGCTCGCAGCACCATTAGCAGGTTATCGCCTTCCTGCAGTTTATATTCAGGGATATCTTCAGGGATATCTCCCTGGCTGAACACCCGGATAAAAGCGTCCTTTGCCTCCAGTGCGGCTTCCTTTCCATAAAAGATCGTTGTGATTTCGAGTGCTAATTTCATCTTGGCGTCACGGGGGTGTAAGGCGCCTGATTCTATGTCAGACTCAATTTCTCGAATCTCATCTGGTGTCCAGCGAGTTACCAGCCGGAAGTATTTTCCCATTGCCATGTCAGGCACACTCATCACTTTGCCGAACATATCTTCTGCACCGGTATTGATGGGGATGATATTGCCGATAGATTTGGACATCCGCAGCACACCGTCAGTACCGGGCAAGATACCGGTGATGATTCCTACAAGGGGTTCCTGGTTCAGGGCAGCCTGGAGTTTTCGCCCCGCGACGATGATGTTGAAAAGTTGGTCCGTGCCTCCAACCTGAACATCGGTCTCCATCGCAACTGCGTCGTACCCCTGCATCAGGGCGTAGAATGTCTCGTGAAGATAAATGGGCTCTTCGTTTTTGAGACGCTGTGCAAAGTTTTCTCGAGCCAGGAATTGTTGCACGGTGAAATTCTGTCCAAGACGTATCAAATCTAGAAGGGACAATTCTGAAAGCCATTCGCCGTTGTAACGCACCCGTGTTTTCTTAGGATCAAGCATCCGGAAAGCCTGTTCTGCATAGGTACGGGCGTTTTCCGCAACCTGTTCGGTGGTCAGGACAGGTCTGGCTTTGTTCTTGTCTGAGGGATCACCAACCAGGGCGGTGTAACTGCCAATCAAAAATGTGACCTCGTGACCCAGGTCCTGGAATTGGCGCAATTTGCGCATGGTGATGGTATGACCCAGGTGTAGGTCGGTGGAAGTAGGATCATAGCCACAGTAGACGCGCAGAGGTCGACCTTCTGCCAGGCGTGCTCGTAAAGCTTCGCTCATGGCTTGCTTGGTCTGCTCATCGCCATATTCGGTGCCCTGCATCAATAAGGCAACCTGTTCGTCAATGGTCATTTTCTTCATAGCTACCTCCTTTAATCCGCTCTCAGAATGTTAAGATCACTTGGGTAATAAATCATTAAATGAAACCTAAGCTGAGATCTATAATCATCCTTTTAATCTGCACTATAACAACAAAAAAGCGCCCTCGCAGGGGGTGAGAGCGCAGCAGGGACGTGCCAGGATGACCCGTCCCTATGGACGGTAATAATAGCGGCTCTCGCCGCTAAAAATTTTCCATTCACACGCCAAGAAGAGAAACATGATTGAAATCATTATACCAGAAGATTTTTAGAATGGCTAATTTCCTAATCACAATTGTAAAATTTAAATATTTTTGTAAATAGTTGTATATCCAATCTCAAATATACAGACGGTACTCATCGATCTTCAATCTTTAGTGATCACCCTTCTAATTTTCCTCCCAAATAAACCCTAGGCACTCTGGTGTTAATATTGGTTAGGATTTCGTAAGGGATTGTCCCCGCCCACCCCGCCAGTTCTTCCACCGTAATCTGCTCCTCTCCCATCTCGCCGATTAATACGACCTCGTCATCATTATAAGCAGTTTCCCACTCAATGTTGACTACAATTTGGTCCATGGAGATGCGCCCGATTACTGGATATCTTCTGCCGCGGATCAAGACCTCGGCGTTGCTAGACATGCTTCTGAAGTATCCATCGCCGTATCCCACCGGCACTGTCACTGCTCGAACCATATGATCTGTTTGCCAGGTGGAGCCATAGCCTACCGGATGGTTGGGTTGGATGACTTTAAAATAAACGACCCGTGATTTCCAGCTCAAGGTAGGTTGGACGCGAATACTGCGGTAGGTAGCAGGATCGGGATAGACCCCAAAGAGCAGCAAGCCGGGTCTTACGATATCGAAATTGGCTTCTGGTAGCTGTAGAATTCCGCCAGAATTTGCCATGTGTCGCAGTTTGGGCGTTGGTAAGCCGCGCACCTCGAAGAAATGCAGCACTTCCTGGAACCGTTCCAGCTGCAGCCGGGAATAGGAAAGGTCAGCGGACTCCGCATTAGCAAAATGAGAGTATATACCCTCCAGGTCCACATGCCTGCATTGCACCGCAGCTTCCAACAAGGTACCTGCACTGTAATAATGCACACCGATACGTTCCATGCCCGTGTCAATCTTCAAGTGCACCCGCGCTGTCACCCCAAGCTGTTCAGCCACTTCATCCACCTGCCACACCTTTTCCACTGAAGAGGCGGTAATTGTCAGGTCATATTCTAAGAAATGTGGGATCTGATTGCCTAAGATACCGCCTAATACCAGAATGGGGATATGGATTCCCCGCTCCCGTAGCAGGATTCCCTCTTCAAGAAAAGCCACACCCAGATAATCTGCTCCTAGAGATTGGAACCACCGTGCGATCTCTACCAGCCCATGACCGTAGGCATTGGCTTTGAGGATAGGCATTATCTTGGCTGGTGCGACTTTATCCTGGATAGTGCGATAGTTCTCAGCTAGCCGGTCCAGGTTTACCTCAACCAGGGTAGGCCGAATAACCTCGTTTGTGGAGATGGTGGGAAGGTTGATGGTACTCATTAAGAATAGAGAGAAGGTTGATGATTATCATTTAGATCTTGATCACTGGAATAAACCAGGTTGAATTATACTACCTGTAGATGTGGATGGCAGTCCAGGGGGAAAACCTTAGAAAAATTAAAAATAGTATTCTCAGGATAAACTATTACGTCCAAGATTCTGTTAATGTATTTAACTGATTCCCATGTTACCGGATTTCCCGCTCATTTACCACCATGGTTTAACGGTCATAGATCACTGTATTTTCTTGTATCTGTCCCCTATATCTCCCCTCAATCCGTTCCCTAAAGATCCCGCTGGCTGAATTGTCGAATCGCGAAAACCAGGATCACGATAATGTAAATCAGGGCATACCAGACCATGATTGGACTGGGTGGTGAAGCTGAAGTAAAGGGGGAGAAACCCAAGGCTGACACCAGGGGTGATTCCATCAGGTGGGCAGCGCGTTTCCACAAGGCTTCACAGGGGATGATCAGGCTGGAGAGGATGCCAATGTTGACTGCAACCTGGTTTTTGGTGAACCAACCAACATATTCCACCCATCCCCCCACAAAGGCGACACCGAAAAGCCCGAAAACCAGCACCCCGTTCGCCAGGGTTGAGGTATAGGCACCTCCCAGGAAGGACAAACTGAGTATCAGTAAACCATTCATCCACATCAGGACGATGCCATTGATTGGATTTGGCGGTACATACCCTGAAATGAGATAGACCAACCCAATGGTTCCTCCTGCCATTATTAGGAGATAGAGGCTGATCATCCCCACAAAGCCTAACCATTTGCCGATGACGATCTGCCAGCGGCAGATGGGTTTGGTGACGATGCACTGGATTGTCCCGGAGGCGATCTCTCCAGAAAGGGTATCGACGGAGGTCAGCACGCTCATCCCGATAACGAGGAAATTCACGGCGTACATCCCTGCCATGAAGAAAAAACTGTAAACCTCATTCATTGCCAATCGTGTGTTCGAGGTCATGGTTCGCTGAATGTCCTGGCGGACGAAATAAAAACCTAGTCCATACACTACCAGGAAAAGCAGACCAAGGATGAGGGCAGACCACAGGATCTTGCGCCGGTATGCCTCTTTGAAGGTCAGTTTTGAGATGGTAAAAATTGTTTTCATAATCTGCGTGGAAATGTTAAATGGAGGAAAGTAGACATGGTAAGAATAGATACAAAGGAATAAAGTTAATCATATCGTTAGGGAAGGCAATAGCATCTTCTTTTCCCTATCCACCTTGTTATCCAGTCCGCTGACTTCCGACTTCCTTCATTCTTCCATCATCCATTGTTAATTATTCTCATCCCCCACAACTTTCAGGAATAGTTCTTCCAAGGAGAGTCTTTGTGGGGTGAACGCGTAGACCTCCGCCCCGCTTTCGACCAGCAAGCGGTTGATCGCTGGCAGGGAGGTTTCATCGTCAACCATCATGGTCAGTCGAGGTCCGTCCACCTGCAAGTTACGGCCCCAGGAAGCGAAAGCATCGACAGTTTCTGAAGATAGATTCTGGGCTCTGATCTGCAAGGAGATCTCCCCCTCGACCAGGGAAGCCAGTGAGCTGGTGTGGATGACCTGTCCACCTTTGATAAAAGCCACCCGGTCGCAAGTGACCTCCACTTCACTGAGGAAATGGGAATTTAGGAAGACGGTGGTGCCTCGATCACGCAGGTCACCGATGATGTCCCGGACCAGGCGGCGGCCTCCTGGATCCAGTCCAGAAGTGGGTTCGTCTAGGATTGCCAGTTCGGGGTCGTTCAGTAGGGCTTGAGCCAGGCCGACTCGCTGCAGCATGCCTTTGGAAAAGGCGTGCAGTTTCTTACTCGCATGTGCAGACAGGCTCACCAGGTCAAGCAGCTGAGGGACTCTTTCTTGAATGCACTCTTCCGGCATATGATAAAGTCTGCCATGCAGGGTCAGGAATTCGGTAGCCGTCAGCCAGTCATGAAAGCGGAAATGTTCCGGCAGGAAACCCACCCTGGCACGAACAGCCTCATCCATTAAAGGAGCTCCGAGTATCTTTGCACTCCCTGCTGATGGGGTAATTAAACCGAGTAGCATCTTCACCGAAGTGGTTTTCCCAGCGCCATTTGGACCCAGGAATCCAAAAACTTCCCCGCGTTCTACCTGTAGAGAAAGGTCTGCGACTGCAATTTTACCGTTGAATTCCTTACTAAGATGTTGGGTTTCAATCGCAAGTGTGCTCATGGAAGTAGAGTTGAAAAAATCCTTCGGATCATGGAATTATTTTATAAACAAAGTATATCAGGGAAATTTGGGGAAAAGGGTTACAGGAAAGGTTGGACTTGCATTTTTACAGGGCATGCAAAATTTGAGATTCCCTGCTTAACTCTTTCTCTGTTCCAATGGTTGTATTATCAAAAAAATCTCAATCCGTTTTCAAAGTAAATGCTTTACGGAAAGAAACCAGCAGGACCAACAAGATTAGGTCAATCCCCAGGGTGATCCAATCTAGCAGTCCGACCTGGTCAGTGAAGGTGAGGGCGATGTTTACGATAATTACCATCAGCGCCAGGATGTAAAACCATCGGCTATCACGACCGAGGCCCCATCCTGCCAGGAACATCGCTGCGGCGTTTCCGAACATCAAGAGGGCGATAATCACTCGCACATAGCCTTGTACTGCCAGGGTTCCAAATATTCCCCCTAGAATCGTCACGCCAAACAAGAACCAGATGGCGGTGTTCAGATAGAATAGGGCTTTGGTTGTTTTGAGTATCTTGAGATATTTCATAGGGTGAGTATTACTTATAGAAGGATACAAAGCACACCTTAAAAGATCTGGTTATCCATCTTCCCGTTTGCCTCGTATCCCTATCCACTTTGTTAGCCTTGCTACTCTCTACCCTTCATTCCAATGACTCCACCGCCTTAAGCGCATCTGCCAGTGAGCCATCGCCGATCAGAGCGTTGAGGATACCTTCTTTCAACCATAGTAAGGTGTAGACCGATTTTTCTCCAGGGTAGGTTTCCTCTTCCAGGAAGATACCATTGACGCCTTCCACAATGACTTGTTGGTATACCATGTCGCTGGGCACAGGGACTACCAGGGTAGTAGCCCAGTTGACCGTGGCACTGAACTGTTCCGCCTCAGCAGGAGACATACCTAGCGCCTGGAGCAGCAGTTGTCCGGCCTTGTTGATATCAACCCCGGTGGGAGCTTCGATCGTTGGGCTGGTACTCTGCATGAAAACAGTGCAGTTTTCCGTCCCCGGATGTCCCAATTTGACTTCATCGATCTCATTATACTGGCAGTCGCCGATCCCAATAACCACACCAGCCGGGATGTGGATGACCACTTCCTCGCCGTCCGCACTTTTCGGGATCACAAACTCCCCATATCCCATAGTGTCGAGCAAGGCTTGCCACCTTTCCTGGTCGATCACCAGCCGCACTGTGGTTGCTTCCTGGTAGAAAATCTTCCGCTCGCCTTCAGGATAAATTGGCTGGCGAGCCTTAAGCCCAGACATTTTACTGGCCTCGGCGATGTCATCTACCTGGACAGGCTGCACGACCTTTTCAATGGTCAGCTGGTCACTGATCAGGTTGTCGATCGCCTCGAAATTATGCTCCATCTCCTGGGGTAAGTTCGACAGGCTGATGCCCACGTCCACCGCTTCGATCTGTTCGACACGGAAAAGTCCCAGGAAGCTGTTGGCGATTGCTCGAACCTGGGGGATACTCAAAGAAGCTATCAGGAAAGCAACGATCACCAGGGATATCCAGGCAAAGCGGTACTTTGGTTTAACTAGGTTCTGCCACACAGGTTTCTCCTTTTCGTCTATGCGAGAATTTAATTTGGCGCGAGCAGCCTGCCTGGAGGGAATGGTATCAGGCACCAGCAGGTCCAACTTTTCGGCAATCCATTGATTTTCACGATTGTCATCGTTTATTTGATTTTCCAATTTCTTATCCATTTCAAATTCCTTCACTTTCCTTACTAGCTAAAAAGGATGAGCCGAGAGGATCACCTTTTTCCTTTTGTTGTGATGTTTCAATCCTTACTCTTTAATCTTTCCTGTAGCGGCTTTCGAATTCTTGTTCAGCCCTTGCCAGAAGTGTACCAACGGAGGATGTTGACACGCCTACTGCGGCAGCAATCTCTTTGTAGGAAAAACCTGAATGGCGTAAGATCAAGATTTTTGCTGATCGTCTCTTCATTCCAGATAGCACTTGCCGTACCCGATCGTGTTCCTCTTTCTGTTCAACCGCCTTGCCGGGGTTAACTGCTGCACTTGTCTCCATGACAATTTTTCCAGCGTCGACTTCATAACCAGCCCGGCGTTTTTTGGCCCGCAAAGCGTTGAAAGCAAGGTTGGTTGCCACCCGGTATAGCCAGCCACTCAGGTTGGTCTCATGTCGAGGGGGCCGTTGGTGCAGCCGCAGGAAGCTCTCCAACACCAGGTCTTGGGCTTCAGCCGGGTCGCCGACGATGCTGTAGACCACGCCATAGACCCGGTCCCATTGAGCGTTGAAGATGGCCTCGAAGTCATGGGAATTCCACGTCGTGGTATTGCTTTCAGTTTGGGCTGATTTGGATTGTATTTTTTTAACGGACACGTTCACCGGCAACCTCAGTGCGTGTTTATTTCTGCACTCATAAATAAAACACCGCCCGCAGAAGAATTATGACAGCTTCTCTTGAATTGATACGGGTCAGTTGATTGAAACTGCATTGAAAATGAACGCAACCATCAGGCTAAATGCGTCTTCTTGGAAAATACTGTTCCCTTTCGTTTGGTAACTTCTCCAGCTTGTTCTGAGTCTGGGAAGATGACAATTATCGGGTCTGGTTTTCCATAACAACAAGCAGAGCACCGAGGGTATTTTATCAAGGGATTTGAGGATTGTCATAGTCTTGGTTTTTGAGTTAAAAAACCTTTGACTAAAGGGGATTTCTCACGGGTTCGACTGAAGGGATAGCAGGATGTCCAGGTAATGAGAGGGATTAAAATTCACTGATTTATGATCTTGGATTCAAGTCTCAAGTGCAACCGGGACACCGAGAAAAAGTCATTTGGTCTAGAACGATTTCAGCGCATAGCCTTGCAATAAATATTAATAAAGAAGCCCTCAACAATGGTTTTACTCACATGACCATTTTTTCTCTCCTCGCTTCCTTGTCAACTGTCCTGAGAAAGGCGGTGACGAAGGCAGCGGCCCTGCCCATCACCTCGATCGAGAGGGTGTCCACGGTGTCGTCGGCGCGGTGCCAGTGGGGCAGGGAGCGGGTCTCCGGGTCCATCCCGGCGATGCAGAGGGCTTTGTAGCCACGACGCCGCAGGGTGCCGGTCTCGTCCTCCATGGTCATTTCTCCTGGCTTAACCTGCAGGTCGAGGTGTTCCTGGGAGACCTGGGCTGCGATCAGCACCAGCTCGGGGTCGGGACGGTAGTGGGCGCAAAGGCCTTGTTCGATCAGGTAGACCAGCTCCCCGCTACCCACACCTTCCAGGTCGAGGAAGGTCGCCCCTCGCAGGACATCATTGTGTTTTTTAAGCAGGGTCTTCAACCCGGCATGGTCGGTCTCTTCAGCGCCGGTGAAGGCCAGCCAGACCTGGGTATGCTCCAGGGGGCAGATAGCCAGTTCAGCCGCAGCGGCTAATGACACTGCCACGCTGGCAGCATTGTCATGTGCTCCGGGGCTGAAGGGAGTGCCGTCATCTAGCCATAGGGTGATCAGCGAACCGACAACGTAACCCGCCAGGGGCAGGGAAGCCCACCAGGTCCAGGCAGGACCGCCCATCAGGGCGCCTGCCAGGTAGATCAGCCCCAGGACCGCTAGCAAGGCGAGGGTCAGGAAGGTCAGCGGTTCCAGGTATTTAACGGTGCCTGAGGCCCAGACTTTGCGGCAGCGGTTTGTGTCGAGGTGCGCCAGCAGGACCGCCTCCGAATGTACTTCATCCCTGGGACTGACCCGGGCAATGACGTTCTGGCTGATCACCTTGGGCAGCAGGAAGCGCAGGGCGTTGTCGGAGCTGCGGATGGTCTGCCACAGTAGCGGCGCGGCCACCAGGGCGAGCAGGGTTGCCAGCCATCTGGCGATAGCGCCGCCAACAGGGTAAAGGATGATGGCGGTTAATGCCAGGATATTGATCGCGAAAGCAAAGGTGTTCTGGCTCGGGATCGCCGGGAAGGTGTGGATTTCAACCTGCAATCCCATTGCTTGCAGCCGGCTGGCGACATAGGCTGCTGCTGCGGCTTCCTGCGCTGTGCCGGTGCCGCGCGGTCCGATTTTTCCTGCCAGGGCATAAGCGTCCTGCCAGAGCTGGTTTTGCTGCTGTTGGGTTGGTCTTTTTTTGTCCGTCATAGGTTTCAATTCCAGTTGGAAATATACTCGGATTGGTCAGAAAAATCAACCGGATAGGCAAGATGGATCCGTCTCCACCCACCGCCCATTCATGTATCAAGGAAGGCGGAATAAATTTGGCAAACAATCTAACCCAGACCTATTGTGCTGCTCACAGCGGTATCCATGCCGCCGAGGACGGCGACATGAGCTGGGAACATGGAGAGAGGCGATCCGGACCCTGCCTTTCCGTTTTTGCTTACAAAAGAATCCCCGCTCCCCTGTTCTTGTTCACAACGGCGTCCTCGCCGCTGAATATTTTGGTATCTTTTTCCTATTAAATTCTTTATTCACCTAGAAATCGTATCTCATTGTTCATAATCAAAGACTACCTTCACACTCTGGCTTCTCCCCTTGCTATGAGTGACCATGAACGCCTGTCGGTAATCCTCCAGGCGGAAACGATGAGTGATTAGGTCCGAAAGGTCCAGCAGTTTTTCCTTCATCAGTGCCAGCACGATCTCGAAGGTGTGGAGCGACTTGCCTTCAACGAGTTCCATCCCGAAGGAATTGGAGCCGATCACCCCGATCTCCTTGAAATAAAGCGGCGTCCATTCGAAGCGAGCAGGGTTGGCAACCCCCGAGATCGAGATCTTAGCCTGGGGCTGCGCGATCCGCACCTCCACCTCTAATGACTGTGGAGATCCGACCGTGTCATAGATTCGTTGAGCGCCACGTAGCAGCATTGGCAGCCCGTTCCAGGGGCTGTGGATTTCCCCCCCCACCAGCCCGGCGACGGTCTCGATGATCTCCAGCGGTTGGCTGGTCTGCAGGGTATGGTGCGCGCCCAGGCGTTTTGCCAGATTTTCTTGGTGCGGGTAGCGGCTGATGACGAGTACCTCCACCTGCGGATAGAGTGCTTGCAGCAGGGCGACTGTGATTAACCCCAGGGTACCGCAGCCATAGACAACTACCAGCCCGGGTTCTGTTGGCGGTGCTTTCAGGACGGCGTGCAAGCTGACTGCGGTAGGGTCGGTCAGCACAGCATCTTCGAAGGAGACTCCCTCAGGGATCCGAAATAGCTGCGACTGGTGTGCCATGAAAGCCGGGGCATAGCCGCCGCTGACTCCTCGGTTGTTGCCGATGTGCATCCCAGGAGGCAGAGCGCCGTCCGTGAAATGTTCGCAGGCGAAATAGCGACCTTCCTGGCAGGCCTGGCAGGGCGGATCGATACCGCGGCAGGCACAGGGGAGCCAGGGGTTCAGCACTACCCGATCTCCTACCTGTAGATCGTTCACCTCGGGTCCGGTTTCAGAGACCACGCCGACTGCTTCATGACCCAACACCTGCGGGAAGGAGATCAAGGCGGTCAGGGGATTGTCGAAGTTGCCGTTCAAGAAGACCTGCTTGCTGTCGCTGCCACAGATGCCGCACAGCTGCGTGCGCACCCGCACCCAGTCGCCGGCGGGGAAGACCGGCTCGGGGATATCCACCAGCGCCAACGGTCCCCAGCGGTTGAGGTAGCCGGAGGGATGTATTTTGCCTAGAACGGTCGCCAGGGCAAACCGCGGGAAGCTGTAGCGGAAGAGTAAAGCTTTCATGGGGGGTTCCTTTCAAGGGGAGAGTATGTGGTGGATTGTGGTAATTTAATTTTACATGATTTACGCCAGAATCGGTTAGAAGGGATTTTATGCTCATCGCCGTACTCCGATGAGGGAATGAGAAGAGCTGGGTGCGAATTTAATTGTACAGTATTTTCCTGGAGGCGGAGGGAACAGAGTGGCCAGAGGAGGGAAGGTTTTTCGCCAATACCGCCAGCAACGGGCGCGAATGGCCTCGGATATTTATGGCTTTTTGGAAAGGGGATCCGCGGATTTGGAAATCAATCTGGTTAGTTAACCATTTTCGGAAAGAGATTTATGGTCTAGATTGGGAAGGTTAGAAAAAGATAGAATTGAATTTACATGGAAGATGGAGTAGGATGAAATGCTGAAGAAAAAACATATAACAGAGATCCTGCGAGCGCATCAGGCTGAACTCGCTTCCGAATTTGGCGTTAAAAGAATTGGCTTGTTTGATCCCTACTGGAAAGGAAAACGACGCCAGGATAGTGATATTGACCTGGTAGTTGAATTTAACCAACACATTGGATTTCGATTCATTGAACTGGCGGAGCACCTTGAAGCTTTGCTAGGTGCCCCTGTGGACCTGCTTACTCCTGCTGGCATTGACGGAATCCGGCTTCCCCAGGTAGCAAATGAGATTTGCGAGACAGTGGAATAAGTCTGAACGGGGTGTTGATATTTTTACAGAATATGCTTGAGGCCTCTAAAAGGATCCTGTCTTTTACCCACGGCATGAACTATTATGAATTTAAGGAGGATTTCAAAACCCAGGATGCAGTGCTTCGCAATCTGGAAGTTTTGGGAGAAGCCTCCAATAAAATACCCGAAAAGGCCCGAAAGGATTATCCTGATCTGCCCTGGAAAAAATGGCAGCGACGTGAGATCGACTCATTTATCATTATTTTGGGGTCAACATTGATATTGTCTGGAATATTATCCAAATGGAAATACCTCCTTTGGTAGCGACCCTGGAAAGAACTTTTCAGTCTAGATAATCGGCTGTTCAAAGAAACAGGGAATCAGGAATAGGGTGACAATCACAAAGTGGGACAATGCGAAGGACTGGGACCAAGGTAGTGAGTCAGGGGATAGTGGGTATGGGAAAGCAGACAGTTGTGATCGTATAAACACACCCAAAAACCATAGTAGAATC
>CAZTJD010000107.1:0-14269 GCA_964613985.1 uncultured Anaerolineales bacterium
AATAGCTCACCATTGTTCGGCTTATCGCTTGAACGCCTGTTAGCGCAAACCCTGCCAATGCACCAATAACAAAGAATCCCTCAACCGTTTTGGTGAACAACATGGCTAGGACAATAACGATCATCATCAAGATGGAGAAAATCAACGAACGCTTATAACCCAATTTTTCCCCAACCATCGTCATTAGATAAGCACCACCGACACTGGTTATTTGTACGATAATCATAAAAATGATAAGCTGTTGTTGGTCCATTCCGAACAAGACCGCCCCAATAATCGCAGCAAAATCCAATGCCATCAAGATACCATCGTTGTAAATTAGGAAAGCGATGATAAATTTAACAAATTCCTTGAACACACGGACAGACCGAATTGTACTGGATAACCGTTCGAAAGCGACAGTGAGATAATTCTTCCCATGTGGAAGTGGTTGAGGCTGAGCACGTTCCTTGATCCATAAAAATGCTGGAATCGCTGAGATTCCAAAAAATAATGCGGTGAAAGGTAAGGACAACCTTACCATCAGGTTTCCTTCAGTAAACATAATTAAAGGTAGGATAATTAACAAACAAAGAATGCCTCCTAGAGAGCCAATCGCCCAACCATTTCCAGAAACCCTGCCCATGTCTTCTGGTGTAGTAATCTCGGGTAAAAGTGAATTATAAAAAACCTGCCCACTTCGATAACCAATTTCCGCTAAAATAAAGAACAGCATCCCAATAAAAATGTCCCCTTCTTTAACAAAGAAGAGCAATGCTGTGAAAATCCAGGTTAATATCGAAAATACCAGTAACATCTTCTTTTTTGAAGCGGAAAAATCTGCAATCGAGCCCAAAATTGGCGAGCTTATTGCGACAACTAGCATTGCGATTCCAACAGAAATCCCCCATAACCGCGAACCTTCCGCACCCCCAACCACCCCTTCTTTAAAATATGCCGAATAGATCGCCAGCAAGACCACTGCAGCATACGCTGAATTACCAAAATCATACAGGTACCAGGCGATATGTTCTCGATTCTTCGTTTTTCTCACAGTGCTGACTTTGATGGACATTTCGATTCTCCCAAATGTAGTATCTATTTACAAAATTATTTTCAAGTGAATTGACTGCTAGAAAGAGCAATCTATGCCATTATCAGTGATTTGAGGATATTATATTATTGTCCTGACTAATCAAAAAAACACAGAATCAGGCAATAAGTTGCTTATCATCGGAATTTTCTCACTGTCACTCCAGTACTGGACAAAATTTGCGAGTCCACTTCTTTTTTTGACCCTGACATTTGCCTGGTGAATTCTACTGAGTACCTATTCAGGAAATATCCTAGTTATTGATCAGCTACATTCCAAGTAGACCATCTTACCAAGGTTATTTGCACATCCGGTCAGGGTACCAAACCAAGAGATCCACTAGCAACCCAATAAATTACTTTTCCATTCAAGAAGAATTAACACATCTATCCCCCCAAAAAAAATAAAAGTAATAAATGGAGGAGGATGCAAGTTATTTAATCAAGGAGGTTCATATCATAACATGTCGAGTGCCATATATTAATCTTCAGGTTGTTTTGTTGAGGAACTTCAGGAAAAATTGAGGGGAAAACAAAACATCTTGGTGTAGTTACCAGAGACTCTAAAATCGTAAAAGCCCTGTATTCGCAAAGGGTACTCCAGAACGAGGAACATTCAAGGTTCCGATTTGACAGAGTACTAGAAATTATTCTAAGAAATAAGTATAGAGGAGCCTATGACCATCGTCAATACTTTGTGTTGACATACTTTGTGGAAATATAAAAAAACCCCGCCTGAAATTAAAAAGGCGGGGCATTGGTTAGTAATTCTAATTTACATGGGAACTACGTTAGCAGCCTGGAGGCCTTTTGGTCCTTCTTCGATCGAAAATTCAACCTGTTGGCCTTCTTCCAGATTGCGGTATCCATCGCCATTGATCGAAGAATAATGAACGAAAACATCTTCCCCTTCTTCGCGTTC
The DNA here is from genome assembly GCA_964613985.1 of uncultured Anaerolineales bacterium. GTDB lineage: Bacteria > Chloroflexota > Anaerolineae > Anaerolineales > UBA11858 > CAZTJD01. The sequence goes on from CAZTJD010000107.1 coordinate 1,994, forward strand.
AATAAAACCGTAACCTTTACTGCCATTAAACCATTTAACCGTACCGATGATTCTTTCAGACATTTTTTTCTCCTTAAGAAAATGATTGAAAATTTGGGATTTTTATCCCTTATATTGGAGATGCTGATCGTTTAATCGGATAAGGTCGTGATCTATGAAATCAATCATTTCAAGCCTGTGTTCTCTAACTTACAAATCTTAATTATCTTGATATTCTTAGAATGTTACACTACTGAAAAAAAGAACGATCCAATGCACGAAGCCTTGAACCGTTATCCTTTTTTTTCCAACGTAAACTTTCTGCATCCTACATTTTCTACTATACCGCTTAGGTACTATTTCGTCAAGAACCAATATCTTTCGCATTTTCTAGAAAATGTGCTTCTTGTTGGGATATATCAAAATGGAGGATTGCATAACCAAAAAATCCAAGTATCGCTTCCAAGTAAATATTTCTAATCCATGGCTTTACGAACGCCACTTCAGGTAAAATGATAACCATGAGTAGTATTAATTCCAACTTTTCGAAACCAATTTCTGAACTGATTAAAGAACGTTATTCGTGTCGTACCTATTCTGGCGAATCCCTTACGATAGAAATACAAGAACAACTGGCTAACTTTATCAATATCCTGCCAACAGGCCCTTTTGGCTCTAGACCCCGTTTTGATCTGGTAGCATCAAAAAAAGGGGATCCGGATAAATTGTCTGATTTAGGAACATATGGATTCATTAAAGATGCTCCTGGGTATATCATCGGTTTGACAGAGCCTGGAGGAATGAATTTGGAGGATTTCGGCTTCTTGATGGAAGCTATCATTTTATTTGCTACTGATTTAGGTTTGGGGACCTGCTGGTTAGGTGGAACCTTTACACGCAGTACTTTTACAGATAGGGTGAATGCTACAAAAACCGATCTAATCCCAGCGGTTACCGCAGTGGGGTATCCAGCCAAAAAACCGCGGAAACTTGATGGCCAGATTCGGCAGACCGCTGGCTCTGATCACCGCTTACCCTGGGAAGAATTGTTTTTCAATAAAACAAAGTCTATTCCCCTAACCCCAAACCAGGCAAATGAGTACGCTGAGCCGCTAGAAATGGTTCGACAGGGACCTTCCGCCTCTAACAAACAACCCTGGCGAATTATCAAAGGTGATCACTGCTGGCACTTCTACTTATGTCGAACTCCAGGATATCGGGATAGAATATACTCAAAAATTATTAAAATAGAAGACCTGCAGCGAGTTGATATGGGCATTGCCATGTGTCACTTCGAACTCACCGCGAAAGCATCAGGTCTGTCTGGGAGTTGGCAAAGCCAGGGAGCATCACCTTTTGATCTCGATTCAGACCTAGAATACCTTACAACGTGGGTATATTAGAAACCGAACCAGGATAAATATCGAGCTTAGGTATTTCACATTCACTGAGATAGAAACAGGGTCATTGATTTTTCAACAAGATACCTTGGTAAAAATTTTAAATTTAATAGCTGGACACTAAAAATACCCTCAAATTTGGTGTAGAAGATCCCTTATGTGAAACGTTTATAACCTCGCTGATATAATCCAAGTCAATAGTGAATAGTGGTATCATTCAAGAAAAAAATTATTCGAGGTAAGGAGATTTCCAATAGATGACGAAAACAAGCCTGCCAACTCGAGACCAAGTCTCACATGAAGAAACATGGAATTTGAATAGCATCTTCTCTAGTGTGGAAGAGTGGGAATCAGCCCTAAAACGTGTTGAATCAAAACTTCCCGATTTAACAGCATATCAAGGGAAACTCGGGAAAAATCCCCAGTTACTGATTGAATATATCTCGCTAGCAGAAGAAATAACAATCCTGGCGATGAAAGTGATGGTCTATAGCGGTTTAGATCAGTCAACAGATGTCACGGATTCTGAAAAAACTGCTCGTGCCGGTCAAGGTAGTAGGTTAATCGCCAGATTGAGATCAGTTAGAGCTTTCGAAGAACCAGAAATAATGAAAATCGGTTTTGAGAAATTATATCGATGGATGGAGGAATTGTCAGATCTCAAGGTATACGCCCATTATTTTCATAATTTAGAACGACTAAGCCCTCACGTACGCTCAACCGAGGTGGAAGAAATCCTAGCAATGGTAACAGAACCATTACCTCCTAGTACGCCGCCAGCATATAACTTCCTGGTTACTTCCGAGCTTCCATTTCAACCAGCAACCAATTCGGAAGGAGCAGAAATTGAACTCGGTCAAAGCAGTATTAACTCTATCCTCACTAATGAGGATCGGGAAGTCAGACGGACTGGATTCCAAAACTATGCGAATGCATACTTGCAGTTTCGAAATACAATAGCGGGTATTCAAACCCAGGCCTTACAAAGAGACATTTTCCAAGCAAGAGCCCGACATTATGATTCATCACTGGAAGCATCTCTTTCACCAAATAACATCCCAATAGAGGTCTTCTACAACCTTATCGAGGTGTTTAAAAGGAATCTACCAACCTGGCATAAATATTGGCGTATCAGGAAAGAAGCCTTAGGATACGAGTCCTTCGGTGTATACGATATTAAAGCACCACTGACAAAAAAGAAATTTCAAGTACCATTTCATCGGGCTGTAGAATGGATTTGTCAAGGGATGATGCCCCTTGGTGAAGAGTATGTCAACATATTACGAAATGGTTGTCTGGTGGATGGTTGGGTTGACCGCGCTTTGAATAAAGGAAAACTTCAGGGTGCATTTACATGGGGTTCTTATAACACCCAACCCTTCATTATGATGAGCTATGCTGATGATGTCTTCAGCTTGAGCACACTTGCACATGAACTTGGACATTCGATGCACTCCTATTACACGCAAAAACACCAACCTTTAATTTATAGTCAATATTCTCTATTCGTTGCTGAAGTTGCCTCGAATTTTAATCAGGCAATGGTGCGAAATTACCTTTTCAAGACTCAACAAGATCCAGCATTCCACCTGGCCTTGATCGATGAAGCTATGGCTAATTTTCATCGCTACTTTTTCATAATGCCGACCCTTGCACGTTGGGAGTTATCCGTCCATGAACGGATCGAAAAAGGAGGACCCACCAACGCCAAAATTTTCACAGATCTATGTGCTGAACTTTTCATGGAGGGATACGGCCATGAAGTAGAATTCGACCATGATCAGATCGGGATTGCCTGGGCTCAATTTGGACATATGTATATGGATTTCTATGTTTATCAATATGCCACTGGTATTTCCGGTGCCCATGCACTCATGGACCGAGTCTTAAATCAAGGAAAACCTTCTGCAGAACTTTATCTTGATTTCTTGGCAGCAGGGAATTCGGTTTACCCTCTTGATGCGCTAAAAACTGCTGGCGTTGACCTTACCAACCCTGAACCGGTCGAAAAGGCTTTTCATGTTCTCGCTGATATCGTAGATCGCCTGGAAGAACTTGTCGATCAAGGATTTTTTGAAAAATGAACAAAAATTTACAACCACAAAATAAACAAGAAATAATAAACACCATCATCAAAGAACGTAACGCTCTCGATTCATTGATTGATGATCTATCCATAGATCAGAAATTGACGCCTGGCGTTGAAGCTCATTGGTCGATCAAGGATATTATGGCACATATCGCTGCCTGGGAACGTGTAGCTCAAGACCGAATTAATGCCGCACTCACTGGCGAACCTTTGAAATTTCCTATAATCGAAAGCGACAATTTTATCGATGATTTTAATGCCAATATTTATGAGGAAAATAAGAACCTTCCACTCGATGAGGTAGAAGATGAATATCATGCCTCTCATGAGGATCTTCTTAATCAAATTAAAAACTTGGATGAAGTCTCTATTCAAACATATTTACCGTTCGATTGGGCTGAAGATTTAACAATATCAGTCTTTATCTCAGCGAATACCCATTTGCATTACCGGGATCATGCATCATCGATCCTTCATTGGTCAATAAACAATTAAAATATACGTATTGGAATTAATAACTTTGATCCCCTACTATCTTATTCCCAATTTCAACCCCATTCCAAATCCATTAGCATTGGTTAAAGCACCGCCCTATCGAATAACTTGTTTGACATCTCGTCTCCTGCGAATCGAATATAATCCCGATGAAAACTTCGAGGATCGACCAAGTCAGATCTTTTGGTACCGGAACACCCCACCACCGGAATTCACCTCTCGAATAAAATCCGCTCAATCTCAGAATGAAGATGGGCATGAACTCGAAGTAGAGACTGCTGACTTGCAACTAAATATACTCCTTGGAAGACCTCCTTCGCCTGAAACACTATCCATCAAACTTAAAAAATACGGACATACGTGGCATCTCAACGATCACAATCCTGGTAACTTGAAAGGTACCTACCGCACATTAGACAACCGGAAAGGGCATGTACCATTAGAACCAGGAATATTATCTCGTGATGGTTGGGCTGTCATAGATGATTCTAAGACATTAGTCTTTAATGAGGAAGGCTGGCTAGAACCGCGCAGCAACAAACCTGAAGCCTTAGATTTATATTTTTTTGGCTACAGTCATGATTACCAGGACTGTATTCGAGATTATCGGAAACTCACCGGCTCTGTGCCCTTATTGCCTCGTTGGGCTCTTGGTAACTGGTGGAGTCGATATTGGGCTTACTCTCAAGACCAAATACTTTCCTTGATCCAGGATTTTCAAGATCACGAAGTCCCGTTGTCTGTCATAATTATCGATATGGATTGGCATATCACTGATACCGGGAACAAATCATCCGGTTGGACTGGTTATACCTGGAATCGAGAGCTGTTTCCTGATCCACCAAATCTAATCCAGCAAATCCATAAGTTTGACCTGAGAACCGCCCTTAACCTTCATCCTGCAGACGGGATCTACCCTCATGAAGAACAATATCAAGATTTTGCCAGGAGATTAGGACGAAATACTGACTCTGTTGATCCTATCCCTTTCAACCTGGCTGATCCAAATTTCACCCTTGCTTATTTTGACCTCCTCCACCATCCACAAGAAGAAATAGGAATAGACTTTTGGTGGATTGATTGGCAGCAAGGGACACTTTCTTCCCTTCCAGGACTTGATCCGTTGTATTGGTTAAATCACCTCCACTTTCTCGATCTCGCACGCCCTGTGGAAGATAAAGAAGAATGTCCCAAACGACCGTTCATATTTTCGCGTTGGGCAGGCTTTGGCGGACACCGTTATCCGATCGGTTTTTCTGGCGACACGATCGTTTCTTGGGAATCATTAGCTTACCAACCCTTCTTCACTGCTACGGCTGCTAATGTCTCCTATGGTTGGTGGAGCCACGACATTGGGGGGCATATGGATGGGATTGAAGAACCGGAACTTTATCTACGTTGGCTTCAGTTTGGTGTATTTAGTCCAATTTTACGCTTGCACAGTACGAATAATCCCTTTCATGAACGGCGACCCTGGGCATTCAATGCTGAGATATCCTGGTTGGCAACCGATGCTATGCGTCTACGACATCGCTTGATACCGTATCTATACGCAATGGCATTCAGGGACCATAAAGAATCTGAATCACTGATCCGACCAATGTATCATCTCCAACCCGAAACTGAGGCTTCCTATTATGCTCCAGACAATTACACTTTCGGCTCCGAACTAATTGCGGCACCATATATATCTCCCATTAATTCAGATACCAGACTCAGTCGGCAAGTCATTTGGTTGCCCGAGGGATCCTGGTATGATTTCTTTACCGGTCAAATATATAACAATGGACATCATGTCGTATATGGCGACCTTTCCGAAATTCCTCTATTTGCGAGGGAAGGGGCAATCATACCGTTAGCTCAACCACCTCTCTGTGGGTACACAGAGAAGCTTAATCCTCTTCAATTGAATATTTTCCCTGGAAATGATAATACCTACCTACATTATGAGGATGATGGTTTTTCTACCGGATACCTGGCTGGAGCCTATGCACTTACTCCATTCCGAATAAAATCATTCCGAGATGGTCTCGATTTCTATATTCTTCCTGCTGAAGGAGATCCCTCCCAATGCATAAATCCGAGGAAATATGAATTGCTATTTCGGTGTATACAAGAACCTAACTCATGCGTCCTTAAGGTCAACAACCATCCTGTCTCAATTTCCCCAAAATACGATCAAAAAAAGAATATCCTTTTTATTCCCATTGATTTTGACATTTCACCCTCGGATGAAGTCCTGGTTGAATTGCGGAAAGAAAGTGGTTTATATAAGTCAGAGGATAACAGTTACTCCGTAATCTTGGAGAAATGTGAAAATTTAATAAAACATTTCCGTCTCGAGACCTACACGAAACAGGGGCTGTTTCAAGCCCTTCCAGATATCATCAAAGATCCAGGTTTGCTGGCTCGAGTTCGTCCAAGAGTCACCGATGATCAATTGCGCGCCCTGTTGGAAACCATAACTCGCACTGGAGTTCATCGTTTCTTTCATCACGGCGATGATCACATTATCATGTGGGATCATAACTCCCTTATTGAGAATTTTCCTACTACCTATCAACTTAGTGTCAACCAGCTTCGTCGGGGATATTACGAAAAACCTTACCATTATGAAAGCGGACCGATACCAGAATTTCAAGTTTTCCATCCACCTACTCAATTTGGGGACAATCCCTGGGAATTAATTTTGAGATACGGGGATGTGCTTACAATAAAGCTATCTTCTAAAGATAAAACTATGAAAAATGCGCCGCTCTTTACCAATTCGTAATAACAGGTGGTGAAAATCATGAGATGTGTTGAACCTGGTGATATGATATTAAGTATTCAATTTGGTAAAAAATAGAATTAAAAAACCCTACCGAATATAAATATGAACAGAAAACAAAGAATATTTCGAATATTGGGAACGTTCCTGTTTTGTATAGGTATCTTCTTGAGTCTGTACCTCTTAATTGTCACCGTATGGGGAGATCTAGAAGCTTCTTTATTCGCCTCAACCCTGGATGCTGAAAAATCTCTATCTAGTCTCAATTGTCCAATCTTGATGTCGCCCAATGAGGTTGGGAATATTAAAGCAACACTCAAAAATCCGTTGGATAAGGATTGGGATCGTTTCACCCGAGTCTACATCTCCGATGGTTTTATTACATTAAGACGTGAAATAAAGATGAAGGTCCTAATTCCCGCAGGGGGAAAAGAGACGGTTATTTGGGAAATTTTTCCAGATGATGCAGTTTATAACCGTTTTATTTTCTTTCATATTTACGTGAACGCACATTACCCCTACCCATCATTAGGTGGTTCCTGTGGGGTTGTTTTACTCGATTTATGGGGTCTGACTGGTAATCAAAGTCTGATCTTAATTCTATCGACTTCCATCGTCACTTTAACTTCAGGTATTGTATTATGGAAGGTAAGCACCAATTCAAAAGAAGAACGGATATGGTATACCTATCGCTCCATGATTGGGCTAGTTGCAATCATATTCATCGGATTGGTCATCGGTTATTTTGGCGCCTGGGTTTTTGCGCTTATTTTCCTAGTGATTGCCTTGCTGCTGATTGGTATCATTATTGGTCGCAAGATGTCATACGTATGATATGTCATACGTATGAGATGTCATCCGTATGAGATATTCTAAAACCATAAAAAGCATTATACGGAAAAATCCCGACCTCTACTTTTGGGATTTTTTCTGTTCTTCATAAATCATTAAAGTTTTTTCCCCAATAAAATCACATGTAGTTGGTTTAGACTAAGCATTTTCGTATTTATAATGGAGAAGAATCCAACAATTATCGAAATATTTAAGGAAAAATATACAAAGTAATTAATTTCTGTGGTAGAATTATTAGAACGTATGTGCGAATATATATTTTTTTGAGTACATGATGACGACTCTAGATTTCTACCGTTCTCATTCTCCCTTGACCGATCCTGGTTCATATGCTTATTTATTCCAGGAGCTTCCTGATGAGGTGCCACAACTGGTTGATATCATCCAGGGGCAATTGTTGCATCGGCTTGCAGCTCCATCTTATGGCGTCACTTTGACCCGTGAAAGTCGTCGTGAAGGACATCTGAGAACAATGAAACAACGCCTAGAAAAGCTTGTTTCCCTCGATCCTTCTCCATTGACTATTCCTCGCGAGCCGAAAGAACGTCAAGTTGGTATGTGCCGTGACTTCGCCCTTTTCCTGACCTCTCTTTTACGGCATAAAAATTTACCCGCCAGAATGCGTGTGGGGTATGCAGATTATCTCAAACCAGACTCAATTTATAAAATCGATCACTGGATTACGGAATACTGGCAAGAATCATCTCGAAAATGGGTTTTGATCGATTCAGATGCACTTAAATTCAATATTAAACCTGACAAAGATTTTTATCTTGCAGGTTCTGCGTGGAAACTTGCCCGTGAAGGAAAAGTGCGTCCCGATATTTTTCGTTATTCAGGACGCTGGAAGGGATTCCCATGCATTCGCGGCAACTTGTTACATGATTTTCAATCACTTAACAAATTAGAATTAGGTCTTTTTGACTTCTGGGATGAACTCCAAATCAAACCGGAAGCCAGTTTAACGATTGATGAGAAGAGAACACTTGATCAGATTGCTGACCTTTCCTTGAACCCAGAAGAAAATTTTGAGGCTTTACGTAAATTATTTACCTCAATGCCTCGGACCAGGCGCATCATGGCAAAATTAAGCATGCTCGGAATCATCGATACTGTCGAACTCACTCAACCTGAAGATATTACGGGGTCAGAAATGGACCGATTAATCGCCATGACTGACAGAAACGATGATGAGGATTTCTTGGAAAAAGGACTAAAGCCTCGTTTCTCGCTATCCGAAGATGAGGATCTACCCAATGATCATCCTGCTTTCACCCAGGTTTCATCCTCCCTAGAAGACATTGGTGACATCATCATACGAGGCGCAAGACAACACAACCTAAAAGGAATTGATGTTCGTATTCCACGTCACAAATTCATCGTGATAACCGGAGTCAGTGGTAGCGGTAAATCTTCCCTGGCTTTTGACACCATCTATGCCGAAGGTCAGAGAAGGTATGTTGAGAGTCTTTCCTCCTTTGCCCGACAGTTCATGGACCAGATGGAAAAACCACTTGTCGACCAGATCACTGGTCTGAGTCCAGCAATCGCTATTGAACAAAAAACCATAAGCCGAAATCCCCGCTCAACTGTTGGCACAGTAACAGAAATTCTTGATTATCTCCGGGTTTTTTTTGCTCGGATTGGTACTCCACATTGTCCACAATGTGGGCAAGCAGTCATTCCTCAATCTGCCAACCAGATCGCAAAGCAATTGGTAAGACTTCCTTCTGGAACTCACTTTCAACTATTAGCCCCGCTAGCAAGAAACCAAAAAGGGAGTTATAAGAAAGACCTTTTACAGGCTGTAAAGGATGGTTATACTCGCGCTCGAATAGATGGTAGTATGGTTGATTTATTAACCCAGGTACCAGAGATTGACAAGAACAAGAAACATAATATCGAGTTGGTCATTGATAGATTGAGTATCCCCGATTTATCTATACAATTCGATAAAGAAAATACAAACCTACCTGATCTTTCCAAAGATTTCCAGACTCGCCTGATTGACTCCGTTGAGACCAGTTTGCGTGCTGGAAATGGCACCCTCTTCGTCGCATTAGATAATGATGAAATCATTTTAAGCGAACACAACGCTTGTCCAAAATGTAATATTAGTTTTCCTAAATTGGAACCTCATCTTTTTAGCTTTAATTCTCCATTAGGCATGTGCGATGAATGCAACGGTCTAGGAGTCCAACTTCAAGTTGATCCTGATCTGATTATTGAGAAACCAGAGATATCTATCATGGATGGTGCTTGCCGTTGGTATGGCAATCTACGAAAAAAATCAAGTAAGTGGCGCACCAGGAACTTACAAACAATTGCTGAATACTATAACGCTGACTTGGAAACACCGTGGCAGGATCTGCCACAAGGATTCCGCAATACGATTCTTTATGGCTCTGAAGGAGTAAAGTTCAAGTTCCAACACACTTCAGAAGGACAGAAAGGGGATACCTGGAGTTATGAGTCACACCGTGACTTACAGGGGATAGTTTTTCATATCAATCGTCTCTTTAGACAAACAAAATCTGAATATACTCGCCGTCATTATATGTCTTTTATGAGTAAGCTCCCCTGTCCGGCATGTGACGGGGAAAGACTTAACCCTGAAGCGAGGTTTGTCACCATTGATGGTAAACGCCTGCCAGAATTAACTTCCTGGAGCATCGAAGCGATCCACACTTGGATCGCTGAACTGCCAAATCGCCTTAAACCAGAACAAATAGAAATCGGAGGAGAATTAATTAAAGAAATTAAGGAGAGGATCGGTTTTCTTCGCAATGTTGGTCTGCACTACCTCAGTCTAGACCGTCCAGCACCGACTCTATCCAGTGGTGAAGGCCAGCGGATTCGCTTAGCCAGCCAAATTGGCAGTGGCTTGGTGGGTGTAATGTATATTCTAGATGAGCCTTCCATCGGCTTACATGCTCGTGATCATCGCTCATTGCTTGATACATTAGTTCACCTCCGCGACTTGGGAAATACTGTTTTAGTGGTTGAACATGATGAAGTCACAATGCGGACTGCTGATTGGATAATTGACCTCGGTCCTGGACCAGGAATTTTGGGGGGAGACCTGGTTGCTGAAGGAACCCTTGAGGATATTAAAAGAAATCCAGAATCTATCACGGGGAAATACTTATCGGGTAAATTAAAAGTAACCGCACCAAATGGGAAAAAACGACGTCTTCCTACAGGCTGGCTCACTCTAAAAAATGCTAGGCTTCATAATCTAAAATCTATTGATGTACGATTCCCCCTCGGAACCTTGATCACCGTAACAGGTGTGAGTGGTTCTGGTAAAAGCAGTCTGATCGGTCAAACATTGCATCCGGCATTAACCAGAACTCTTCACAACGCCAATTTTACCACGCCTGGACCCAATGATGGATTTGAAGGTCTGGATCAAGTTGACAAGGTGATTAATATCACACAGGACCCAATTGGTCGGAATCCACGCTCCAATCCCGGGACATATGTCGATGTTCTTCCAGAAATACGTAAGGTTTTCGCTGAGTTGCCAAAAGCAAAAGCACTTGGTTACAAACCTGGTAGGTTTAGCTTTAATGTTAAGGGGGGACGGTGTGAAGAATGTCAAGGTTATGGATCGAAGAAGGTAAAAATGCACTTTCTACCTGATGTGTGGGTAAAATGCCGGGTCTGCGAAGGCACTCGTTTCAATAGACAGACTTTGGAAATTAGATATAAGAACAAGAATATCGCTGATATTCTTGATATGGATGTCCAGGAGGCTTTATCTTTCTTCATTAACCACCCAAAAATCGTTCGTAAATTAGAAACCATGCATGATGTCGGTTTGGACTATATCAAACTCGGTCAGTCAGCTTTGACCCTCAGTGGTGGCGAGGCTCAAAGAGTTAAACTCTCAAAAGAGCTTAGTAAGGTTTCCACGGGAAAAACGATTTACATCCTGGACGAACCAACAACCGGTTTACATTTTGCTGATATTCAGCGATTAATTGATGTCCTGCATCGCTTGGTCGATACAGGGAACACAGTGATCGTAATTGAACATAATTTAGATGTAATCAGCAGTGCTGATTGGATTATTGATCTTGGACCTGAAGGGGGAGACAAAGGGGGTTTCATAGTCTCGGAAGGCACCCCCGAACATGTGACAGCAACTGCAAAAGAGTACACGAGTTTTTTCTTACATCAGCACCTGAGTCCAGCAGATAAGATTCATTAATAAATTATCTTTATCAGAATCTTGACGTAAAACATACAGCTCCGACCAGGCTATACAAAACTTTAAGAAAGACATGATAATTTCACGCTTCTCGAGGAATATAAATAATTCTGAGGTGAACCATGATCGAAATGCCTGAAGCCGTTACAATTTCTCGCCAGATGAATGATGTCCTGATCGGAAAAACCATATCGGGATTTGAGCCTGGCATACTTACCCACAAATTTTTATGGCTAAATCGACCCATTGAAGAATTCCAAGCCATTCTACCTGGTAAGGTGGTCGAAAGCGCCAGTAGCTTTGGACGATCGATATATCTCTATCTCGGTGATTATATGCTTTGGTGGAGTGATACTGGTGGCAAGATTCTATACCACGCTCCTGGAGAAAAATTGCCGAATAAATTTCACCTCGTCTGGTACTTCAGCGATCATTCTGCTCTAACTTTTTCGCTGCAGATGTGGGGAGGAATAAA
>CAZTJD010000108.1:0-14234 GCA_964613985.1 uncultured Anaerolineales bacterium
TGCTTTCCCGATTCATGTTTGGACCTTTATCTTGTTTTTTAATGATTTTTCATGGATTGCGGAACGTACCAATGCATGGGACGCCGTGGGCGTTGGGGCTTATGGATTAATGATCGCCCTGGTTGAATCCTGTTTCGTTTTGGTTTTTATCCTATTTTTAAGCATCTTTCTTCCCAAGAATTTACTTGAAGATAAAAAAATATCGATATTGGGGGTACTGGTGATCCTTGCCTCCTTGTGGTCAGTCACAGGTCAACTCTATTTCCTTCTGGAACTTAAACTACCACCAGATTTAATCCATGCCCTTGCCAAAAACCCACATCCCCTGAGGATGATCTACCTGGGTTTATTCCCTATTGTTTCAGTATCAATCGTGATACCGGTTGCCTTAATTTTATGGACCGAGAAGCTTGGAAAATGGATCATAAATTTCTTTAAGCGACTCACCACCTTAACCGCTCTTTACATCTTCCTCGACCTCTGTGGGTTGATCATTGTCCTGATTCGAAATCTATGAAAAACGCTTTAAATCGTAGGGAATTCTTAAAACTCTTGGGGTTATTACCGCTAGGATTTGTTTCTCCCACTTCCAGTCTGGAAAATATGACTGGAAGTGGTGATACTAAAAACATACTTATTATTGTTCTTGATGCGCTGTCTGCCTACCATTTGTCAATACATGGTTATGCACGCGAGACAATGCCAAATCTTAACAGGTTAGCGGATAGGGCTATTGTCTATCACAATCATTATTCTGGAGGCAATTACACTACACCTGGTACAGCATCCCTTTTGACAGGTAACCTGCCATGGAACCACCGGGCGATTGTTTTTAACGACACCGTTGCAGAAGAGTTTGTAACCAGGAATATTTTTTCTGTGTTTTCAAGCCATTTCCGGATGGCGTATTCCCACAATCCATTGGTAAATACCCAACTGAGACAATTTTTAGATGACATTGATGATTACACCCCAAGAGAAAAGCTGTTTTTAGATACAGATAAATTAGTAAATTCAGTATTTTCAACTGACGAAGATATCGCTTCCGTAAGTTGGATACGGGCTCTTAAAAAATCGGATGGCTATTCTTATGCATTATTCCTTCCATTTATAAAAGAGTTTATTAAAAAATACCGGATCCGAGGTTTGGAAAATGGTTATCCAAGGGGGTTACCGTACATCAATGTTGATGATTATTATATTTTAGATCAGGGAATAGATTATTTAATTCAAAAGGTCTCCGAAGTACCGCGACCATTTTTAAGCTACTATCATTTTCTACCCCCACATGCCCCTTATAATCCAAGCGAAGAATTCATTGGAGTCTTTAATAACGATGGCAATGATGTAATTGATAAAGGAAGGAATGTTTTTTCGAGGAAAAAGACAATTGAAGAGTTAAATGAACAAAACACCCACTATGATGAATTCATCCTGAATGCAGATCATGCGTTTGCTCGACTCTTTGATTCCCTGGACAAGCTTGGTATATTGGACACTACCTGGTTGATAGTGACATCGGATCATGGCGAGTTATTTGAGCGAGGGATCCTTGGTCACCTGACACCCGTGCTTCATCAACCGATCATTAAGATACCATTATTCATCTTCGAACCCAGCCGGCATTCTCGCTTAGATATCTATGAAAATACAAGCAGCGTAGATATCCTTCCGACCTTGTTGCAGCTCAATGGGAAAAAGATTCCAGATTGGATTGAAGGGCAGGTACTGCCTCCCTTTGTCGGGAATCATCAAGAAGAACTGCGGGATATTTTTGCCCTTCAAGCCAAAGGGATTGGTAAAGAGGATCCCATTGTTAAAGCATCGGTCATGCTGGTAAAAGGTTCCTACAAGATGATGTATTATTTCGGGTATCGTGAACTGGAGGTTTCTACCCCCTTGATTGAATTGTATGATTTGGAACATGATCCCCAGGAGTTGAATAATCTCTATCCAACCAACAGAATGGTCGCAAGAGAATTTATCGACACCATCGAAAGGAAAATAAAGGAAATTAACGAACCATACCAATAGGGATTGGCAAACCAAGATAAAATCATGAATAATATTGAAAGAATCATTAATCAAATGAGCAATAATGTTGCTGCTTTTCAGGCTCTCGTGCAGCCTATTCCAGCTGAACAGGCAGGATGGAAGCCCGATTCGGAGACCTGGTCCTTGAAGGAGGTAATGGAGCATGTCTACAATGAAGAACGGCTCGATTTCCGCAAGCACCTCAAGGAGATGCTAAGCGACCCGCCTCAACCATGGGAGAGGTTTCGCCCTGAAAATCTTGTCGTCACGGAAAGTTGCAGTCAGGCTCTAGATTATTTCTTGAAGGAGAGGGACGCCTCCCTCAAATGGCTTAGGTCCCTTGTAGCCCCGGACTGGAATGTGACCTCGCGGCTATCCTTTGATGACTCCGGAGATGGATTTGTCCTCAGTGCAGGCGATGTGCTGGTTTCCTGGGTGGCGCATGATTTTCTGCACATCCGCCAGGTGAACGAACTGCTCTACAGACATCACACCCACACCTCCTCCCCCTTTTCTGTCCGCTACGCTGGGGATTGGTGATGTTTTCCTGATAGGATTCGCGACTCAAGCCGATCCATCCCAAAAGCAGGATTGCATTTCTACGCTGCTTGAATTAAATGTTGACACCTTTCAGCCTGCTGTAATGGATTTGTTCGTGCCAAAACAAAGCGGCTACGGGAATCTAGATTTCGCGGGTTGATAAATTTGCAGTTAACCCCCTTGGCTTGCATCTTGAGAAAAAATAACTTGCAATTGGAGATAATAGGTAGATCAGGAGGATTTCAAATGGCAGAGAATGCGTTTCGTGTGTTCGCCAATTCAACTGCAGTAATAACAGGAGGTGCCTCTGGAATTGGTCGCGCTTTAGGTGAAGAAATCGCCAGAAGAGGGGGATATGTCATATTATCAGATCTTCAGGATGAGCTGGTTCAAAAAGTGGCTGTAAAGATTCGATCGAATGGAGGCAAAGCCGAAGCACACAAAGTTGACGTAACGGATTTTTCTGCGGTGGAAAAGCTCCTTCGAAAAATTGTTGAAGTTACGGGAAGAATAGACTTTTTGTTCAACAATGCAGGGATATGCTTATACGGTGATGCGAGTCTTCATGAAATTGACGATTGGAAAAGGATCATCGATGTGAATCTGCTAGGTGTCGTGAATGGTATTCAAGCAGTGTATCCTGTAATGCGAAAACAAAAGTTCGGGCACATCATCAATACGGCATCTCTTGCTGGATTGGTAGTCGGATCAGGTTCAATATCCTACACAGCAACGAAGCATGCAGTTGTTGGACTTTCAAAATCTTTACGGGCAGAGGCAAAATCATCAGGAATTCGTGTTAGTGTATTATGTCCAAGCTTTGTACAGACACCCATATTGGAGGGGGGCAAATTTGGAAAAGTACTTATGAACATAACCCCCGAACAACAACGCAAAATGTGGGACCAGTTTAAATTCCAACCAATGAACGCGAATGAATATGCTGTTAAAGCCTTAAATGCTATCGTAAAAAATAAAGCCATCATCATTATTCCATTTTTGTGGAACATAATCTGGTGGATGGATCGGTTGTCGCCTTCGTTAGGTATATTATTGGCTGAAAAATCTAACCGTTATATGAATAAAATCTTAAACACTGAAAACAAATAAACCGAATTGATTGGTAAGCTATCCCCATGAATAGTTGCTCTTCGAAAAAGGTACACAATGAAGTCCAAACCAAGTCGTTCCTTACGCCTTATCGAATTGATCATCAGCATTTTCGGGAACAAGTTCACCCTCTCCCCGCTCCAAAACAGTCAGCCCTTTTACATAATCTATACGCAAGGGATTGCATATTTTCAAAGGCTGGTCTTAATACATTGGATGATCATTGGGAAACTCATCAAACACCTCGGCGCGTCCCTAACCGTGCCAATTTATCCCCTTACACCCGAACACACTTACCGCGATACCTTTCCCATGCTCGAGGCTTTTTACCGCGATGTACTCAAGAAATGTCCCGATCGTAAAATCCTCTCGTGCAGCGACTTGGCAGGAGCTGCTCCATGTGGTCAACCACGGCACTGATCACCGCACCCAGCTTCTCAGATACCCGCACGATCTCGATGTCAATACCAATTCTTAAGACAACATCTTCTATGTCTTTAACAATCCGTAGCTGTTCCCTTTAATCATCCTTTAAAAGATCGCCATTTACCCCATTTTCATTGACTTCTTGTACTTTCATTTCCAATCCGTTTCACAAGAAACAGCTCCTCCGATCATCAATCCGCTGTTTTGCTCACCAGGAAATGCCAGTACTATTGGTTACCCATCTCCTCTGCCTCGATTGTAAAACCCACCTCTCCTAGCCACTCCCTTACTCTTTCCAACCCTGGATAAAAATGGTACAACGCCCTGTCCTCCAGCTCCCCGGGTACCTGGCCCTCCGCCATTGCCATCACTTTCTCATAAGCTTCATCCACATCCGCTACAACCTCACCGTAAACAATCGGCAGTCCCCTGGACTTGACTGCTCGTACGCTTCATCCAGCTCGTCTTCAGCCGAAACATCCAGGGGAAAGTACAGCACCCCGCCTGGCTTCAAGGCCTGGTGGAAGCTGTTCACAATCACTGGCCAATCTTCCGGAAAAACGAGCTCGAGAGCATCAATGCAGATCCCGCCATCAAACGTATCCAGGAAATCCAAATCTTGCAGTCCCATCTTCACGTACTGGACCTGCGGGAATCTTTCCCTTGCCCGTGCCAGCATCCCTTCAGACAAGTTGATCCCCATACCATATGCCCCGCCTCAAAGAGGATCCCTTCATATTTCCCAGCCCCGCAACCCCCGGAGAGCAGCGTGCAGCCCGGCGCCAACCGTTTCAGGAACTTCAGCAAGTACCGCACATGCGTCTCGCTGATGTTAATTCCCCACCCCTCCCAATACAATGATGCAAAATAGTCATATAGCACCTCCGTCTTTTCCCGCATCTGCTTAAGCCATGCCTCTCGTTCCATAGTCGCCTCTTCTTCTTAGTTCATCAGTTTACACAATAAATATACACCAATTTTCAGGGATTGATAGTTTTGCTACATTGCCAGTAAAGTTTAAAGACAAATCAATCTCTCGCTCCTCCTCATGGTTTTTTCTTTCATTACGTTCCAATGCCGAGACAATTAATTGGGACCCTTCACTTTCAAATCCACATAGATGAACCTTGATAACTCATTCATCAAAAATATAACCGTAAATTTTATATGGATACTACCCTTTTAGATGACCAGGATCAATTATTTACAACTATGAGAAATACAGGGCAATCTCAATTCTACCTTACGGGGTCTTTTTCCCCGTTCACACTCGCAACTTCTCCTCTTGCAGTTTTGTGATTTCCCCCATCGAATATCTTTCCTTTCAGACATTCTGTAAAACCCAATACCTTTCGATCACGTTCCGACAGTTTACTGTACTCTGTCGAAAAATTGTTGACCAGCCCCGCTTGATCACTATTCTGAGCACAACGAAGAATCTCTTCTCGAAAAGGGTGTAATGCTATCCAAACCTCACGCTAAGATTCTACAGATTCTAATAAGACAGTCCTCGGGTTAACTAATAATTGACAGATTCAATAACCATGCTATCCTATGGATAACCTCTAAAATTAATCCTATCCCTATCATACGTATTAACCGTATTCTCTGCCTGGGCAATCTCCGGCTTAACCTGTAAATTTGTTTTGCATCACGTCGATATCGTTGGAATAGAACATCACAAAAAAACGGATCAACCTGCTAAGGTGCTCCCGTGAAATTCAAAAGGATACTGAATCCGTGGACATGATTAGAGTATTTGTAAAAAGAAATCAAAGAATCTCATTTATTCTCCTAACCTATCTCATAACCTGGGGATTTTGGGTTCCATTCATTGGATCAAAAACCCGAGGGCCCTCCACCTACGCAGAGATACTGGTTACCTGGGGAATATTTGGACCTACTTTAGCTGGGATATTCATTACTAATTTCGTCAACCACAGGGATAAAGATAACAGCCTTAAGAAACCCATTTTAACCTTTTTTCTCGGTCTCTTCCTATCGACATCTATCGTACTCCTGAACATCAGCCTCACGACTAACTCGTCCTGGACTTTCGCAAGTACAATATTGTTGTTCCTGCTGGGTTGTCTCGTTGCTTTACCTCCAGCCTACATACTTTCCTGCGCTTTCTCCCGAAACAACGCCACAAGGATCTTGTTGCGTCCTCTAATTAAGCCACGTGGACCTTTTGTTTTTTACCTGATCGCATTGCTTTTACCTCCATTCAAGGACTGG
Organism: uncultured Anaerolineales bacterium; assembly: GCA_964613985.1. Classification (GTDB taxonomy): domain Bacteria; phylum Chloroflexota; class Anaerolineae; order Anaerolineales; family UBA11858; genus CAZTJD01. The sequence goes on from CAZTJD010000108.1 coordinate 6,349, forward strand.
TCAGGTAGCTTGATCTCAGGCATTCTTGGACGGTCAGCCTATTATTCCCCTCCACCTCTGACCGGTTGGCATGCTGTTGAAGTTATATTCATTACTTTCCTATATCAGTTCTTCTTTGGAAATACTCTCGGAGAAGAAGTAGGTTGGCGTGGTTTTGCTCTTCCAAGGCTGCAAGAAAAATATTCTCCATTGGTCACCAGCTTTGTCATTGTACTATTTTGGTTCCCCTGGCACCTGCCTTCGAAGTGGGCGAATCCTGACGTAATCCCCTATCTTTATTATGCGCTGTCTTTCATACCTTCGAGCATTTTACTCACATGGCTTTACAACCGCACTCATGGCAGCATCCTTGTTGTGGGAATTGCTCATGTGATGGCAAACGTGAGTGGAAAAGTCCTGTTCCCCATAACGGATTCCAGTCTGCTGATTGGATTTATCATTGCCATTATCCTTATCTTCGCAGATCACATGTGGGAAAATCGCGCTGATGAATACGCTCTTGAACACTTTCGAGGTCAATGATGGCTATATTGCCAGTCTGGTCGTTCATGCTCTCGCGTTATCGCTGGTTATCATTGAAGCCCTTGTTAGGTCAAGGGCTTCTGGGATTCGCCAAAATCAAACATGAACGATTGCACCCCAACCCCAATTGCACCAGTCCAGGATATACCCGGAGTGTACGCGGCACAAATTACCTGTCTTGGCTATGCTTTCAGGATGCCTTCAGGATGGTTTCAAGATGCTTTCAGGATGGTTACGGGGAGCATGTTATCACGGAGTACTGGCACGCGCAGGAACGGAGATGGGTGTTGCTTGATGTACAACTTGATGAACTGCAATGCGAGGTAGTTCAAATACCTTTCGACCCTTGTGATGTCCCCCGGGTCGTGTATCTGACCGCGAATGTAGCCTGGCAGCGCTACCAAAATAAGGAGATAGATCCAATGAATTTTGGCTTTCTGCCGGAATACACAGGTCTGTGGTATGTAAAGGCGCACCTAGCTCGAGATATTGCCACCCTCAACAAAATCAAGATGCTGTGTTGGGATTACTGGAGTATCTTCGAAAGGCGTGATATCGATATGTCAGACGGTGATATCAAACTACTTGACCAGGCTGCGAAACTCTCTCTGGCAGGAAATAGAGCTTTGAGTGAATTGCCGTTCTTTATACTTGCGGGATATGCGCTTACGCGTTCCCCCTATTGTGAAAACCTGGTATGTGGAAGATGAAGAAGAATATCGCCTCGAAGAAATATTCGGACGGGATCTATCGCTGGTGGAACATTTATAAATAGACGTCTAACCTGCGCCTGCAGCCTATGTAACTCCGCTGCGCTCCACAACCCGGCTGAAGCGCCCCTTTGGGCGTCTACTGATTAACTTTGAAGGAGTATACGATGAATAAACTTACCACTTGGATCAAACGACACCAGATTGCTGCTTTCTTCCTCATCACCTTCGCCATCACCTGGGGGCTTGGATTCTCCTATGGCAGCTTTTTGAAGCACGGTCAGACCTTGTTGATGCCGCTGATTTCTGTAGCAACCTGCGGTCCTGCGCTGGCTGGCATCCTCATCTCCGCTGTAACCAACACCCAGCCCAGGCAAGGTAAACGCCAGGCATTCTGGATTACTTTCTTCGTTTCATTGGTTGTGTCCGCCATCATTTTCCTTGCCTGCATCATCCTCATTGAAAATGCGCCATCATCCCCGATGTTAATCGAGTTCACTTTTGTCATTGTGCTCCCGGTTGCCTTTATCATCAGCAATGCCTACTCACGCATCCCGGGGGTGAAGAACCACACCTCCTCCTTGGTTCAACTACGTGGCGTGTGGGGCTGGGTACTCCTGGGATTGGTCTTGACCCCAGCTTTGATCCTGCTTTCAATCCCCATTGGCAGCCTCCTCGGACCAAAGTCTGCCAGTGCTCCCCAGCTACCGGATATCAACCTGGCGCTGGTCGGCACGGTCACAATCAGGTTCCTCTACCAGCTCTTCTTCTTCAATGCCACCGGTGAAGAAGTAGGCTGGCGTGGATTTGCACTACCCAGGCTGCAAGCCCGAACCAACCCCCTGGTCGCTTCCCTGATCATCTCTTTTTTCTGGGCTCCGTGGCACTTCTTCTTATGGCAGGCGCAAGGAGATCCGGTCTTGACCTTGCAGTACTGGATCAAGAGCTACACCTCCATTATCCTGTTTTCCTTGATCATTGTTTGGATCTGTAACCGCGCCCGGGGCAGCATCTTGGTGGCAGGGATCACCCATGCGGCAGGCAACACCGCGGCGGTCTTCATTCCTCACCCGGAGCAGGGTCTATTCCTGGTCCTTTTCGTCACCGCGTTGGTGATGATCCTGGTCGACCGCATGTGGCAGAAGCTGCCTCCAGACCACCAGTGGTGTACAAGACACCCCAACTGGCAGACTGACACGTTGTTTGTTTAGCATCTCTGAATCGTGAAAAAATGGATCCTCCCTTTTCCCTACTGGATAGCCTGGTTAACTACCTTAGCCGCTTGATTTAATATGGTTCGGGTCCGGATTAGGAGGTTTGGGCGGCGCAGTTGGAAGAGCTTTTAGGCGGGGATCCGGTGGTGCTGGATGATCTTTGAACTTCCAAGGGATTGTCTTCTTAAGGACGGGCACGTTCCTTTTTGGACTGGCAATTATTTAGATTTAGGAGGTTGACGATGCGTGACTCATCATTCTGGAAGGTTACTGTCCCACGGGTACTTAGCACATACGCTATCGTGATCTTCGTGGTCTTGTGGGTTGGGTTCGCTATCGCACTTGTCGCGAATCGGGAGTGGCTGGACTTGCTCTGGAAATGGGTCCAGGGGCTGCCCACCGTGTTAGAAATCATCGTCTGGGTGGTGTTCCTCCCCATCACGGTTGGGCTTTGGATCTGGGAATCTTCCTGGCTAATCCTTGTACGCCTGTTGGCTTTCGCCGGGATCGGTTTCTGGACTTTCCTCGCAGGTTCCAGCTTTATCCGAGCCTGGCGGTAGCGCTACTTTCGTAATTGAGGTATCAGGCCAGGTAAGGTGTTATTAGCATCAAACAATGGGACGGGGAGAAAACACGCAACGCTCCGGCGTTAACATCCAAAACCCCCTCGATCCTGCTTCCCAGGTCCATTTTCCTCCCCTCCTGCTCACTATGCCGGACACCCCGCCTCCTGCCTTTCATTTACTCGTGCAGTTTGTTACTTCTGCTCTAATATCCCCTGCAGAATGGTGGTTTTACCATTCTTAGGAAAATCTTCACACTCGAATCTTGGTTATCGGTTGCTGCCGGAAAAACTATGATCCCATCGATGCTTCGAAATATAGAGAATATAATTATTATCCCTGATGACCACAGTATTTCCTTGACAAAAATAATAATTTATGTAATAATATAAACATGTCTATATTTTAAACATGTTTATAAAATATAATCACTTTCAACAGAGAGGTAATAATGAATACTACTGATAACCACACAAAACTTGAAACAGCACTTAAGAAAAAAGCGTATCTTTCTTTTCACAAAGACGGGATTATTGATATCCTCATTGGATGGGATCTTGCCGTGATTGGGGTAAGCCTCTATCTGCACAACCTGTCCCCTCTCACTGCCATCATCAGCCTTGGCCCACTTTTTTTTTATGGTCTTCTGAAATTCAAGATCACCCTCCCCCGTCTCGGCCATGCCCAATTCCGGACGCGGCGGACCTTTTCCGTATGGTTAGCCGGCGCAGTGGGTGGCGTTTTTCTCCTGGCAGCATTAATTTATGGCTTCTTCATTAATTCTCCATCCAGGTTTGTTGGTTCGATCGCACTCGCCCTTTTGGGGATAGCCTTTGCGATGGTTTTGCTATCGGGCTTCAACCGCATATTCGCTTATGCCATTCTTATCCCACTCTATTTTATCGTTGGGTTTGGGCTGAGATTTCTTTCGCCAGAGATGATCATCGCAACCGGTGGAATCTTGATGGTCCTTGGAATCTGGATGTTGGTCAAGTTCCTCCGTACACACCCAATCCAGGTTGAGGAGGGCAACCTTGTCTAAAAAGGACTCTACCCCAAAGGAACATGTGGAATTAATTGACGAAATCAATCCAATCATCCATTCAACAACGCGTCTCAAAATCCTTGTTGTCCTAGCTGAGGTCGTGAAGGCAGATTTCACCTTTTTAGTCCTTGCAACAGGTTTGACCCGTGGTAATTTATCAGCCAACCTGCGTAAATTAGAACAAGTTGGCTATGTCTCAATTGAAAAAGGCTTTGTCAATAGAGTCCCTCGCTCGATGATCCAATTGACCGAACTTGGCATGAAGTCCCTCAAATCTTACCAAGCGGACATGCAGATGATTATTGATACCCTATTGAACGAATTAGGTTCGTGAGCTGACAACCGTAAAAGGCGCTACTCAATCCAGGTTCATCAAATGGTTAAGCCCAGCTTTATGCTGGGCTTTTCTTCATACCAGCCTTCAACACTTCAGGGATTTCTCAGCTCTTGGTCATGTTTTGCTACACCCTGCAATCTGAGAATTTCACCTTCCAAGCGCTCGTAAATCAAGGGATAATTCATATCCATCATAATGACAACCTTGAAGAACACTGCAGAGTATCCACCAGCCTATTTCGCCCAGCCGGCATTATCCTTTTGAACTTTGAAAACCGGGCAATTGTATATTAATAGCTATGTCAATTCTGATATGATAAAGATAATATCCCGGCTACCAATCGATCTTCGGCCTGACTCCATCCGGGAGGGAATTATGTCCGCGAAACACCTTGTCCATCTTATCCTGATCTGGGCAACCTTGCTCATTTCGGGTTGTTCTGCCCAACCATCGGTAGCGCCTGAATCAACATCGATCCCTACTGCGTCGCCTGCTACTACCCTCCCATCTACCTCAACCTCACTTCCTGAACCAACATCGACCTCACCATCGCTCCCCGATCTCACGCTGACTCCTACCTCTCTCCACGAACCGAAACCCACCAATGGGACCGCAGCCTTACCCTACCCGCACAAATTTATTGACCATGAAACGATGTTTGATTACATCGGAGACCTGACGAATGTGCAACCCTACTCCGGTTGGCGCAGTTCAGGATCGGCGGGTGAGGCTGAGGGGCTGGATTATGCTGCTGCAACCCTGGCGGGATTCACTTATTTACAAAGCCTGGGCCTGGAATTGGAGCGCCAAAGTTTCCACGTTTTCCTGGCAACCGAGATATGGGACAGCCGCCTGTACCTGATAATTAACGGGGTAGAAAGCGAGGTGCCGGCTAATGCCATCAACGGACATCGCCTTGATATCAAGCAAGCGGTCCGTTTCGACTCGGACGGCGCCCTCAATGATTCGGATCCCAACCCCAGCGAAGTGAACGGAACCGCGATCGTGCTTCAAACAACTGATGAAGTCCTGGACCTGGTGCCAGACGAGGTACAAGGCAGAATCGTTTTTCTTGATTTTGCGGCTATGGACCCGATGACAGCAGGAGAGGGTGTCGCAGCAGAACTTGTCACGGAAATCATTGAAAAAGAGGCAACTGGCCTGGTGCTGGTGACCAGCTTTGAACATGGAAAAAGCATCGGGGACGGTACAATCTATGATGGGATTGTAACGGAAGGGGTGATACCGATGCTCTATGTGCGCCTGGAAGACCTTGCCACAGTGGGGATTGACTCCTGGGAAGCACTAGAACAAATCGAAGGGGCGCGCCTTATCTGGGATACTGACATTTTCTCACCGGGGTTTTCGGGCAACCTGGTGGCACGCATTCCGGGTGCAGATTCATCCCAGTCGGTCATCTTGGGAGCCCATATCGACAGTCAAAACGCTCCCGGTGCCTCAGACAATGCCCTTAATGTCGCTGTCTTGTTGGAGATGGCTCGCGTCCTGGATCAAGGGAGGATCCAACCGCCGGCCGACGTTTACCTGGTATTTTTTGGCAGTGAGGAACAGGGATTCTATGGCTCGCAGCATTTCGTCAATACCCACCAGGAATTGCTGGACCGGACCCTTGCCGCTTTTCTGCTGGATGGGTACACAGCTGATGTGCCAGGCCCGACCATCCTGGCGATGCAAGAATCCTCTTATGTGCGATTTGGTGATAAGCGATTGCCCTTTAGCGATTACCTCACTCAAAAAGCCCAGCTTTATGGCATACCCATTGAGTTCGTCGTCGATTCCCCGGTTTTTGGATCAGATGATGGTCCTTTTTATGGTTTTGTGCCTGATGTCCGCTTTGCTTTTGGCAGCAACAAAATAGGTAACACCTTTCACAGCCCCTATGACGACCTCGATATCGTGCAAGACCAGGGAGAAGTGATGGCGCAGAGTGTTTCCATGGCCTTGATCGCCGCGCTGGAAACTCCCCAGGATGCCCCGGATTTGCGCGTCACCTCTGAACCCGAGCGATTGGCAGTGATCGTCACCACCCACTGCGAACCATTGCACATGTCCCCCACGATGCTCATCAACCTGGACCGCGCCTTAGCCTGGGAGGGCTTCGACGTGGACGTGATCCCGTACGGTCAATCGTTCACGCCCGACGACCTGGCAGACGCTGACCTGGTCCTGGTCTTACCCGTGGTCGATTATCCCACCATTGATCCTGATCTTGCCCTCTATGATGAGGAATGGACCGCCGCTGAGATCGACCTGCTGAAGGATTACGTGGAAGGAGGCGGTTTCCTGGTCCTGACCAACAGCGCCAACCGCCTGTTTTTTGGGCAGGTTATGGATGCCAATGAAGACTGGGATAAAGTAAATGCCCTGGCTGAGCCATTTGGCATCAGCTATAAAAACGTCCCTTTCACCGTTACTGCCGCCCCAATTACAGCGGACAACCCGCTTACCGAAAAATTGAAAGGTTTACGGTTGATCGCCAATAACGGCCTACCCATTAATCTGCAGAGGGGTGAGGTGCTGGCAGCACTGGGAGACCAGGCAGTACTTGTGCTGGTGGATTATGGTGAGGCGGGAGGACAGGTCCTGGTCTTATCGGACCTGGGGTCGCTGGACCTCCATAATCGCAAGGAAAACGAAAAAGATAATTTCACCTTCTTACGCAATCTTGCCATTTACGCCCGTGACCGTTGATTTCACCTGCAATTGCAGCGTGGCAATCCCCACCTCCCCCACCAAGTCATTGTAAAGGCAGTTTTCACAGGGTGGCAATCCTCACCTCACCCTGTAGTTAGGCGGTTTTTCCAAACTGCCAAGCTGAGTGGTGCCCTTCCACTCAGCCACTCACACCGCCCTCCCCGGCATCCCCTCTCGCACGCACCCCGCACGCGAATGAATTGCGTGCTACGCCAACCAAAGCACGTTAAAACGTGCTGCATCCAAACATCGCCTTGTTTCTGATGGATAGGATGTCCAGGAGGCAATGCAGCTCGCTTTTCCAGGGTTCCAACAGAGACCTCATAAATAGGGGATGGAAGCAGGAAGGAACTGTTGTGATTTATGGGAATATATGGGTAGTGGCAAGATACCATCGTGCCCCAATCGGAGATATTGATGAACCGAAATGACCAAAAAATCGACCGGTTTGATCCCCAACGGTACCACCGCAAGCCCATCCGCCTGAAAAAATATTATTGCACAACCTAGTTGCCTGTACCATCACCCTCTGCACCTACCAGCGTGAATGTTTGTTCGGAGAAATCGTCGATTGGGAAATTGTGTTGATCGAATTGGGGAGATCGTGCAACATGCCTGGGATGATCTACCTCTCCATTATCCTTACCTGGTCTTGGACCAATTTTGTATTATGCCTAACCACATCCGCGGGATCATCATATTATCTGATTCCCCAAACGATTATTGGGGCGGGTCTGAAATGGATCCCACCAATCAACGTAGGGGCGGGTCTGAGACCCG
>CAZTJD010000109.1:0-14071 GCA_964613985.1 uncultured Anaerolineales bacterium
CCAATGCGGATGCTTAAGCTGGAATCCAGATTGGCATTCAGAAAATGGGCTTTATCATGGGTAATAAACCAATCTGGTTCAGCGGCCGTGGCTTCAGCCAGGATAGTTGCATCTGGTTTATAAGCCACGGTGGCTTTAGCCTGTTCAATGAAGTCTTCCGGGGAGTGGGCTGAGACCTCAACCATACCCAGCTCTAAAAGGTATGCTAGTGTTGGCAGTGATGCCGGTACCTTGCGCCGGACCACTTCCTCGCATTCCCGAAGTACATTTGACCCTACGACGAGTTTGATCACACCTGCCTCTCCGAGCCTGAAAAGCTTGCGCGCCTCACCTGTTTCTGAAAGCACAGCCGCGAAGATTACGCAGGTATCGAGGAAGATTTTATATCTTCTTCTCGTCATACGCTTCCCGAACCTCGCGTAAAGTGGTCAGCATTGATTCCAAAGATTCGCCCGAGGGATGCCATTCCCGGGCAAGCTTGTTGGCAACCTCATCGACTTGGGACCGGCGTCGGCTGATCACAAAAACGTCTTCGGACAGTTCGAGCAGGTTCAGGATTTCGCCATCTGCAATATGGTTCTGATCTCGTAGCTCTTTAGGGAGAGTGATTACGCCGCGGCGTCCCACTTGTACTTGGTAAGTAGTCTTCATCTATATTCTCCTGAATATCCGCTTATCTGATTATCAGTATAACGGAGTATCAGTTACTGGTCAAGTTTACAATTTGTTCCAACGCCATATATCCAGGTTCCTGATCACGAACCACATCCCTACCCATTATTTCAGAGAAAAACCATGATGGGGGATGACGGGTCTTGAGTCTATTTCCTGTTTGAAATAATAATTCTAACGCCTGGGATATTCAAGGTACTTGAACGAAAACTATTTTTTTGAACGCACACCTGCAATTTTTCAGTTCCTTATATTTACTTCTGTTTCATCCTCAACAGTGCCATCCATCTTGCCAGTCCTCTTTCCAGCAGTAGGGCCGCATCTTTTTAAAGTAGTTACAATTTTCGCAACCGGCACATAGTGCATTGCAAACAGCTTATTTTCGCGCTGACAGCAGAAGTCAACTTTTCCGTCTCCCACTCTGGAGAAACCCCCCAAAAATTGAAAAAATTGATTAAGAAGGTTTTACACCATTTCTCTGCCCCACCACACCAAACGATAGGTTACGACACCTATAGCCTTAACCTAATGCAGAACGGACAAGCTATCGAAGATAGCCATTCTCCCGTTCTGCCGTAAGCAAACCGAAGGTTTGCGGCATACCCCTAAAGAGACAGATTCCGAACACCACCCTTCCCTTTTCTAGGAGAGAAACAAGTCACAGAAACATTACTTGTTAGGAATCTTAGTCCGAGGAAATGAAACCGTCAAGCAATGCTGGTGTTACCTAACCATGAAACTCGGTGTCTTAAGTTGAACCAGCAGCGGCTAGGTTGCCCCTTCAGCACGGAGTCCTTCAAGGTGGTCAATCGCTATTGTTGCAGCGTTCTCTATGAATGTGGGAGGCGCTTTGGCTCTTATCATGACGAATAATCCAAGGACCGCAGCGGTGAAGAAGTCAGCCTCCTCTCTTAGAGTCACGGAGTTTCGCAACTCACCTCTGCTGTATGCGTTGTCCAGCGCTGTGCAGAACGCTCTTGACAAGCGCTTGAAATATCGCTGTAGTATCAAACCGAATCATAGACAAAAACCGTCAAGTGACGCCAGCGTTACCCATCTTGTTTTCACCTAACGAGATACTCTAAATCGGTCACAATTGGCGCAGAATACACTTTTCTACTCGTATGTAAGGTGTTGAGATAGACATTAAATGGGTATTTCTGCCTGGTTTTCCACTATAATTGGTATCGTTAGCGGTTGCATGGAAATTTCTTAACATTGAAGTGGTGTAAACATCCAGACTGCCCATAGCTAGGAGGCGGATGGTCCGCCCAATGAGCACGCAGGGTGCGAGAAAGAATTTGAGGAACAACTATATGCCAACTGTAGAAGTGAAAAACCTGTTCAAGTCTTACAACGGCCAGATCGCGGTAAAGAATTTGTCCTTTAGCGTCGATCCGGGTGAGGTCTTAGGGCTGATCGGTCCGAATGGCGCTGGCAAGAGCAGCACGATCAAAATAATGCTAGATTTCATGAAGCCCGATTCGGGGGAAGTCGAACTTTTCGGGAGCCAGATGAGTGAGGCGGCGAAAAACCGGATCGGCTATCTACCTGAAGCGAGGGGACTGTATAAAGAGTTGAAAGCCCTGGATTGCATCCTCTACTTGGCATCGCTGAAAGGGATGGATAAGGCTACCGCAAAAGAAAGGGCCTTGCAGATGCTCGAGCGTACCGGGATGCTCGAAAGCGAGAAAAAGAAAATCAAGCATATGAGCAAGGGGATGGGGCAGATGATCCAGTTCATCGTCACCATCATCCACAACCCGGAGCTGCTCATCATGGATGAGCCGTTCTCCGGTCTCGATCCGGTTAATATCGAGTTGATGAAGAATATGGTCGGGAAGTACCGAGATGAAGGCAAAGCCATCATTCTAAGCACGCACCAGATGAACCAGGTCGAGGAGCTTTGCGACCGGGTGCTGATGATCGACCATGGCGAAGAGGTGCTCTACGGCGACTTACGGGAGATCAAATCTAGGTTCAAAAAGCATTCAGTGCAGGTCAGTGTGGATGGTGAAATCGGCGGCATAAGCGGGGTGACCGAGAAACGCACCACAAAGGATGGTTTCGAACTCCTCCTGGCGGAGGATGCCTCACCTCAGGGTGTGCTCGACCAGTTGCGCGGGCAAGGCCTGGAAATCCAGCGTTTTGAGATCACGACACCCTCCCTGCACTCGATTTTCTTATATGTAGTCGGAGGCGATCATGGATAAAAAGGGCTTATTGATATTCCTACATGAATTTGTGAATAAGATCAAAAGCAGCGGGTTTATCATTCTTACCTTTATCGTGCCGGTTATCGCTCTGATCGGGATTGGGATTTTCAACCTGGCAAAGATGGCCTTCGAAGAACCGGAAGGGGTAGTTACAACAATCGGCTATGTCGATGAGGTCGGGGACTTCGATGACCACACCGATATGGGTATCACCAAGTTCGTCCCGTTCGCCTCCCGGGAGGTGGCGGACCAGGCCCTGGCCGGTGGGGAGATTGCGGAATATTTTGTGATCCCCGAGGATTTCATTGCCACTGGAAGCTTACAGCGCTACACGCTCGAGAATGAAGCCAGCACACCGCCGTTTATCACAGACATGATCTGGCGCTTCCTGAGCGTCAACCTGTTGGATGAGAATACCCCACCGGAAACCATCGCCCTGATCCTGACGCCGCTGAATATCGAAGTTATCTGGGTGACCGAAGAGGGGGAAGTCGCCCTTGAAGCAGCCAATCCAGTCAATATCATTATTCCGGGTATTTTTGCGCTGCTGTTGAGCTTGAGTCTCATGTTTGGCGTGACCTCGCTGATCAATGGGATGGGAGAGGAAAAGGAAAGCCGGCTGATCGAAGTGTTGTTATCGTCTGTCTCGATTCCCCAGTTGCTGGTCAGCAAAGTCCTGGCGTTGGGCTTAGCCGGGTTGCTCCAGGTGGTGTTATGGTTGGTGTCAGCACCGCTGCTGCTGAACCTGGCCTCTTCTTCGTTGGGCGACCTGCTGCAAGGGATCGAGATACCCGCCAATTTCATCCTGTTGGGGGTTGTATACTTCGTTCTCGGGTATCTGCTCTTCGCAGTGCTCTCGATCGGCGTCGGGGCAATCAGCTCGAATGCCACAGAAGGGAACGCCCTGGCGATGATCTACACGATGACCGGTTTTATACCGCTGTGGTTCCTTGGATTTTTGATACCCTTCCCAAATAGCCTCATCTGGGTTGTGCTGACGCTCTTCCCAACCACCGCGCCGATTCAGACGATGATACGGTTAGGTATCAGCGATGTCCCGTTGTGGCAGATCATCGCCAGCATCACCATCCTGGTGCTGTCGATCGTCATTGGATTGTATCTGGTGATCAAGATATTCCGAACCTACATGTTGATGTATGGTAAGCGGCCAAGTTTGAGGGAGATTTACCGTCAGATAAAAGCATCTTGAGAAGGGAAGGGTTTCCCCCAGAATCCCCTATTTGCGAATATATATTAGCATAAAGAGTATGTACTTGCTCAATTGGAGCCTTCTGGTAGATCGAAATCAAAGAACTGAAAACCACTGACGTCAGCTAAAGCGAGATAGTATTGACGTAGATTTTTATAATTGCGACTCGAACGCTTTTTGTAAAAATATTATAGGTTGTTGAGCTGAAAATCCGGTAATTCTTTCAATTTCTCTCTAGCATCGAACCGAATCATTGACAAAAACCGCTCGAGATCATTCTCGGGCGGCTTGTGTACCCCCACGGGGACTCGAACCCCGGTTTTAGCCTTGAGAGGGCTATGTCCTAGGCCTCTAGACGATGGGGGCTTATTTAAGACCTGGTAAAAGGTCGATTAAGCGGGAAAATTCTACCATGCGCCTTAAAGCGCGTCAACAGAATCGATGTTACAATTCCCGCCATGGTACGTTCCAAATGGTTTATTTTATTATTGGTGATCCTTTTATTGGTCCTCATTGCAATCCTCCTTTACCAGGTCCCCTGGGTCGAAGCGCGTTTATCCTGGCGCCTTGACATTGCCCAAACCTATTTCCGGGGCGTGTTCCAACCTGCTGGTGCCGTCCCTACCCCCAAAGTCACCATCGAGACATCTTCCCACCCATCCCCTTCCCCAGCTGTGACCTCAGCAGGATCTTTCCCTGAAAACTTCACCCCTATAGCTTTAGCCCCAGACGACGTAAAAATTCTTCCCACACGTTCTCCTTCCAATACCCCAACCCCTTTTATTACCCCTACTCCATCCCTCACTCCCACACCCATCCCTGCTCAGATGGACCTTGCCCCACCAACATGGGAGAAGCAGGATTGGAACAACTGCGGCCCTGCAGCCCTGTCCATGTACCTGAATTATTATGGCTGGGAGGGGGATCAATACAGTATCGCCTCGGTCCTCAAGCCGAAGCGGGAGGACCGAAATGTTAACGTCGAAGAACTGGTCCACTATGCCCGCAACTATGCTGGATGGCTTCAGACCCAGTTCTGGGTAGGGGGAGACACCGAGATTTTAAAAAATCTCGTCGCCGCTGGAATCCCGGTCTTGATCGAAGCCAGTTTCACCTTTGGAGGTCCTTACTGGCCTAACGATGATTTGTGGGCAGCCCATTACCTGCTGGTCACGGGGTATGATCGGGCGAAAGACAACTTCACCGTCCAGGATACTTTTTATGGTCCAAACCGGGTATTGTCTACCAAAACCCTGGACGAGTACTGGCAGCCTTTCAACCGGGTTTATATTCTTTCCTATCTCCCCGATCAAGAGACAGTGGTTAAAAACATCCTGGGACCGGCCTGGGATGAGGAAACAAATCGCACGCTGGCTATAGACGCCGCCCAGGCCGAGATTGATGCAGATTCACAGGATGCCTATGCCTGGTTCAATTTGGGCACCAACCTACTTTACTTCGAACGTTATGGAGAAGCCGCAGCAGCTTATGACCAGGCTCGGATCATTGGATGGCCCCAGCGCATGTTGCGTTACCAGTTTGGACCTTTTTTCGCCTATTTTCACACCAATCGTATTGATGACCTGTTGACCCTGACCGAATATGCTCTGCAGCGTACCTATAATTCTGAAGAGGCTTTCCTCTGGCGCGGTTGGGCTCGTTACCGTGAGGGAGACTACAATGGAGCCATTGCTGATTTTCAGTCCGCCCTGGAAGCGAATTACCTCTATCAGGATGCTCAATATGCCTTGGATTTTGTAACCAGTCAATAGGGTTGGCGTTGTTTCTTGTAAACGGTAACCGCAGCAAAACCAATTGACGCCCCCAAAATATCTACACCCAAATCAAGCAGTGAATTCCAGCGCAGGTCCGGGATATGTCCGGTAATCTGTTGAAGAATTTCTTGCCCTACACCTACCACCAACGCGATCAATACAATCCATCCTAATGAGCTTAACCCTGGTTTCAGGTCAAACGCGAACAGGATTAAGATGGCAAATCCTGCGTACAGCCCAATATGCACGACGATGTGGACCCATTCTTCTGAAAAGATAATTTCGAAGTATTGTTGAAATACAGGAGAGAAACTTCCCAACCAAGCCATGGGGAAGAGGATCCCAAGGACCCACAGCATTAATAAAAAGCGACTGCGCATTAAGATATTATACTCTCTGGAGGTTAATTTACGCGTTGACTGGTCATAGCGGCTATGGTAAAATCCGCCCGCTTGGTGCGTCGTACCCTTCGCCCAAGACAAAATATATCCTTGGAAAGGGCTTGAAAAATGAAAGTATTATTACTGCAAGATGTTTACAAACTTGGCCGTGCCGGTGACGTGAAGAAAGTTGCCAATGGATACGGCCGCAATTATTTAATTCCTCAGGGACTGGCCGTGCTAGCCGTACCGGGTGCCATGGTGCAGGCTGAACGGATCCGCCAGGAGGCGGACAAGAAACGGGCTGTGCTTAATGAGGAAATGAGTGCAGTTGCTGAGCAGTTGAAAGATTTGACCCTGACCTTCCCAGCACGTGCCAGTGAAACGGGGCGACTTTATGGCTCGATCAATACCCGTATGATCGCCGACGCAGTCAGCGCGAAAGCAGGTGTAGAGATCAGTCATCGCCAGATCGATTCCCAGCCACTACGTATGATTGGTAAGCACACTATTGAGGTTCGTCTGACCGTCGATTTGATCCCTGAGATCAAGGTGATTGTCCATCGAGAAGGCGAATCTGTAGCAGCTGCCCTGGAAGAAGCCGAAATGTTCGCTGAGGCTCAGGAAATAGGCGAACCAGTGGAAATCGAATACGTTGAATCTTCCGAGTTTCCCTTTGACGAAGGGTACGAAGATAGCGAAGAAGATAGCGTAGAGGATGAAGACCTGGAAGATGAAACTTTAGAAGAGTAGCCCAATTTAGCGCATCCATATTTACCGGTCTGAAAACGGACATATGCTTTCAGACCGGTTTTTATATTCCCATCCTTATAATAAAAGAAGCTCCCAAAACACTTAGTTGGACATTCTCCTGTATAATAAATCATATGAGTAGAGTCGTCAGCAAAAAACTCCGCGAAACGCGTGAAGCAAAGAATCTTACCTTGGAACATATTGCCAATGAAACCCATATCCGGTTGCGCTATCTGAAAGCATTGGAGTCTGGGAACTTTGACGCGTTGCCTTCTCAATTCCAGGTCAAAGGATTTATAAGATCTTATGGGGGGTATCTAGGGTTGAATACGGACACCTTGATTGAGGCTCTTGACCTCGATCCCTGGTCAGCGATGGAGGTCCTAAAGGATGATTCTCAGCCAGAAAAAATATTCCAGGAAACTGTAGAATCCGGTTCCCACACGGATTTTCAAAATATCGGAAGACAACTTCAATCACAAAGGGAAACCCTTGATCTTACCCTGGAAGAGGTGGAACAACATACTCATTTGCGAATCCGATATTTGAATGCTTTGGAGGCTGGAGAAATTGATGCTCTCCCATCAACAGTACAGGGACGGGGCATGCTTAAAAATTACGCCACTTTCCTTGGATTGGACTCCGACCAGTTGTTGCTAGAATTTGCGGATGGATTACAGTCTCGTCTGGCTGAGTCTACTCCAAAGCGTGAAGTCACCCCTGCTCTTCAAAAAAATAATGCGCCCAGGCGAGAGAGGCAGTTTTTATCTCGGGATTTGATCGTTGGTATCTTGCTAGGGTTATTTTTGATCTTGTTCATTATCTGGGGGGCTATCCAAGTCACGGCCTTACGAGTCGTCGAAGACATTGAACCCACAGCACCATCCATTGCAGAGGTACTACACCCCTCCCCCACACCTACCCAGCTACCCACCCTCACACCAACGACATCATCTTTGTTGGAGGAGAGTCCAAGAAGCGGTGGTGTTGATGAAAGACCTGTTTCTGAACAGACCCAGGAAGTTATTTATGTTTCAGAATTGTTGGAAGGGGCTGTCCAGGTTCAAATTATTGCTCAACAGCGTGCCTGGATGCGGATTACTGTTGATGGAGAAGTTGAATTTGATGGACGGATTGTTCCCGGCAATATATATGGCTTTGCAGGGGATAAATATGTTGAAATTACTACGGGAAATGGGGCCGGTTTAAAGGTTTTTTACAACGACCAGGATTTGGGAACCCTGGGGAACTTTGGTGAAGTGATCAACTTTGTTATCACAGTTAACGGTGTTCAGACACCAACACCGACAATTACCCTATCCCCTACCACGACAACAACTGAGACCCCTGAGATCACAGCTACACCCACGCCGGAGTAATGCTAGATCCAAAGAGGAGGATAGAACTACTATCCTTGTATTTTTTGATCGCCTCCGATGGAGCAGCACTGAGACAACAAAAATCACCAATGATAGCATAAGCAGTCATTTACTCAATTTCTCAAAGTCAGGTTGTTGAGTGTTATGAGGTCATTTATATTGGTATGCAGGTTGACACTTGATTGAATTGAAATAATATTGAAAACTTTTCATATAACTTCCCTTGGTTGTGCTAAGAACACGGTCGATTCGGATTCGATGGCTCAATTGCTTCTCGATGCCCATTACCAACTCGTTGGAGTCCCGGAAGAGGCGGGGGTAATTATCGTTAACACTTGTGGTTTTATTGCTCCCGCAAAGGATGAGTCCTACCAGGTATTGAGGGAATTCGCCAACGGGAAACGGCAGGATCAGTTGTTAATTGCCGCAGGTTGTTTAACCCAGCGCTATGGCGCTGAAGTTGTAAAACGTGTACCAGGAATCGATGGTGTCCTGGGGACAAGACGTTGGATGGATATCCTCAAGGTGGTTGAGTCCTTGCGGGAAGGGAAGCATCCTAAACCGCTGTACCATCTTCCGGATACGCCTAAGGTTGGTTTGGACGAGGCAGGTGTTCCGAGAGTCGCGGTCCAAGGAAACAGCGCTTACCTTAAAATAGCTGATGGGTGTCGCCGGCCCTGCGCATTTTGTGCAATCCCGCTCATTAAAGGATCTGTAGTCAGCCGACCGGTAGATGTAATTGTGAATGAAGCCCGTATCCTGCAAGACATGGGAGTTCGTGAGATCATTCTAATTGCCCAAGACACAACGGATTACGGTCGTGACCTGGGAATGAAGAATGGATTGGCTGATTTGTTAGGGCACATGGTCGAAGAAGTACCATCAGTGGATTGGATCAGGGTAATGTATGCTTATCCAGGTTATGTTACAGATGAGTTGATTGGCATCATCGCGAATCAGCCACAGATCCTTCCTTATCTGGATATGCCGCTTCAGCATGCCCATCCCGAGGTGTTGAGGACGATGCAAAGACCCGCCAACCTGGACTGGGTTTTTCACACCCTCAGCAAAATGCGAGTCAAAATCCCCGGGTTGGCCATTCGGACTACTTTTATTGTTGGCTTTCCTGGTGAAACAGAAGAAGCTTTTGCATGTTTACTGGATTTCATCAAGGAAATCCATTTCGACCGCGTTGGCGCTTTTCAGTATTCCTTCGAACCCGGTACCGCGGCTGAAACTTTAGGTGATCCTGTGCCCTCTGAAGTAAAGCAGGAGCGTTGGGAGCGGCTAATGGAACTTCAACAGGGGATTTCGCTGGAGCGCAACCAATCTTTCATCGGTCAAAAGCTGGATGTTCTTGTTGAAGGTCGCGGTGATGGAATCTCAATTGGTCGTAGCTACCGCGATGCCCCGGAGATCGATGGTCTGGTGATTGTTGAAGATGAATTGACCGTTGGAGAAATCATACCCATTCGTATAACTGGTGCAATGGTTTATGATTTAACTGGTGTGGTCGAATCCGAAAAAAAATCTCGAGCAGGAGAAAGTCTCTGAGAATTTGACGAAAAATCCATATATAACACAGAGATGGTTATATATGGATATAGCTAATGCTGTTGTAATTTCTAACATGATGATCTATGTAGTTTATCTTCATTCTAATATTTTTGCATTTTCATTAATCCATTACTAGAAAAATAAATGGAGAAAGAATGCTTAAGTTTGATAATCCCGAAATACAATTCACCATCAATGCTGTATCCGTAGCTTCCCTTTTGGTGAAGACAGTACAGGCGGAAATGGTTACGCCTGCACTGACCAAGGACGACCGTTCCCCGGTCACGGTTGCAGATTATGCCGCCCAAGCCCTGGTTGGTCACCTTCTCGAAGAAGCATATCCCTATGATAGCCTGATTGGGGAAGAGGATTCTATTGCATTGCGAAAACCTGAGGAAACGAAAACCTTGGAAAAAATTACGGATTTCGTCAGCCGTTATACTCCCCGTGCAACGCCGGAAACTGTGTGCCGCTGGATTGATCTAGGCTCAGCGGAATCCGCCCAAAGATACTGGACTTTGGATCCAATTGATGGCACCAAGGGGTTTTTACGGGGCAACCAATATGCTGTTGCCTTAGCCCTGGTACAGGATGGACAGGTCCAGGTTGGGGCTTTAGGATGTCCAGAATTGAGTTTGATGGGTGTAAAAGGTATTATAATTGTAGGTATACGGGGACAGGGAACCTGGTATGCCCCTTTATCAGATATCGAAAGTGGAAAAGACCAGTTTTCTCGGGCAGAAGTCTCCCTGCAGTCTGATCCATCCCAGGCCAGATTGTTGCGTTCTTTTGAATCGGGACACACCAATGTCAACCAGATTGATATCCTGGCAGAGGAATTAGGGGTTCAGGCGGAGCCTGTACGCATGGACAGCCAGGCAAAGTATGCTGTATTAGCTGTCGGGCTGGGTGAGATCTATCTCAGGCTTCTCTCAGCAGGACGATTAGATTACCGGGAAAAAATCTGGGATCAGGCTGCCGGTTCAATTATCATTGAGGAAGCTGGAGGTCGTGTTACCGATCTTGATGGGAAAAAACTCGATTTTTCCCTGGGGCGGACTCTGGCACTGAACCGAGGTATATGTGCTACTAATGGCCTGTTGCACGAAAAAACACTGGCTGCACTGAAAATCATTTCGGCTTGAATGCCTAACTTTATCAGGTTCTGAAAGGATGTCTGTGTAAGGAAATTTTATTCTTGAACTTAAAATGTCTCGCGCCGAAAAAATTGCCCTAATCATAAGTTTCCTGGCTGTCATTGCTGCAGCTTGGATTTCCCATAATATTTTCGAAGGGATTCCCCACCTTGAGGACGAATATGCTTATCTCTGGCAAGCCCAGGTGATTGCTCATGGGAAGCTGAAAATCCCTTCCCCACCTGAGCCCAAAAGTTTCCTGGTTCCTTTTGTCGTAGATTATCAGGGCTACCGTTTTGGAAAGTATCCGCTAGGTTGGCCAGTGGTTCTCTCCCTTGGTGAAATGATTGGTATCCGTTGGTTGGTGAATCCGATCCTGGCTGGTTTTTGTGTCTGGTTGACTTTTCGACTTGGCTCAAAACTTTTAAATGATAGTATTGGACTTCTCGCTGCAGGTTTGACCGCAACATCCCCTTTCTTTTTGATGAATTGCGGTGCGTTGCTGTCTCACCCATTAGGATTATTTCTTGCTCTAGTTCTTATTGTCGCCTGGTTGGATTCCTTTGATGAATCTTTAACTCTACCACGTTGGTTAACTCCGCTTGTAGCCGGAAGTGCACTTGGTGCACTGGCTCTTACCCGTCCATTTACAGCATTTGGCGTAGCGGTCCCATTCGGGATTCAAGGCATTATTACCTTGTTCCGCAGCAAACCAGCTGCGAAGAAAAGGGTGATATTAATCGGTGGGATTGCTCTTTTGATTGGCAGTTTACACCTGGTTTGGCAGTTTGCTGTGACTGGTAATCCATTTCTTAATCCTTATACATTATGGTGGGAATATGACAAGATTGGTTTTGGTCCCGGGTTTGGCGTGACGGATGCAGGTCATAACCTGAAGTATGCTTATCAAAACCTGAAGTTTTCCCTTAACGCTGGGTATAGTGACTTATTTGGTTGGTTGCGCATCTCATGGCTTTTTCTTCCTTTTGGCTTGTGGGCATTAGGAAAGGAACGAAAGACCTGGGCGGTGTTGGCTGTAGCCCCAGTCTTGATCCTGATTTACATGACTTACTGGGTTGGAGCCTGGGTGTTAGGACCACGCTATTATTTTGAAGGACTGTTTAGTCTGACCATCGCCACTGCGGCGGGCATCGTCTGGCTTGCAGGTTGGCCTCTAAAAAATACTCAACAATACAAAACCCAAAAGGGGATAGTGCGTTTTCGACCACTGGCAGTAATCGCCTTGGTTATCCTTTTGGTGTTAGGGAACTTGTCGTTTTATATTCCTGAACGAATTGGGGGAATGCAGAATATGTTCGGCATTTCTAGGGAAAAATTAACCCCATTTGATGAACCTGAAGTGAAAGCATTTCCCCCAGCTTTGATCATTGTTCAAACTGAAAACTGGCGGGATTACGCAGTACTTTTAGAACTGGCAGATCCGATGTTGGATTCACACTTGATCTTCATCTGGGATCGCGGCTCAGGTCCAAACCGCAGGGTCATGGATGCTTTTCCAGACCGAACTGTGTATTACTACCATCCAGACGATCCCTGGGTTTTCTACCAAGTTTTACCAGGCGTTGATGGTTAAATCATCCCGGCGATCAACGTAAAATGCGTTATCAAGCCCCTAAATAAAAGCTTCAGTCGCTGACGAAGTTTGTGCAGGCGATTCGCATACTTATGATAAACGGGGGAAAATAGGATAATTGGAATTGCCCGCAAGGAAAATAATGCCAGGCTACCTGTTTAGATTACTTTTACCAGCATTTGAAATCAGTAAGCGATGGAAAGGACCTGAAAAGATGAGGTTGTGGAGGTTAACGGCACTTATCAGCAATGATATCAATCGTCTCGTCCAGCGAAGTATCTCCAGTGTAATCGCGTAATTTTATATAGACCTCTTCAGCCTCACACCATTTTTCCTGGTCAACAAGTGTTTCGGCATAATTGGTTAAAGCCTCTTTGTACCGTTGAGAGGCTGTCCAAAACGTGCCGTCGTGCATATTGGGGAACATAGGCGCAACTTGCTCGAAATAATACACCGCCTGCCCCCAATCAACTTCCCAAAAACTGGCACCGCGAATATAGTATTGAGCCCAGGTACGCCAGCTATCGGCCTCTGTATCCAGGATACCAAATCGTTCGGCAAGGGATAGATCATAGATACCACTCTCTAAATTGCCCTCACTGATTTTTTGCACGCCGCGCTGCCGCAGAGATAAATATAACATCCCATCGATATCTATCGCTCGATATTCAGGGTTTCGTTTTCGAAGTGTCTCCAGGGTTTCGATTGCCGAACTCCACTCCTCATTCTTTATAAAATCCTCTGCCTGGGCGAAGAGTTCAGCCTCCCCGCGTGTGTCTGGGGTGGGCGTAAAGGGAATGGGTGTTGGAGTTGCTGTAGGTGCTGGCGTAGGGGTCGCCGTTGCGTTAAGAATCAATTCAACTTCAGTTAGTTTTTCGATAATACCGGGGTAGTTGGGATTCAATTCAAGGACATATTTCAAGTGTTGTTGAGCAATATAATAGCGTCCTTCTTCCATGTTTTGAATCCCCAAGTTGAATTGTTCCTCCGCGACCAGGGCAACCTGAGTGGCTTCGTTTGCCTGTCGATCCTGGATTCCACTCGAATAGCCGAGTAAACCGCTAACGACGACGATGCCTATCAAAAGCAGAATGGAGAATAGCAGCCACCAATACCAGGCAACTCGTTTCTTTCTCTTGGGTGAAGGGGATTCTTCTTGATGAGCTATCTCGGAAGATGTTGCATCAACCACTTTGGATGGTTGAGTATCCTCCTTCACAGTAATGGGTTGTGTTTCGCCATTGTCATTCAGTTTCATAGGCGTATTCTAATGCGGATAATCCGAATCGTAAAGCACCGGCATAGGGGGATGTCAAAGGGTGTGTTTTTTATCCCATCAGTATATACTAGATAGAAACTAATCAAAATTTCCGGAGGTAAATATGCACCACAATCAGGT
>CAZTJD010000110.1:0-14005 GCA_964613985.1 uncultured Anaerolineales bacterium
GATAGGATGGCATCCTGACCCAAGGTTATATTTCAAATCTACCCTAAAATCCTGTAATATCAGGTTGTATCCTGTGCGGACTCCCTCGAGGACCATCTCGTGATCGAGAGAGCTGCAGTTTGGGATTCCCATCCCGTCGCATGAATGATAGGATGGCATCCTGACCCAAGGTTATATTTCAAATCTACCCTAAAATCCTGTAATATCAGGTTGTATCCTGTGCAAACCACCCCGAGGACCATCTCGTGATCGAGGGAGCTGTGAGTTGGGAATCCCTTACTGCCGCACTGCAGGTATGGATTGCATCCTGTCTGGAGGCATCCTGATAATCAATCCTGATCTTACTCGTGGTAGAATCCAACAATAACACCCGATCATCAACGGAGTGATGATATGCAAAGAAGGGTCTCCCACGATCGAAAAGATGAAACAATAGAAGAAAAGGCGCGCTGGTTCCAGTCGCTTTCCATGGAAGAAAGAGCAGAGCTTCTGTGCGAGTTTACTGATCTGATCCTGTCTGTTAACCCCCAAATAGTGGAAAAAAAAGATGCTCAACCAGTTGAAGGGCGTGTTCTCGTCCTTTCAAAAAAAAGAAGTTAAATATATCGTGATTGGGGGCATCGCCTCCGTCCTGCATGGTGTGCCTCGAGCGACATTTGATTTAGATATCCTTATCGAAGCAACACCAGCAAATGCAGAAAAATTATTGGACGCTTTGGTTGATGCAGGTCTAGGTACAGCTTCTCTGACCTCGGTTGAAGAATTGCTGGCACATGAAATTACAATCCTCAACGATTTTGTGCGAATTGATGTCCAGACAAGTACACCAGGGATTGATTTTTCCGAGGTATGGGCAAAGCGAGAAGAAATGGAATATCAGGGACAGTTATTCTACATATTATCCAAAGAAGATTATATCAAATCAAAAAAGGCGTCTGGACGTGAGGGAGATTTATAGGATGCACACTTGCTTGAAATGGATGATGAGTGAGGATGGGTGAGTTGTTAACTAAACATCAAAAATGAACGGTCCTTTACCCCTCCTATATACTGAGCTGGCGGACTGGTTTCATATCCTCACCGCACCGGAAGATTATGCCGAAGAAGCACGATTCTACCGGGATGTAATCCAATCAGCCTGCACTTTACCTCCTGAAACCTTATTGGACCTGGGACCCCGATCAGGGCGACACGACTTACCTCTCATTCATGGTCTACCTGTTGCGGGAAGGGGCTGAAGAAGTCCGCTGTGTAGTGGATCGCCACATCTGCGGCTTGTTCAGCAGTGAAGACTGGTTGCGGTTGATCAGGCAGGCAGGATTCAAAGCCAGAGCCCTGCCCTTTGAACACAGTGAGATCGAACCAGGGACCTGCAAAGTGTTCCTGGGGATGAAGGAGTAGGCGCGTTAAAGGGAAGAGGTGAAGATCTTAATTATCTAGAGGAAAATATAATTCCCTATACCTTTAATCAAGATGACGGAGCACCCGGCCAGGCAGCGCGCCCGTATGTTCACCATTCGCAACTACCAGCTCCCCGTTAACGAAGACGTAATCGATCCCCTCGGGATACTGGTGGGGATAATTTTCGAAGGGATAGGAATGGGGGTAAAGATTAGTGGCGCGGTCGTGGATGCGCTCCAGGTCGAAGACAACCAGGTCAGCCTGGGCTCCCACCCGCAAGATACCGCGTGTCTTCTGCCCTCCACCAAAAAGCCCCAGGCGTGCGGCAGGGAATAACGTCATCTTGCGGACCGCCTCTTCCAGGGTCAGGACAGGGTCGTCGCGCACATAACGCTCAAGGACACCGGGGAACTCTCCATAGCAGCAGGGGCAATAGGGTGGGGGATCGTTTAGAAAGCCATAAGGCGCCATCACCTGCCCATCGGAACAGACCATTACCGCTGGGTGCTGCAGCAGCAGGCGGATATCGGCTGGGTCGATGTAATCGAAGATGGCCTCTGCCTGGTCACCATTGGCGAGGATGAGGTCGAAATAGGTGTCAAATGGGTCTTCCTGCCCTTGTTCTCTGGCAATAGCTTCAAGGGTCTGGCCACGCCATTGCGGGGTGTTGGGGGCGTGCAGCAGGGTGATGCGGTGCCACTGGGCGTGCTTTAGCAGTCCCACCGGACCAAACGCTGGTTTCTCATCCCGGATGATTTCTTCCCGAATACGCTGACGAGTTTGAGGATCCTGAAGCAGGGTGACGACCTCCTCAAAGGGGCGATCATGGAGCTCTTGCGGCAGTCCTTCGAAAAGAGCGGGACCCAGGTCGGTGTGGACATCATTGTCCACGGTCACATCCTGTCCCCTGGCGCGGGCTGCCTCCACCAGGCGCAGGTTGGCGGAAGCCGCTTGCGGGGCACCGAACTTGGGGGCATTATGGGAGATCTGGACTGGAACCCCAGCTTGATCGCCGATATAAATGGCTTCTGCCACGGCATCGAGGATGGATTCACGCTCACCGCGAATGTGGCTTGAGTATAGACCGTTATACCGGGCGACAACCTGGCATAACTGGACGATTTCCTCCGTACCGGCAAAACAGCCTGGTGGGTAGACAAGCCCGGTTGACAGCCCAAAGGCACCTGTTTGCATACTTTCTTCCAGCAATCGCTCCATGCAACCCAGTTCTTGTGGAGTAGGATGGCGATCTTCCATGCCCATGGCAGTGATCCGCAGCGCTGCATGACCCACGAGGGCTGCCAGGTTGATCGCCAGACCACCATCCTGAATCGCCTGCAGATATTCGCCAAAGGAACGCCAGCCCCAGCCTACTTCCGGCTGGTCGCTGATCGTCCCCCAGTAATCCTTCATCATGTGTAAATGAACGTCATCTACAGGCGCGGGAGACATGCCGCAGTTGCCGATCACCTGGGTGGTAACCCCCTGGCGGACGGCACTTTCTGCCTTGCGGTTGACCAGGATGGATAGGTCGGAATGGGTGTGGATGTCGACAAAGCCAGGCGCAAGGTAGCGACCCTCAAGGTTGATCGTTTGCTGGGCTTCTGGCAGGCTGTTGGGTGGGGCTATCGCTGCAATCCAGTCATCCTGGATGGCCAGGTCACCATAGAACCAGGGGTTGCCGGTTCCGTCGAGGATACGGGCGTTTGTGAGTGTGGTATCGAAGGTTGACATAGGATTTCCTTCTTTTGATTGTCATGCTGAATGGAGCAAAGCGGAATGAAGCATCTCTACCTTGGAATTGCTAAAACTGCCTCTCTGAATTAATCGAATCATTCCAAATCTTCATCTTTGACAGACTACAAGTAGCTCATCCAACATGGTTCTTAAATTTGTCATTCTTCAGTAGCAAAGAGCGCTACTGAAGAATCTCTAATGCTATGTGAGAGATGCTTCGTTTCACTCATTATCACGAATAGAAGAATCATGATGCATAGTCTACTAGAAGACCGCTATCAAATTATCTTCTATGCGTTACCAAAGTAGATGTCAAATCATGTCAAATCGTTATGGAAATGAACATGGTGATTGATAGTATAGCACTGAAAATAGAAAATCGACTCCTCCACCTCGTGGACATGGATAAACGGGAAAACAAAAACCGGATTATTTAAAAATCCGGTTTCTTTGATCTCTAAACTTTCTAAGGATCGGAAAAGGCTTACACTGTTTTTGTGTATTTGGGTATGTAACTCTCTTGGTTGTAACAGGGAGAGAAAGGTTGGCGCTCCCGCTTGGGTTTAAAGATCCGCTTCTTTAATGGCTTATTTTCCTCGCAGAGGCGCTGAAGCTCAGCCTGGGCGTTAGCATAGGGTTGAACCTGCTCGTTTCGCCTTTTCTCATTTTCAATTTCCAGTCTTCTTTCCCATACTCTTACCGCATTGATTAGTTGAATTTGATTCATAATACACCTCTTATTTATGCAACCGGTTTCATACCGGTTTAAAAAAAAATGGTTGATAAATTATGTCCTTAAGCTGATTTTCGAACAACCAGTTCCACTGGGATAGTCACGTTCGTTACTGCGCCAGTTTTTATATACTGGATCAGGTTTTGAGCTAGCAGCTTACCAGCTAGAGGAATATTCTGCCTTACGGTCGTTAGAGGCAGATTGTTGTAGGCTGCGATAGAAAGGTCATCATATCCAATAACGGCGACATCCTCTGGAACCCGTTTGCCTCGGTTATGAATGACATTGATTGCGCCAATCGCCATAAGGTCGCTGTTAACAAAGACAGCATCAAGGTCGGGAGCTTGTTCCAGCAATTGCTGCATGGCAGTAATTCCTGAACCGTGTGAGTAATCACCATAGGCCAGTAAGTTTGGGTTTACCTCACGCCCTGCAGCTTGGAGGGCAGTCTCGTATCCCCTGAAACGATCCTGTACTTCCAACTCTTCGATAGCGCCGCCAAGAAATGCAATCTGCTGCCTGCCGGTGCGGATCAGGTGCTCAGTTGCGAGCCTTCCTCCCATGAGATCGTCTCCTGATACCGAACAATACTTGAGTTTTGGCAATGGGACACCCCAGGCGATGAATGGCGCCTCCATCTCTATTAGGGTTTTGATATGCCACTGCTTGCGAATGGAAGTCATGAGAATAAATCCGTCCACCCGGCGACAATCGAGGTACTGGTGTGCCCATTCGGTATCGCGCGGATCTACATGGACGATTAGCAGTTCGTACCCCAGAGCGTGCAAGCCATTGGTAATACCGCCCATGATCTCCAGGCCAAACAGGTCATCTACCGAGAAAGATTTCATATGATAGGCATGCGTAACGTAGGCGATGGTGTGGCTCTGGCGCATACTGAGGTTGCGTGCAGGCGAACTGATCCTGAAATTATGCTCCTGGGCAATGGCTTGAATACGTTCTTTGGTCTCCTTTTTGACCAGCGGGCTGTCGTTTAACGACCGCGAGACCGTCGATTTTGAGACGTTTGCCAGTCTGGCGATATCTGTTATGGTTTGGACAGTCTTTTTGCTCATCTTCGTTTTCTCATTTATGCAACCGGTTGCATTATAGCATTGTTAATTTCCCTTGTCAAGACAGGTGGGGAACAGGAAACCTTAAATGAAGAATTGCGGAGAAGATGTGGGATGATGAGACGAGTGATTCCAGGCCAGGGAAAATTTTTTTGGAACAGTGGATTTCCTGTATCGTAATAGACGAGTATAATCATCTTACCGTAAATGAGTATCATGAAAAAAGCCAGTTTACCTAGGGGATGGAGGACATGGGGCATGCTTTGCCTTGGGATCATTCTGGTCCTGGTTGCTGGTCTACAGGAAAGTAACCTAGACGTCCAGGCTCAGACTGATCCTGCCAACCAGGTCATTCAGCTGGTCAACCAGCTCAGGGTTTCTTATGGTCAAACGCCTTACCAGGTTGATCCAATCCTGATGAGTGTCGCTCAAACCCATGCTTCCTGGTCAGCTGCGAATAACATTTCGAGCCATCTCGGTCCGGACGGGAAAAACCCAGATGAACGTGCTAAGGCTGCTGGGTATGGCGCCGGGTATAATGCTTTTGTGATTGAAAATGTCGGCAGCGGTACGCTTGGTTTAAACACACCCGAGCTGGTTGTATCCATGTGGCAGGGGGATTATGGCCACCTCAACGCTATGATTTCACCCGATTATGAGGACATTGGAGTCGGTTATGCGGAAGGTTTTGGGATGTCATGGTTCGTCATGGATGTGGGGTGGATTGATGAAGGGGCGATAGCAAGTGCCACAGCTGTTCCCCAGCCAACTCTAGATAACAACCCAGCAAACACCGGCAATACCTATGGTTTTGTAGTCAGCACGCCTGGTGAGAATGGCGTGATCTACCACGAGGTCCGGGAAGGACAGGCGGCCTGGACGATCGCGGTGTATTATGATATTTCGGTGGATGAGCTGCTGAAACTCAATAACCTGAACGAGAATTCGTTGATTTTTCCAGGGGATATGCTATTGATTCGCCCCTCTGCCACGCTTACGAACATGCCGGAACCGTCCCCGGTGCCGGTTACGCCAACTCCGACTTCAATGGTTGCCCAACAGGGATTGGAGCAAGCTGGTAATGATGTTTCAACGAGTCAGGGTGAACAGCCGATGAGTGCGGGGGAGGGGGGAAAGTCAACACAATACAATGTCCCGGTTTTGATCACCTTGATGCTTGGGATCATCACGATATTCCTGGCGTTCATCCTCGTCTTCACCAGGCCGAGGTGGAGGTAGGTGGATGGGAGGGTTTAAAAACTCAGATTTCACGGATTTTCACTGATTTTTGTTGTTAATGATCAGGGAAGCTGGTGTTGTAGCATATGATTGCATCTTGTACGGAGGTCGAACGGCGATGAGGATGTCTCGGCGGCAAAGGGTGGGAGTGTTGTCGCTAATCTCCAATCTCCAATACCTAATATCTACTCCATCCTTTCCGTGTCAACTGCATTTTCAACTCGCCTTTCTTTCCCCCGCCATCCCGGAACCCCAGTCTCTTCAGCAGTCGCTGGGCGCGGCGGTTACCGACAGCCGTTATTGCGTTGATCTCACTCAACCTCAACCTTTCGAAGCCGTATTGGATCACAGCAGTCATCGCTTCGGACATCAGACCTTTGCCCCACCAGGCGGGTGCCAGGTCGAAGCCGACTTCGCCGCGTTCGCCTGGTCCGAATTTCTCAAAACCACAGACTCCTACTAACTCACCTGTTGTTTTTAAGGTTAAAGCCCAGTACATCGCCTTTCCTGCTTTGTACATCCCCAGAAGCTGACCTAAGACTTCCTCCGCATCCCCCAAGCTTTCCAAGGGATCCATTAAGAATCTAACCACCTGCGGATCGGAGAAATGGCGGTAGATCGCAACGACATCCTCTGCCTCAAGGGAACGAAGCACAATCCGTTGGGTTGTTAACGTGGGGAAGATTTTAGGCAGGGTAGTTCTTGACATGGCTGGGGGAGATCAGGAAACCAGGGTTAGGTGACGAGCTATGAGTGAAGGAGGATATGTGATAAATGACAGGTAAACTGGTGTAGCTATTTTATCCTTTTTTATAGATATCTAGTAGCTGTTCCCTGCTGCCTGGTCGTTAATTTCTAATTTCCAATCTCTATTCTCCAATCATCAATCATCACTAAACATCATGAAACATTATGAAACATTATGAAACATTATCCATCAACACCCTCGCCGCTCTCAATGTGACCCACTTATTCGGTTTTCGCCGATCGCCGAAATCGAGCCAGGTCTTGCCGCTGTAGTGGTAATCGAGCGACCAGCGCCCCTTGTCGTTGCGGGCGTCGGCGATGATCTGAAGGGTGTTGGCAAGGCGGGGGTCGTCTCGGTATCCCAACCCAACCAGGGCTTCTGCCAGTTGAAGCAGGTCGGTAACATAGAAGACGGGGAAGCCGAATTTCCACCAGTTGCCGCTGGGCTTATCGGTGTATCCAGTGGGGTAGTCGGCAGTGGCGGGGTCGACAGAGAAGAGGAAGTCGAGTCCAGTCTGAATGGCGTTGTTGATGAGAGCGGTCCGCTTCTCCTTTGGCAGGCGGCTGAAGGCGAGCATGACCTTGACCGCACCCCAGGCGCAGGGCAGCTTGTTGTTGGCACCACACTGGAATCCTGGTCCAATTTTCCCTGCAAAATAGCGCAGGGGAGTGAAGGTGTCCCCCATGGAAGCAATCCCTTCACCAGTGGTGGTGCGCGCCATCCACTCAAAAGCAGCATCAATCCGTTTATCGTTTGGAAAGGCGTCCGAAAAACCCAGGTCAAGCAGGGCGGTAAGCAAGTTGCCTTGCAAGCAATCGATTGTACCCCCAGGGGCGCCGTTCGTGCTGAATTGTCCAAACTTGGTCAGGGCATTGTCGAGCAGGTAAGCACAGGCAATACTAATTCGCTCATCCATTTCGATAGAAGCACCCAATTGCCCCAGACTAATTAGAGACCAGACGATGGATTTGTACTTGGGGCTATAGCCGGGACCGGGCTTGACCCAATAACCTTCAGGTTCCATGGCAGCGAGGATGGTGGCAATAGGACCTTCGGAATGAGCGCGTTGTTTGGCTTCAAGCAATTCGGGTTTATCCGGTTTGAGCCTGATTATGTCTCGCAGAGCAAGGTATCGGACGCCGGGATCAATTGGGTCAAGGAGCCAGTCGATTGTTTCAGGATTTAAAGAGGTCTGAACAGGCATGAGAATCTCCAACGGAAAACACTTTCTAATGCAGTTTTCTAATTATAAATAATAACGAATGAAAATACCATTCGGCTAAGGGTAGGAATGTCCTTTTTTATCTCCTCCAATGCTGGTTTCTCCCTCTTGACATTAACGTAACGTTAAGGTGTATGATTGCCCCCAACGAGGTGAAATCATGACCTACACCGTCAAAGAATTCGCCGACCTGGCTGGTGTGACCACGCGTACGATCCGTTATTACGACGAGATTGGATTGCTGACACCAGTTGAGATTGGCGAAAACGGCTACCGCTACTACGACCGGGAGAACTTGTTGCAACTGCAGCAGATCCTGTTCTTCCGTGAGTTGCAAGTGCCCTTGAAAGAGATCGAGCTTCTCATGAACCTGCCTCATTTCAACATGGTGGAATCGCTGCAAAGCCACCGTGCTGCCCTGGTCAACCATGCCGGGAGACTGGAACGGCTGATTGAGACCATCGACGAGACCATTGAAACTCTCAAAGGAGAATGGACCATGGAAGATAACGAGTTATTTGAAGGATTTGACGAATCCCAATATGAAGAGGAAGCCCGTCAGCGCTGGGGTGATATCCCGCAATATGCTGAATCGCAGCGTAAGTGGAAGTCTTACAGCAAGGAAAAAAAAGAAGCGATCAAGCGCGAAGGCGGTGAGATCACCCTGCGCATGGTAGGGCCTGATCCTGACCTCGAGCCGGATGACCCAGAAGTACAGGCTGCGGTGGGAGATTATTTTGTTTACCTGAACAGGTACTTCTATACCTGTGAGGTTGAATTCCTACGCAACCTGTCCGATATGTGGATTACTGACCCGCGTTTTGCCGCCAATTACGAGTGCATTCGAGAGGGAGGGGCAGCATTCGTGCGCCAGGCAGTCTATATCTACTGCGATCGAAATCATTGAGCCGCAAATTGACACGAATTTTCACGAATGAATTTGTGTGGGGCTTTAGGACATGATTTTTTCTGATCCATGACCGAAAGGTGGATTGCGGCTTGTTTCGTGATCCAAGGCCTGTACTCGAGGCGATGTTTTTTATGGGAAAGATCTTTTTAGGATCGATGTGTTTTTTCGACAAGTATATAGACCCTTGAGGCTGGAAAAAAACGGTTTCTCTAACCTAAAAGTTTTAGATTCCCAAACGAAACGATCAAGGGGATCGTTCCTCATAATCTTTCAAAATTTCTTTAATCTTAGGTTTAAGGATCGGAATGTCTTTTACTACCACTTCCCACACGATCTCTAGATCAACCGTATCGTAAGCATGGATGATACGGTCTCTCATTCCTGCCATTCCTATCCATGGGATATCTTCATAGGTCTTCCTAATGCTATCCGGAAGTCGCTTTGTAGCTTCGCCAATAATTTCCAAAGCTCTTGTAACCGCGTAATGGATCCGAAAATCAGCTTCGAATTGTTCGAATGTGATCTCTTGCACCAACAACTCAGCTTTTTCCATGGCATCTAGAATATCCTCGACGTAATCTAGGAATTCATGGCTCATATCTGCACGACCTCACTTAAGATCCTTTTACCAATCCGTCTCCTAAGATTATTTTTAAGGACAACATCTACTTCAGTCCCTAGCAAATCTTGGAGATAGTACTCCAACTCAACCAGGTCAATTAAGCTAATCCGCGAAGGTCTGTGTAACTCAATCAGGACATCAATATCACTATCAAGTCTTTGTTCTCCTCGCACGAATGAACCAAAGATACCAATCTCTTTTATTCCAAAGCGTTCATCCAGGTATGGTTTTTGGATTTTTATGATTTTTTTTATCTCGGAGAAAGTCTTCATAGTTTAATTATACACGCTTATATTCCTCAACAGTGTTCTTATAAGGTAAAAAACGTCATTAATTGTTTAGCGGTACTGGAATAAACTCATTAAATTACGATTGAGGTTTTTCGATCAGCTACTTAGGTTAGGAAAAATTAAGATCCCATTCAAAGACTTGATTGTACATCTGGCTGACAGGTGTGGGAAAGAATAGCATCCTGTCCAATTGCAGTGCGGGGATCCCTTTCCGCGGTTTTAATACGGATAGATGAGCTCGGGAATTGGTAAATCTTTATTTTCAGGAGCCTGGATCTGCAACACATCGAAACCCAAGAAACTCGCTTCCAAATGGATTGCCAGCACCGCGATTAGAAACTCGCAGGTCACCGATAAGACTTTTCCACCCGCCACCACGCATTCCAGGGAGTGGTCCCGATGTGGGTCCGGACGGATTTGGGGGCCATCCGTCGGGTGGATATTCATTATAAAAATTAGCCTGGTAATATTCCATTATCCATTCCCAGACATTACCTGCCATATCGAACAATCCATAACCATTAGGTAAGAAGGTCTTGACAGCAACCGGATGGGTACCACAATTATCGAATTGAGTGCCGTTTGGCGCACTTTGGGAGCACACCGGGGTATCATTTCCCCATGGATATTTCATCCCTTCAAGTCCTCCCCTTGCTGCTTTCTCCCATTCAGCCTCTGTGGGTAATCGCCGCCCTGCCCAATCACAATAATGTTGAGCGTCGTACCAGCTGACACAAGAAACCGGGTACTCATCCCCATCAGCACAGGGCGTAGCCGCGTAATTCTCTTCGACCATGAAATGGTTGAATTGAGTAAATGTCACTTCATTCTGGTCCATCCAATAGGCGTCAAGATAGACAGGATGTACTGGACTCTCATCCGCATCTCCATCCCAACTACCCATCGCAAATTTTCCAGCTGGTACGCATGAAAGTATCATCCCGTCATAAGGAGATGCCCAGGTTTGACCTTTTTGCGTGCATGCAGGTGGAATTACCATGTCGATGGTTGGTGAAGGGGGCAAAGGAGAAGGATTGGAGGGTTTGAGGATCAGCGTTGGAAATACGGGTGCAGTAAAACTGGGGAGAATATTTTCGACATCATTACTAGCAGGCTTTGGTGTGTTCTCAAGAATACCAGCTACGCTCAAGCTGGTGCTTGTAAGTTCCCCACCAGGTATCTCACCATTCTGCCCAAAAACAGCAATCAGAATGATACCCAAGATAAGAACAGCAGCCCAGGGGAGCCATTTTTGGAAGTATTTTCGAGCAGGGACGGTTGTTTGAGTTTTTAGAGTCCCAGAAGGAAAGATAGGTTGAGTGCTAGAGCTTTGGGATGATCGCCGATTGGATAATACTGTAGCAGGTGCGTTGATCGTGTATAGCATAGATTTTATACTGATAGGGCGCTGATCCGGATCCATCTGCATTGCTTGTGTGATTGCTCTTGCTAAACCTGGAGAGATGGTTGGATTTATCTCTTGAGGGGGAATCAATGAATCTTTAATTACTCGATTAATGCTTTCAACCGGGACCTGTCCGGTAAGGAGGGTATATAATGTAGCACCCAAGGCATAAATATCCGTCCGGATATCTGTTTTCCCATGGCCGTATTGTTCATGTGGAGAGTACCCAGGTGTAACTGCTCGTGCACCTACAGTGGTTCGTAGATTGAGATCAAAGATTTTAGCAATCCCGAAGTCTACCAGAATTGCCTTGCCACTCGACGTGATCTTGATATTAGCAGGTTTGATATCCCTATGGATAATGGGTGGTTTTTGACTATGAAGAAATATGAGTGCTTCGCAAACTTGTTTGAACCAGTAAAGCGTCTGATTCTCTGGAAGCGGACCTCCAAGTCTATCTAGCATTGTTTGAAGATCCTCCCCATCGATATATTCCATGACCAGGTATTGTCCCTGCCCTTTGTTGATGAAGTGGTCGATCACTTTAGGTAAATTGGGATGGGTCAGGTCAAATAAAATTTGTGCTTCATTTTTAAATTGAATTTGTGCCTCTGGGGATGTGTCGAGATTTTCTTTAAGTGCTAAAGGTCGCTCCATGTTAATGTCCCAGGCTCTATAAACAGCACCAAATCCACCTTGACTTAGTAGTTTCACAATGCGGTAGCGAGATTTGAGTGTTTGTCCAATTTGTAATGGCATCTCTTCTTCTTTCGATGATCTCTACTGTTTTTTACATCCCGAACAGCAAAAATTGTTTTTTATTAGGTTTAACATTATTACACCGAGGAGATTTGAGGTGTTCTCACTGTGTTTGGGGTTGAGATTACCTGATAAGGATATCGTATTTAATCATTTACGCTAGCCAGATTCCACAAGACCTTTTTTATATAGGAGTAACATAGCCACAAGAATACCTATCAACAACACGACAGCAATAAGGATTATCCACCACGAGAAAGGGATTCCTTGAATTTCTATTGTTATCTCAGTTTCTGCTAAATGCCCATTCTGGTCTATAGCGATTGCGGAGATCGCATACAGTCCTTTTTTAAAAATTGAGGGTGGCAATTTGGTTTTCCAGGGTGGTTCCGTCAAGGTGGCTATTGCTTTGTTGTTTACTTGGATGATGATTTCTCTGATCCCGTATTGTGCGTCTACATCTAATGCGATATCTGCGGTAACTCTTACTTCAGAGCCATTTTTCGGTGTGGAAAACTCCAATAAGATGGGTGGTCGAACTTCGATATATATAACATCCTGCGAGATATTTCCTAAGACGTCAGAGGCAACCACAAGTATTTGATGGTCACCAGGATCAACGGATTCAATATTAAAATTAACTTCATAGGGTGGAGCAGTACACGACTCAAGTAGTAAATCGTCAATAAAAAAATCAACAGTTGAAATTTGTTCCTCTGAATCTGCACTGACTTTGATTTGGGAAACTGCACTCAATTGATCTCCATTAGCAGGTGTATCAATTGTTATATCCAACATTTGTTTAACAACAAGGTTGATTGTTAATTCACCATGATTTCCCATATCATCTGTTATCGAAAATAATATCTGATGAGGTCCTTCATCAACCAGTCGTGTATCCCAGTTATACTCAAATGGCTCAGCAACTATAGTATTCAAAGGAGTTCTGTCGATGAAGATGTCCATCCTGATAATAGGATTAGGAGAAGAAATTACAGGTGCGAAATGAACACTACCGCTGGCGATCTGTCCTTCGCTGTAGTCAGGAAGGGCAATCGTTATTTCTTTCAACTTTGGGATAAATGATGCTGTAGCTGAGTATGGTTGACCTTGAACCTGTACTGTAACCAAAAGGTTGTGTTCTGTCCCATCATCTAGTAGAGAAGACTGATATTGTAAAAGGTATTGTTGACGTAATAAAAGCAGTACCCTGGTGAAGATTGTATCTAAAGAAGATGAGTCCGGTTGAATCTGAGATATTCCATTGGTCGCCTTGGACAACGTCATTAATTCTTCTGAATCAACAGAGCCA
This sequence comes from uncultured Anaerolineales bacterium, assembly GCA_964613985.1. Taxonomy (GTDB): domain Bacteria; phylum Chloroflexota; class Anaerolineae; order Anaerolineales; family UBA11858; genus CAZTJD01. The sequence continues at coordinate 13,452 of CAZTJD010000110.1, forward strand.
AATCCAATGGTCCCTACTGGTATTCCAAGGGCAACAGCTTCATTGATTACCTCCTGTAGGGTATGGGTGCTAATTTGGGAATCCACACCATCGGTAACAAGAATGAGGACTTTTCTGTGAGTGACACCCCGTAATAATTCCAATCCTTGGTATAAGGCATCGTACAAGACCGTGTTTCCTCCGGCAGTTAACGTATCAAGAGCTGATATAACCTTTATCTTATCCGAAACAGGCTCTTGGACAACCGTAACTTCATCCGCAAATGAAATCACCCCAATCTCATCGTTAACATTGAGGTTCTCAACGAATTTTTTTGCTGCTGAAATTGAATCTGATATTGGTTTACCATGCATACTCCCACTTATATCCATGACCAACACAAAAGAAAGCGTTTGTTTCAGATCTTGAATGGCTGATATTTCGAATTCAGGGACAGGAATCCCCCCTTCCGCGATAGTAAAATCAGTGCTGGTCAATCCACCTATGGGCAGACCTTGGGGACTGGAGACAGATAGGTAAGCTTTAATTTCAGGAAATGATTCGTAGTCTATAGT
>CAZTJD010000111.1:0-14001 GCA_964613985.1 uncultured Anaerolineales bacterium
CTTAAATCGAAATACCATTGGAATTCCCTACCCTGGAAAAATGTCTTGATTTCCGGTTGGGGTATTGCTGGAGAAGGAATGGGCAAGATTTCAAAAAGCCGAGGCGGAGGACCTTTAGCACCTCTGGAAATGATTCGGAACTATTCAGCTGATGCAGTACGCTATTGGGCAGCAAGTACAGGTCCTGGGAAGGATGCTGTGATTAATGAGGAGAAAATTAAGACCGGATCCAAATTGATTAATAAGATTTGGAATGTAGCCAGATTCAGCACTCCATTCATTGAGAATTACAACCCAGTTGAAATACCAACTCATTTGACAACTGCAGACAAATGGGCACTTTCAAAAATTCAAAAAGTTATCAAGTTAGTTACTACTCATTATAAAGCTTATGATTATGCTGCTGCTAAGGCGGAAACCGAAGCTTTTTTTTGGCTATTTGCTGATAATTATATTGAAATGGCGAAACAACGCCTCTATAAACCTTCGAATGGTCGCGATGGCGCACTTTACACCCTATACCATGTCCTAAATTCAATCATCAAACTTTTCGCGCCTATTTTACCCTACGTAACGGAAAGAATATATCAGGAATTATTTACAGAAAAGAAGTGCCAGGATTCCATTCAAATAACAGAAAGTATTCATACTTCTGCCTGGCCTTCAACGCAACCTAACCTCCTTGATGACTGGTATGAGGAAATCGGAGATATGCTAATAGAGATCGCCAGTCAGGTGAGGAGATATAAATCCGAACGATCTCTTCCATTGAACACCAATCTCAATAAATTACTGTTGGTTCTTTCCAATCGCTCTTTACTCGAACCATTAAAAACAAGCATCCCCGATTTAATGAGCATAACCCGTGCCTCAACGATAGACATCTCTCACTCATTAAATCCTCCCCTGGACATAATTTATTCGAATGAGAATATCCAGGTTGCTATTAAACCTTAATCATTAAATACAAATGGAGATATGATGACAAAATCAAGCTTACCAACAACTTATGATTTTAAATCAATCGAGGAAAGAATTTATAAAATGTGGGAACAACGCGATTATTTTAAGCCAAAGAATGACCCCAATCTACCTGACCATGATCCATATATAAAACCTTATGTTATAAGTATACCGCCTCCTAATGTAACAGGGAAACTTCACCTGGGTCATGCTATGTTTGTAAGCATGGAAGACTTGATGATCCGCTACCATCGCATGCTAGGTATTCCAACCCTTTGGGTGCCAGGAACCGATCACGCTGGTATCGCGACCCAGTTGCAGGTAGAAAAGGCACTTCAAGCTGAAGGAACAAGCAGAGAAGAAATAGGCCGAGAGGCTTTTCTGGCGCGTACTTGGGCTTGGAAAGAGGAATTTGGAGGTCATATTACTCGTCAAATTCGGGGCTTGGGCGCTTCTTGTGATTGGAGCCGCGAACGTTTCACGCTTGACGAGGGTCTGTCCAAAGCTGTTCGCGAAGCCTTCGTCCGCCTTTACGAAAAAGGGCTGGTCTATCGAGGCCCAAGATTGATCAACTGGTCTCCTGGTTTAAAAACTGCCGTTTCTGACCTGGAAGTAGAATACCATGAAGAGGTTGGAAAACTGTATTATTTTAGATACAGGATCGTTGGTGGAACCGAGGAAGATTTTATCCCGGTGGCGACTACTAGACCAGAGACTATTCTCGGTGATACCGCGGTTGCAGTACATCCTGAAGATCCAAGATTCCTAAAATATGTTGGTATGAAGGTCCTTGTCCCCGTCTTAGGAAGGGAAATCCCGGTAATTTCAGATAGTTATGTTGATTTGGAGTTTGGCACAGGGGCCTTGAAAATAACCCCTGGCCATGACCCTAATGATTTTGAAATTGGTGAGCGACATGGGTTGGATATCATCTCGGTGTTGGATGAATCTGTTCGAGTAAACGAGAATGGAGGCCCATATCAAGGACAAGATCGTTTTGAATGCCGTCAAAACATTTGGGAAGATATGAAAGAAGCTGGTCTAGTAGTCAAAGAAGAAGAATACATCCATCAGGTACCCCGTTCACAGCGTGGCGGCGAGATCATCGAGCCGATGATCTCGACACAGTGGTTTGTCAAAATGGAAGACCTTGTTTCCCCAGCCATTGAAGCCGTTCAAGAGGGTCGAATCAGGATAATCCCGGAACGGTTTGAAAAGGTTTACTTCAACTGGTTGGAAAATATTCAGGATTGGTGTATCTCTCGACAGCTCTGGTGGGGTCATCGTATACCTGTCTGGTATTGTCAAGATTGCCTGGAACTCACTGTAAGCCGGCGGGATCCATTCTTGTGTGAACATTGTGGTTCGGAAAATATTTTTCAAGACCCGGATGTCTTAGACACCTGGTTCTCTTCAGGTTTGTGGCCATTTTCCACCTTGGGCTGGCCCGATCAAACCCCTGATCTAGAGTATTTTTATCCGACAACAATGATGGAAACTGGGTATGATATCCTCTTTTTTTGGGTAGCACGAATGATCATGAGTGGTTTGGAATTTACCGGTCAGGTCCCCTTTAACCAAGTGTACCTGCATGGTCTTATCCGGGATGAACACGGTAAGAAAATGAGTAAATCCTATGGTAATGTCATAGATCCAGTAGAAGTAATGGATGAAATGGGAACAGATGCACTACGGTTCACATTACTAGTAGGATCTTCCCCTGGTAATGATATGAACCTCTCACTGAAAAAAGTGGAAGCTAATCGAAACTTTGCGAATAAATTGTGGAATGCTTGCAGGCTTGTACTTTTTTCCATCTCAAAAGCACCCAAAGTACCTCAAAATAAACCAGATAGGACACTTGCAGATGGTTTCATCTGGGCACGTAAAGAAACACTTCTCAGAGATGTTAAAAGACTCTTCGATTCCTATCAATATGGTGAAGCAGGCAGGCAAATTTATGATTTTTTCTGGAGCGAATTCGCTGACTGGTATCTTGAAATCGCCAAGCTTCAACTCCAAGAAGGCGGTGATCGAGCATATTACACCATCGATTTGATGATCCGTATCTTGGATTGCATCCTCCGCTTATTGCATCCATTTACCCCTTTTATCACCGAAGAATTATACAGCCACCTCAAACAAGCTGCCCAGTTACATTCTGACCAGCTACTCCCCGAAGACGCAAACTGGGCGGAGGCTTTAATCATTGCACCCTGGCCTATGGCTGGAGAACCAGTCGAGTGGGAAGACGACTACATCAAAAATTTCACCTTGTTTCAGGATATCGTCAGGTCAGTTCGAAATCTACGAGCTGAAAAAAATGTCAAACCCAGACAAAAACTTCCCGCTCTCATCGTTGCTGGAGATTTTACCCATACCCTTATCCGGGAGGCGAAATCCATGGCGTCACTCGCTCGATTGGACGAAAAAAAACTAAAAATTGTCGAAGAACTTGGTCAAAAACCACAAGACCACATTGCCATCGTTGCCGGTCCGGTGGAGATTTACCTACCCCTGGCTGATATGGTTGATTTGGAAGAAGAGCGGACACGATTACAGATTGAATTATCAGAGATTTTAGATCAGGTAAAACGACTAAAGAACTTACTAAATAGCCCCTTTCCAGAGAAAGCACCTGAACCTATCGTCAAAAAAGAGCGCGATCGACTTGCTTTATTCCAAGAAACTGCCGAAAAATTAAGCAGCCAATTACGAGATCTATCTAAGAAACAACTATGAGTACACGAATACAGCCATATTAAGTGTTGATTTCCCGTTATAAAATATTGTATTATACAAAATCAGTATACTTCCGAAAAGTCAACATCAAAATCCAATATACAATGAGAACCTCATGGACCCAATAGTAATTTATTTTTCTGATTTCCAACCAAATTTTAATACAATTGCTAGGGGACTAAAAATAAAAGCTGGAAGTTCAACTGCCAAAGATCTTCTTAACCTTGTAACTGAGGCTAGAAATGTAGCTAAACCGAAAGCGATTTTTACTATTACTTCAATCGATAAAATGGACAATCAAATTGTTCACCTAAATGGAATTGGATTTAGAAGCCAGGTACTCTCTACAAACCTTGAAGGCGTACATCGTTCATTCCCCTACATCGCCACCTGTGGCATCGAGCTGGATTCCTGGAAAAATTCATTCAACGATATTATTACGAGATATTTTGCGGATTTTATTACAGGTTTAGCTCTTGAAAAAGCTGTTGAAGGTCTTTTCAAACAAATAAAACAGGAATATGGCTTGAAGAAAACCGCGACAATGAACCCAGGTTCTCTTGAAGATTGGCCTCTTCAAGCTCAAACCTCCTTATTTTCTTTATTGGGGAGTCCAGAAAAAACAATTGGTGTAAGCTTAACTGACTCTTTATTAATGATCCCTCGCCAGAGTGTATCAGGCATCCTCTTCGAAACTGAAACGGATTTTGTTAATTGTCAGCTTTGCCCCAGGCAGGGTTGTCCCAACCGCAGAGCACCTTACAATAAAAGTGTCGCTAAGAAATATCTAAGGTAATCGATCTTGCCCAGCGTTAACCAAGAATCTGTTTGTTTATCACTGGAGAAGATGCTTATTAATGGTTAATAGTAAAAAAAAATAAGGTAAATTATAAATAACCCAGTTGTTGCATTTCTTGGTGGAGGTACCAAATAAATACTCTTTGCTGTCTCTGAGGCATCTGTTTCCTAAAACGGAAGATGGATCTTTTGTGGATTGACTTTGTCTTCCTTAATTTGGGATCTCCTCCACTTAATAAGTTGTGCCTTTTGAATGGGTACACATCCTCGTAAGGTACCTCAAGATAACGGAATAAATTCATCAAAACTTGCCTCGGGCTTGACACCAAATCCTCATACCTCAAAAGGTACCACCTTTGTGGGTCTTTAAAATATTGATGGTATATTAGTCGCCACCGCTTCAGAAGTCCTATATCGATACCACGCAATTTCCTCCCTGGAAACCAGAAATTATATGCAAATTTCATCTCAAAAGCCGAGATGTAGGAATCTCTCGGATCTCGCGCCAGCCAAATATATTTATCAAACCTCTGATAAAAAGACTCCCTCTTGATCATGAAAAAAACATCAAGAGGTTTTATACAAACACATTCATTAGGTTCATAACCCGCTAATATAATTGGAAGCATAATAAGGGAGCTGACATCACTATAGGAACGAACCATGGAATGTTCGTTTAATATGTGCTGTAGAAGGGTGCTCCCACTCCTTTGATAATAACCTATTAATATTTTCATTCCTACATACCTGAAAAATATATGTTTACTATGATCTTTTTGTTCAATATGAAATACAGATACAGCTTGATCGTCAGGAAAATTTTAGGCTGGTTTAGTAGATTTATTCATATTTAACCTTGGAAACTGAAGCAAGCGATTGGTAATCGACTTGGTAAATGATGAGGAAAATAAGCATCAACAGGAAATACTAAATCTCTTTCTATTCCTATTACATACAGAAAATTATACTATGTTTGAACCTATTCTTAAATCTACCAATATATACCAATCTTACTTGCTCCATTGCTCCAATCAATTCCACCAGATTCCTGAAAATCTACTAGATCGAATTGGGTATTTTTCAATATCTCATGTTTCAGTAATTCGGATATACGCAGTACCTGATCCTTTTAATATTTCTCCAACCTTAATATTTTAATCTCCATGTTAAAATATTTTTCTATATCACGATTCTGTGGAAATCCCACGAATTGGAATCAGATAAAAAAAATAAATGCTTTACTGATTATTTAAACCAATGAGGATTAAAATCATACATGAATAATATCCACACAATTGACCTTAATTTCCAGGGGATCTCAAATACGATTGGAGTTTACTTGATTCAATCTGAAGATGGAGGTGTATTGGTCGAATGTGGTCCGGGTTCAACTTTGCCATCCTTAATCCGAGGCATCTCTGCTTATAACCTTGAACCAGGCGATATTACCGACGTTTTCCTCACTCATATCCACTTAGACCATGCCGGTTCAGCTGGCTGGTGGGCTCGTAACGGTGCCAGGATCCATGTCCATAGCGTTGGTGCCCCGCATTTACGTAATCCGGAAAAATTACTTGCTAGTGCTGAACGCATTTATGGCAACCAGATGAGGACTTTATGGGGGGATTTTCATCCAGTTCCACCAGAACTAATCAATCCCTTAGAAGATAATGACCTCATTGAGCTTAATGGTTTAACCTTGCGTGCGTTAGATACACCTGGTCATGCAAACCATCATATAAGCTATCTATTAGATGGGGTATGTTTTTGTGGAGATGTTGGAGGGGTACACGTGCATGGAATTCCATTCGTGCGTTTGCCATCCGTCCCACCTGAATTCGATCCGGTAAAATGGCGTCAGAGTATCCAAATATTTAAAAGTGAAGATATTATGGCTTTTGCTCCTACCCATTTTGGCATTCACCAAGATGCGGCTTGGCATCTAAAAGCCTTGGAACAGGAACTTGATGAACTACTGAACTGGATGGAAGATATTATGCCTTCAAATCCGACCCTTCAAATTGTTAGAGATAAGTATGGCGCTTGGATGAATAAACGTTCAGATTTGGCTGGACTTTCGCCAGAGGCGTTAAAAAAGTACAACATTGCCATCTCATCGGAGATGTCAGCAGACGGCATATTCCGCTACTGGAACAAGATTCGAAATTCGTAAAGAGAACTCATTATCTGCAACACAGAATCGTTAAATTTACCTGCTGATTTGATCAGTTCAATTCCGGCTGATGGCAAGGTAATCATCCTGACTGGTGCCGGGATCTCTGCTGAAAGTGGAATCCCAACCTTTAGGGAAGCCAAAAACGAATTATGGGAAAAAATGACCCAGAAGAATTAGCTACACCACAGGCTTTTATAAAGAATCCTAAAATTGTGATATCTTCCTATCTATCGGTACCAGTACTCTGGTACAGCATGCAGCATCCTTACCCTTCCTTGCCTGGAAAAACAACACGGTACTCATCGAAGTAAATCTCGTCCAGACTCATCTTACCCCTTTTGCAAATATCACTTTGCAGGACTCTTCAAGCATTATGCTCCCCCAACTTATCGATAAGGTGTGGGGCATTAAATTTGAATCCTTCTTAAACCTTAAGGAATGAACATGAAAACAAATTTAGAAAACCGAGAATTCCTAAAAGCGGACCTTTGGAATGATTGGGATAACCTTAAATTGGATCAAAGAGAGGGAATGCCTCACCCACCGACTCAAAAACCCTACCCTCCGGATTCAGTCCTTGTCGATCTGGTTTCACCGGAATCTTTTTCGCTTGGTGATTATCCCTTCCTCGACGCAATCCATAATCGAAAAAGTCGTCGCACTTATACTGGTGATCCACTCACCTTGCAGGAATTATCTTATTTGCTTTGGGCTACGCAAGGTGTACATCGAGTGATTGGCAATGGCCAGGCTCTTATGAAAACTGTGCCTTCAGCAGGTGCTCGACATCCTCTTGAAACCTATCTTTTTGTAAACCATGTCAAAGGACTTGAGGTAGGACTCTATCGTTACCTGGGGATTGAACATAAGCTCCTGCCATTAAAAATCGATGAGGGGTTGGTTTTTGATATTCATGAGGGAACTTACGAGCAATATGTTCTGGAAAGCGCCCTTGTCTTCATCTGGTCCGCCATCCCTTATCGTACAGAATGGCGCTATGGTCCCCTAGCATACAAGATGATCGCACAAGATAGCGGGCATGTCTGCCAGAATCTTTACCTTGCCTGTGAATCACTAAGGCTCGGAACTTGTGCAATTGGTGCATACAACCAGGAAATACTAGATCAAACTCTTGGCTTGGATGGAGAGACTGAATTCACAATTTATGTGGCAACAGTTGGGAAAGTCAGATCTTAACTAATTCAAATCGAGATATTTATCTGCTTGTTCCTATTAGGAAAAAAAAATCTGATCAAGACAAGTGCATTGATTCGTAACGACGAGCGTGATTATTCAATTCTCAATCCTGATTATCATATTACTTATTGGGTTTCGGAACTCGGGATCATCCCATTTCGATTTTCATCTAATTGGATTGAATTAACTTCGGGATCTGGATTTAACCATTTCATACTCTACCGCCGAACGATTATCACTCGCCAAAGTGGTAGTATTGATACTACGAGCAGGACAATTGCAAATTCAGTTATCCCCGCAAGAAAGAGTTGTATTCCGCTGAAAAACAACACACTAAATATCACAGTTGAAATTAGTCTTCTTCCAGTACGTTCCAAACGGGCAGCTTGTTGATTTAAACTCGGAGTTTCAACTGCAAGTTCACCTCGCTCAATTTTCCCAAGCAGCAAATCCATTCGCTGAGGGAAACCTACCAGTGCCCTTCCATAATTAATGAGTTCGTCTCGCCAATATTCCCATCCCTTCAGAGTCTCCTCTCTAATAATTTTCTGCGCGAAAGGTGCTAATTCCTCCCATACATTAAAATCTGGATTTAGTCCAGTACACATCCCTGCCAGGATGGCAACACAACGTCCGAGGAAAATCAAATCTGCTGGGATTTGAAAGGGCATATCATAGATAATCTCCTGGAATTCTTTTGCAAGCCCGTGCATTTCATCCCAACTTATATGTTGAAGTTCTGCCATACTTTTACCCCAAAATTTCTCAAAAGCTTTGGTCTCTAATTTTTGGATGAGATCAAGATTTGCTTCTGGAAGAAGGACTCCTAACATCTGGTAAGATTTTATAATCCGTGAACTATCTTTCGTTCCAACACCGATCGCCAACTCTCTTAAACCTGCTCGTACATTTTCAGATACACGCCCAACCATACCAAAATCAACAAAATTTAAACTCCACATTCCTTCAGACTCAAGATTGCTGGGATCCGGATCCAGCGGTTCAACAAATAAGTTTCCAGGGTGGGGGTCAGCATGGAAAAAACCATCCTCGAAGATTTGTTTTAGATAACTCTCGAATAAGCGTTGAGCTACATCTTCTCTTTTAACACCTGTGTTGGTAATTTTGTCGTAATCGGTGATTTTGATCGCCAGCACATTTTCAAGAGTCAAAACTCGTTTTGTTGTTAGTGACCAAATCACTTTTGGAACTCTGACGCCCTGCCTATCTTCGAAATTCACCGCAAAAGTCTCCGCATTTTTACCTTCACTAAGGTAGTCGATTTCTTGGAAAGTAATCCGGGCAAATTCCTCCAGCAATGAATCAATATCTGCACGTTTTGCCACGGGTGGAAAACGCTGGATCCATCTTCCGACCTTCCGCAGTGCAGCGAGGTCTGTTGAGATAATGTTTTCAATATTAGGACGTTGAATCTTAACCACCACATCTTGGATACCCTTCTCGGGAGAGTGTAGTTGCGCTTTATGGACCTGGCCTAAAGATGCAGCAGCCATAGGGTTTTGATCAAATGAGCGATATGATTCAGTTAATGACTCTCCAAGTTCGCTTTCAGCAACTTCACGTATATCTTCAAATGATTCAGGCTCAACTTCATCCTGAAGATCCGCAAGCTCTCTGATGATCTCTGGAGGAAGTACATCAACTCTGGTGGAAAGGAACTGACCTACTTTTATCATGACACCCCCCATATCTGTTGCTAGAATACGAAACTGCACAGCGATATTGATTAACCTATCAGACCTTCTCCGCTGTGAGTAATTCTTCATCCCAATTCTAGGGAAGATAAGTTCCCAAATGACTAGGGTGATAATCACCCTGGTGAAAAAATTCGTGATTCGACGATAACGTTTCCGAAGCATTCAAATCCTCATCAATGACCAATAATTAATTACCGCTACAACTGTCATTAAACCACAAACGACATTCCGATGCACAATTTTAAGCCTGAGATATCAATGAAGTACTAGCAAATTACCATATTTACCAAAACAAAGTTGTCTTAAAAGCAAATCCTCTATTTTGTGGTATCCTCTTTGCCGTGAAATTCTCAAACCAAATTAATTTCGAATCCTTATATAAAAATTTTAACCACCCAATAACATCCCTGGACTGCGGAAGAAGATGCGCCCCATACAATGAATATGGTCTCCCTTTTTGTTGTGATATTTCCCAAACAATACCGACCGTTTATATCGAAGAATGGGAATACTTGCAGACTCATACTGACCTCTGGCACGTTTGGCGGGTAAAAAATGCAAATGTATTAATCAAATTACGCGAAGAAATCCCGAAATATCAAATCATCGTAGAATGTTTGGGTCATCGTCACTGTCAACGCTCCTATCGATCAATTACCTGTCGATCTTTCCCATTTTATCCATACTTCACCGAACAGGGTGAATTTATAGGACTTTCCTATTACTGGCAGTATGCTGATCGTTGTTGGGTGATCAACAATCTCCATCAAGTCTCGAGCCAATTCCGAGACGAATTTTATTCCACATACAATGAAATATTTAAATTTTATCCTTCTGAACAAGGGAGTTTCATACATCATTCAAGGGTCCACCGTCAGGTTTTTGGAAAAAGGAAATTAGGAATCCCACTATTGCACAAAAATGGGCGAAACTATCTAATTACTCCAAGAAATGGGCAACTAGATTTGGTAGATTTTGAGTCGTTGCCCAAGCATGGTCCTTATGAAGTCGCTGCCAAGATGCCTTTTCCAGATGAAAGGGATGGTGAATTATGACCTCATCAACATCTGCTTCAGAATTTACCATCACAACAAAGAAAAAAACGAACCGACGCGGGCCAATTCGCTGGATCATTTCACATGTCGCCAGTTATTGGTATTTGGTACTCGTGATGCTTGTAGGCGCAATTGGTAATGCAGGTCTCTCCTCCATCGTACCAGTCTATCTTGGTATCGCCTTTAATCAAATTATTAATGGTTTAGCTACCACACAATCTATCCTCCGAATTGCCTTAATCATTATCGGGTCACAGGTAATTAGAAGTCTTCTCCAGTTTGGTCGCAATTTTGGTGCTGAGTTAGTCGGACAAAATCTGGAAAAGGATATTCGCGATGAACTTTATGTCAGCCTGCTCGGAAAAAGTATGACATTCCATAATCTGCAACCTGTCGGAGATACAATGGCACGGGCGACCAACGATGTTCGTGAAATAAATTTTATGTTTAGTCCCGGTATTAACCTTGTGATTGGTTCCGCAAACTTTCTCCTTGTACCAATTATCCTGTCTCCTAATTACTATCCAGCTCTCATTATTACTCCATTAGCCTTTTTTATCCTCTATATTCTTGCTCTATGGCAATACCTTCATGAACTGAGACCAATTACCAGTCAGGTACGGAGTGTTTTTGGTCAGTTGAATACTCGTCTTGCTGAGGCGATTGATGGTATTGAGACGGTAAAAGGAATGGCTCAAGAAGTGCAAGAAATTAATTTATTTAATAAAAATGCCCGTCGTTTCCGGAATTACTTTGTCAATCAGGGTGATATTGAAGCTCGGTTCATTCCTTACCTGCTTCTCGGGTTAGCTACTGCTGGAGGTTTACTTCATGCTATTCTCCTATACCAACACGGTCTCATAAATGCTGGAGATATAGTGAGTTATTTCGGTCTTCTTTCACTACTGAGTTTCCCAACCTTCGTTTCACTTTTCGCTTATTCCCAGGTCTCTCTTGGTGTTGCTAGTGCTCGAAGAATATTAGAATTGATCAATCGAGAAACTGAACTGGATCAAAATGAGTCTGGATTTTCAGGGGACATGATTGGTTCAATTGAATTCAAAAACGTCAGTTTTGCTTATGACGGGGTAGATCCAACCTTAAATAATATTAATCTAACAGCAAAACCTGGACAAACCATTGCCATCGTCGGACAGACTGGTACAGGAAAAACCACCCTTGCAAAGCTTGTCAACAGGACATACGATGTCACAGAGGGTCGGGTGTTTGTTGATGGTGTCGATGTTCGAGATTGGAACCTGGAATCACTCCGCAAACAAATTTCAATAATAGAGCAGGATATCTTTTTATTTTCTCGCACAGTTGCAGAGAATATTGCTTTTGGAAAACCTGAAGCCACACAGGATGAAATCAAAGCAGCAGCAAAAAAAGCGCAGGCTCATGATTTTATTACCAATTTCGACGATGGATACCAGACCGTTATCGGTGAACGAGGTGTAACCCTCTCAGGTGGACAAAGGCAGAGACTTGCTTTAGCTCGTGCCTTCCTTACTGACCCTCGCATTCTGATTCTAGATGATTCCACCAGCGCAATCGACAGTAACACAGAAGATATGATCCAACGCGCTATCTACGCTGCTGCTGAAGGACGAACAACACTAATCATCACTCACCGTTTAAGCCAGATCCGGTGGGCTGATCAAATAATCGTATTAAGAGACGGACAAATTACTGCCATTGGTAATCATGAAACCTTGATGGAAACTTCAGATGCGTACAACAGGATTTTCAGCCAGAATTAGATCCAAAAGATAATTTAGGATATATTTATGGGATTTTTCTCAGGACTTGGCGATGAAGCCTACGATCGGAAATATGAAGATCGCGAACTCGTCAACCGGATTTATAAATATTTCAAACCTCATCTTCCTCGTTTGTTGGGAGTTGGTTTCTATTTGGTAACCATCGCAGTGGCTGGTGCTGGAGTGCCGATTATCGTCTCCCGAGGGGTAGATATCCTTGCTGATCCAACCAAGGACAAAACTCTATTCTTAATTGTCGGTGCTGTCTTTGCTGCTGGAGTATATTCCTGGGCTGCAAATTGGATACGACGAAGGATTCTAATTCGTATTGTCGGTGACGTAATTCTCCAACTTCGTTCGGATGCCTTTCGAGCAGCATCTGATCATGACCTTTCTTTCTTTGATGAATTCTCTTCAGGGCGAATTGTTTCAAGAATCACATCCGACACTAGCGATTTCGGACAGCTGACAATCATCATTACCGATTTATTTTCCCAAATCACTGAAGCCATTATCCTGGGGGCAGTACTCATTGGAATCGAATGGCGGCTCTCGCTTTGGATTTTTGGTTCACTCCCAATCCTTTACTTACTCGCTTCGAGTTTTCGCAATTGGGCTCGTCGAGTTACAAAGAAAGGGATGAGAGCAATGGCGAATGTAAACGCAGCAATCAAGGAAACTGTGAGTGGCATCTCTGTAGCAAAGAATTTTCGCCAGGAAACAGCAATCTATAATGAGTTTTACGATGCCAATTATCAATCTTTTAGAGTAAACGTTCAGAGAGGTTTGGTTCTATCTTTAGTCTTCCCGATGCTGAATGTAGTAAGTGGAATTGTCACAGGAATTTTGGTTTTCTCCGGAGGCATAAGCGCAATACGAGGAATAGTTACCGTTGGCGCTTGGTACCTTTTTGTCCAATCTGTTGGGAGGTTTTTCTTCCCAATTCTCAACCTTTCTGCTTTCACGACCCAGGTACAATCTGGTCTGTCTGCAGCAGAACGCGTTTTTGCCCTTATCGATGCAGAATCAGCATTGGTACAAACTTCTGAAAATCTTGTCCCGAGATTGAGAGGAGATATTCGTTTTAATAATGTCAATTTTCAATATTCGAAGCAAGAACGGGTACTTCTTGATTTCAATCTCCATATTAAACCTGGCGAAAGTGTCGCCTTGGTCGGTCATACTGGTGCAGGTAAATCGTCCATCGCCAAGCTTGTTGCCCGGTTTTATGAGTTTCAAGGCGGTGAAATTCTAATTGATGGTCTTGATATTCGTAGCCTGGATCTGCAAGGGTATCGTAGTCAACTAGGCATCGTCTCTCAAATCCCGTTTCTATTTTCAGGTACAGTCGCAGAAAATATTTGCTATTCTTGTGCTCAGGTCAGTGAAAATGAAGTTGATGAAATTGCTCGTGAAATTGGTAACGGAGAATGGTTAGACACCTTACCACAGGGTGTTTGGACACAGGTTGGAGAACGAGGTGATCGCCTTTCGATGGGGCAGCGCCAGTTGGTGTCTCTGCTTCGTGTCCTTATCCAACGCCCGGCAATATTCATCCTGGATGAAGCTACCGCCAGCATTGATCCTTT
>CAZTJD010000112.1:0-13994 GCA_964613985.1 uncultured Anaerolineales bacterium
CAAAGACGAGGAAAGGGATTAAATAGATTTTCATTGCACCTCCAAATATATTCATTCGTTATTAAATGATAGACGGATTATCAGTTTAATTTGTTCCCATTTAATATCCTTATGATAGCATCTTCCTGAGGAAAAAAATCGATCTCGACCTCAGGCGGTATCATCATAAACCATACGAATCGATTTACCAGTACCGGAAGATCAAAATACCTGGTTACACCTAAACATTGATACTTATCACGAGTATAATTCCTAAGAAATGATAAAGACGAAGAGATATCGTTTTATACTGCACCAGGAAACCTGGATAAAATTGGAGACCTACCTTAACCAGTTTTGAAATGGTCGAATTCCAGGAAAATATCTTAAAGAAAAACTGGCAGGGCTGAACCTTTCCAGAATTTCATACCCAGATCTCATGGAAGCCCTTGTCGGGACTAAGCGACCGCAGATCTTCGCTGAAAGTGATGTATCAGGCGATGGGTCGGATTGGACTCGGGCAGAGCTTTCCATCCTGGGCGATATCAGCGTAGCCATGCCGGTGACGGTATTCGATAACGGTCTGTATCACCAGCTTGGTCCTTACCTTCAACAGTCAATCAAGGCATTTTTGGGAACCCAAGGAACTGCCTTTTCAAACCTGGAAGCGGTCTATTATGATCCCTACAATGAATGTGAGAATGAACGGCATCTACTCCACGGCATCCACCTCCTTGTCAGGCCTTTAATGAAGGGCAATTTGCACAAATCCCAACTCTGTCCCCCAGAAAGGTATCAGGAAGAAGGTGATGATTTTTCCATTTACCCTTCGTAAGATTCCCTGATCATGTTGCGTCTAGCGATTGGCAAAATGACAATGCCCTTGTAATCCCGCTGCACTCACCGAGAGGACAAAGTACTCAACCAATACGAAATTGAAAGGATGAAAAAATGCTCAAATTAAATGACAAAGCCCCGGAATTCAAACTCCTCAACCAGGACGACCAGGAAGTCTCCCTGGTAGATTACGCTGGCAAGTGGCTGGTGCTCTATTTCTATCCCAAGGACGATACTCCCGGTTGCACCAATGAAGCCTGTGACTTTACCGACGGTCTGGCGGACTTCAGCGCCATCGATGCGGATGTAGTCGGCATAAGCCCCGACAGCACCGAATCTCACCGCAAGTTTATCGCCAAGTACAACCTCGGCCTGACTTTGCTGAGTGATCCAGAGAAAGGAGTTTTGCAAGCCTATGGTGCCTGGGGGATGAAGAAACTCTATGATAAGGAATTCGAAGGCGTTATCCGCTCTACTTTCATCATCGCTCCCGATGGTACCGTTGCTGCTAAGTGGAACAATGTCAAAGTGCGTGGTAAGCGGAAGGGTGAAACGGTCAGGCACGCTGACATGGTAAGGGAAAAACTGGTCGAATTACAAGGAAGTTAGAAGGTTCCTTTTTCCCCTTTGAATGACATGAGTGCAATAACCAGGTTTTTTCGAA
The DNA here is from genome assembly GCA_964613985.1 of uncultured Anaerolineales bacterium. Lineage (GTDB taxonomy): Bacteria > Chloroflexota > Anaerolineae > Anaerolineales > UBA11858 > CAZTJD01. The sequence goes on from CAZTJD010000112.1 coordinate 1,481, forward strand.
TAAGATTGGAAAAGTCTACCACTTTTCGATGAAAGGATTGCAGAATAAGAGTTTACAAGCCCGAAAAACCGGGTGCAACAAACTCAGGATAAGGTAAAATCATGCTTGGATATGAAAGGCTTTAACTCCTTGTAAAAATACATCCGACTCAGACGAAAATAATTAAGAAAGATAACCATTATGCAGAATGATCAATTTGATAAGAGGATGGAAAAATGGGCAGAACAGGAGGCTGAAACCGCGCCAGGATTGCAACCTACACCTGAAATGATCCAGCTCGTCGGATCAAAAAAAGGGAAATATTCCTCCGGAATCCCCTTCTTTGACTGGTCCCACGCAGTCGTTGCCCTGGCAGCATTAATTATATGCCTGATCACCTATACCAGCTTTTTGAAACCGAATCTACTCTCCAACTCGATCCCTGAGACTGTTCTTTCCGTCGCTCAGCGTGCTGTGATGCTATCAGATGCCAGTTATAACACTCTGCCAGCTCGACCTCTGGGCCAGGGCAAGGGCAGAGGTCCCGCACCCTTCCAGCAAATCGATTTCCAGATTTATTGTGGTGCCACAAACCAGATTGACTCTCTGGACCTTCGCTATGAACTGCTTAATCCACTTACCCTCACTTCCCAAGACAGCTACCGCCTGCTACTGAAATCCCAATCCGAACAGTTCCTGTACCTCTTCTTGCAAGACCCAGCAGGTGAGTTCCAGGCACTACACCACCAATTGGACTCGCAACGATTACCTGGACAGAAGAAGGTTTTTCTCCCTCAAAAACCCAACTGGTTTTATCTTCTCGGCGAACACGGAGAATATAAACTGTACCTAATTTCAACCCCGACCAAGATCAGCGAATTTGATGACCTTTTCGACCAATACATCGGAGCCTATTACCCCGAAACCTTACAATCAGCCCGCGCTGCTTTGCAATCCTTCATTTTAAATATAGAGACTTCCTCCCCCAATAAAAATACGAAACTATTTCAGTTAGTGTTCCATTTCGAAGAGTGATGATCGAAGAAATAAGATTGAAGGAAGACGGACACCACTTAAATCTGATCAATTTTCATGGTATTTACAAAAAGCCGGGGGATATCGTGCAATATATTCGACCTCCTGCGTATATACAAGAGATCTTTCATATAAATACATCCAGGAGGCTATGCATGAAACAGATAATCCGAACACGATTCCTGTCCCTTGGCTGTCTTACCATTCGCATCTTATTATTGATGGTGTTTTTTACGGCTTGTGTTGAAAAGGTTCCCGAAGTAAATTCAGGTGAACATGAGCTTGCCAAATCATCCAAACAAAGACAGGCTGCAGCTCCATTCGATGCTGCTCGAGTACCCCAACTTGTTGAAGGAAACACCGCCTTCGCTGTAGACCTTTATCAACGACTTTCCGATCGGGGTGAAAACATGGTCTTCTCTCCATACAGCCTCTCAATTGGCTTGTCGATGATCTATGCGGGTGCAAGAGGGGAGACAGCAGCACAGATAGCCGAAACGCTGCACTTTTCATTATCCCAGGAACAACTACATCCAACCTTCAACGCCCTCGACCAGATCCTGGGAGATCGAAAAGGGGGAACGCTGAACCTTGCAGATGCCTCTTGGGGATCCAAGGACAGCAGCTACCTGGACTCTTTCTTAGACATCCTGGCAGAGAACTACGGCGCTGGAATACAGCTGTTAGATTTTCACAACCCGAATGACTCCCGCCAGCGCATCAACCAATGGATCAACGAACAGACTGAAACTCGCATCACAGATCTGCTTCCTCCTGGATCGATTCGGGGAAATACAAGCCTGATCCTAACCAATGCCATCTTTTTCCAGGCTGCCTGGTCTATCCCTTTCCACGAGGAAAGCACCCAGGAAGACACATTTCTGCTTCTCAACGACGAAACCATCCCGGTCGAGATGATGCAACAGGTGGCTGAGTTTCGTTATGGTAAGTTAGCTGGTGCACAGGTCATCGAGCTTCCTTATGAAGGGAGTGATTTTTCCATGGTAGTGGTGCTGCCACAGGAAGGTACGTTCGAACCCTATGTCAGAAGCCTGGACATCGCTTCCCTGGATGATCTCCTGGGCACCTTACAACCTGTCACCGTTAAGGTTTCGATGCCCAGGTTCCAGTTTTGTTTCTCTGCCGAGGTAAAACAATTGCTGTTGGACCTTGGCATGATTGATGCCTTTGGGAACGCTGATTTTTCGGGGGTGGATGGGAGCCGGAAGTTGTTCATCGACCAGGTCTATCATCAGGCAATGGTCAGCGTCGATGAAGCCGGTACCGAAGCAGCGGGAGCCTCGGCTGTGGTTGTGACCCGCAAAGGCCTGCAGGAGAGCGATGTGACCATGAAGATCGATCATCCCTTCCTTTTCCTGATCCGAGACAATATGAGTGAGTCAGTGCTTTTTATGGGGAATGTTTTGAATCCAAAAGAGATTGAAGAGTGAAATCATATGGTAGATGAGAGATTAGAGATTAGTAATTAATGATTGAAGAATGAAGTTTACTAATAGACTGCCAGGTCAGGATAATGTACCTGTCCTGGGGTGGTCTGATCGATCTTACCTTGTTCCCTCAACTGATCTTAACTGTCCTCTTGGGTTAATGTTGACACAGTACAGTCGCAAAGATACAATCCCAACCGTATGAACCAGCTCGAAGATCTCAATTTCCAACAACAGCAAGCGGTTACTGCTGGCACTGGTCCCATTCTAATCCTGGCAGGCCCCGGTTCCGGCAAGACTCGTGTACTCACCCACCGCATTGCCTACCTGATCGGCAGCCTCGGTGTCCAGCCCTATCACATCCTGGCAGTGACCTTCACCAACAAGGCTGCCCGAGAGATGGAGAAACGGGTTGAGGACCTGCTGGGTCGAGATACGCGAGGCCTGACCCTGGGCACCTTCCACGCCACCTGTGCCAAGCTGCTGCGCCGGGAATCTGTCCACCTGCCTTTCGACGCCAACTATGTCATCTTCGATGCTGATGACCAGGTGCGGGTCGTCAAGCGTATCATCAAGGACATGGAGCTGGATGACAAGGTCTACCGTGCGATCGCTGTTCATGCTTCCATCTCGCGGGCAAAAAACGAGCTGATCATGGCGGATGATTTCATCGTCGCCACCTACCGCGATGAGGTAATCAAGCGCATCTATCAGCGTTATCAGCAGACCCTGATCGCCAGCAACGCCCTCGATTTCGACGACCTGCTGCTATGGACCGCTATCCTGCTTGAGGAGAACCCCGCCGTGCGACAGAAATACGCCCGGCGTTATGAACATGTCCTGGTGGATGAGTTCCAGGATACCAACACGGCTCAGTACAACCTGCTTAAGCACCTGGCATCCTTCCACGAAAACATCTTCGTAGTTGGCGATGCTGACCAATCCATCTACCGCTGGCGTGGTGCGGATTACCGCAACGTGCTACGCTTTGAAAAAGATTTCCCTGCTGCCCAGGTCATCCTGCTGGAGCAGAACTACCGCTCCACCCAGCACATCCTCGATACGGCCATGGCTGTGATCGACCATAACTTAAACCGTACCCAGAAGCAGCTCTTCACCGATCGCGGTACCGGGTTGAAGCCAGTGATGCGCGAACTCTACGATGACCGCGAGGAAGCCGCTTTCATCGTGGAAAAGGTATTGGACCTGGTAGAAGGGCAAAGGCAAGTGCAGTACGGCGATTGCGCCATCATGTACCGCATCAACGCCCAATCACGTGTCCTGGAAGAGGCCTTCCTGGCAAATAAAATCCCCTACAAGCTGGTCGGGGCACAACGCTTCTACGGCCGGCGCGAGATCAAGGACATCGTCGCCTACCTGCGCCTGGTCCACAACCCGCGAGACGAGGTCAGCCTGCAGCGAGTGATCAACACCCCTACACGAGGCATTGGCGACAAGACTTACGCGGACTTGCATACCCACACCACCCGAGTCCATCTCCCTGCCGGAGAACTGCTGCTCGACCTGGGCAAAGGGAAGAATTCACAGCACCTGGAGGCACTCAACAGCCGGGCTGGGTCGGTCCTGTCCCGTTTCGGGGAAATGCTGGCAGCCTGGGTGGACCTGCGCCAGAATGTGAACCCACTGACCCTGATGGACCGCATTCTCGAGGATGTAAGGTACCGAATCTATATCGATGATGGAACGGACGAAGGTCGTGATCGCTGGGAGAATGTGATGGAATTGCGACGCCTGGCAGGCGAATACCGCGACCGCACCTTGACCGAATTCCTGGAGAATATCGCCCTGGTCTCGGACCAGGACACGATCGACCCCGAAGCAAACGCTGCCACCTTACTGACGTTGCACGCCGCCAAGGGCCTGGAATTCCCGGTGGTATTCATCGTAGGCTTAAACGAGGGAACCCTGCCCCATTTCCGTTCCTTTGAAGAAGCAGAAGAGATGCAGGAGGAATGTCGCCTGCTCTATGTCGGGGTTACCCGCGCCATGGACCGCCTGTACCTGCTGCACACCCTCAACCGCTACAGCTACGGTTATTCCGAACCAGCTGCACCCTCGCGCTTCCTAGACGGGATCCCGCAGTCCTTGCTCGATGACGACCGCCCGGCAGTCCCTAGCCGGCAGGCCTACCAGGCAACGGAATGGGATTCGAATGCGAACCCTCCACCCTTCCGAGAGCAGACCTACCAACCCGGGATGAAAGTCGGGCATGATTTGTGGGGTGAAGGACTGGTGCTGAAGAGCGTCTTGGAGGAGGACGACGAGATCGTGGATATCTTCTTCGAGTCAGTCGGGCTGAAGCGGGTGGCGGCCTCGATCGCGAAATTGGAGGTAATGGGATAGGTTTTAGGGATTTTTAATGGTGGTGTCAGAGGTTAAGGGTCTGTTTTCGGTGGCGGGAAGATAGGGTCCACATTACTGGTTGGTTTATTGGTAGGTTTCTGTGTGGGTGTGACAGGGGTCCAGGTGGGGAGATACGTGTTGGTTGCGGTTTCGGAAGCGGATGAGGTTGAGGTGGGAGTGACCGTGGCAGCAGGTGGTTCGGTTTGGGTATAGGTCGGGGTTGCTGAGGGTGTAATAAACGGGGTAGCTGAAGGCAGCGGGGAGGATGTTTGGGTGTTTTGAAGCGGGGAAATGAGGAACAGGGCTGTGATAGGGATTGAGGTCGGCGGTTGTTCCACCTTCCTATGCTTGTAGCGCGCTATTCCATTTAAGACCAGGATCAATACACCGAGGAAGATTAGGATGGTAAGCGTGAGCTTGCTGTTTTTGTTCATAGGCCTTGATATAAAACCAATATCACTGAAGATGTGGTTATGTTATCGGAGGGCGGCAGGGAGGGATCCCTGCGCTGCGGGTTTGAAAAGAAAGAATTCGGAAGTCTGGCAGACTTCCGAATTCTTGTTTAACCCTTACTGATTTATCCCGGGGATGTAAATATCGCTGGTCTCTTGAGTTTCCTCCGGGCAGATGTACTCAGCCGCAAGCAGGAGGGCATCGTTGGCGTTGATCCGGCCCCAACCCATGTACTCGTCCCAGCCCGGGAGGTCCTCTTCAGGAGGTCCCACCAGGTCTTCAGCACTCTGCTGTAGTATTTCCCGAACCTGTGCACCGGTCAGGCAGGGTGCGTAAGAGATAATCAGGCCTGCCAGCCCAGACGCGGCGGGGGTGGCGCTGGAGGTGCCGTTCATGTGGTCAAAATAATTCCCCTCAACATAGCCCGCGCTGCCCATCAGGTCGGTAGACCACCACTCAACTCCAGGCGAGACAATGTCCAGTTCAGGACCATAACAGGAGCCCCAATTTTCGCCATCACAGCTGGTAGGGTTCTTGCGTTCATCACAGGGACTTGCTGCGCCGACGGCAATTACATTTTCATTCGTTGCCGGGTAGATGATGGCACTATCGCTGTTGCCAGCTGCAAACAGGACCAGGCTGCCCAACCCACCGCGTCCGTTAGTGACGGCATAGGTGATAGCATCATTGATCAAGGTGGAGGAAGAACCGCCCCCCCAACTGTTGCTGAGCACATCGGCGCCATTATCCACCGCCCAGATGATTGCATCTGCAATCCAGGAATCCTTGGTGATCCAAAAACTGCCATTAAACCTTGAGTAAGCAATCTGGGCGGACATCAGGGAACAATCGGGACAAATACCTGCCACGCCCAGGGTGTTGTTAGTTGATGCTGCGGCAATCCCGGCGCAGTTGGTGCCGTGGGCATCAACATCATTGTTGGGCCCGCCATCTTCATCATCTGGGATCGCTGAATATTCTGCTACGATCTTCCCCACTAAATCTTCATGATCCAACTCGACGCCCTCATCGATAATGGCGATGATAGTCTCTGGGTTACCGGTGGAAATATCCCAGGCTTTGCTTGCGTCGATATCTGAATCAGCAATCCCCACCCCATCGGGTGGGTTTGTACCATCATTTTCCATGCCCCACTGGTTGGGATAATGGGGATCATCAGGGCTGAATTGTGGTTTCAGGAATCGGACAAAGTCTGGTGTGGCGTATGCAGTGAGGTCGCTCTCGTGGTAGGTGTTCGCCATCGCCAGCGAGTCGTCACCGGCTTCGACCTTCAAGAGGTAGGTATTTGTCAGGTGCATCTCTCGAACAATCTCCACCTTGTGTTTATCGTTGAAAGAGTCAATTGATTCCTCAGAGGTGCCTGGCTTGAAACGAGCGACGAACTGATCGGTCAAGGTTTGGCGCCCATCTGGGAATGGAAAGACTGGATAAGCGGAGACCACATCCCGCTTTTTCCGTAAATCCTGTAAGATCTTTCGGAAATCTGTTTCATCTAATCCGAGTCGTAATCTTATTATCGTCAGTTCCGGCTCCTCCAATTCGGTCGTCTCCAGTAATTTATCCTCGCTGGCAGCATCCACAAGGATATCGGCTTTCTTGCTGGTCCTCAACCCTTCCCGAAAACGGATCGCTACTTCTTCCCGGGAGAACGGCAGAACAACCTGCTCGCCGTCTGCATAATACCAGTAGGTTCCAGGTCTTTCAGGGGTCTTCTTGGGGAACTCTTTGCAGCCTGACCCTGAAATCAAGATAATAATGAGGAGGAGACTGATCAGGACAAGTATTTTGTGGTCAATGAGTTTTTTCATTGCAATATCCTCGTTTTGTATGGATGAGAGGGGCAAATGAACAGTGTGCTTCCTTTACCTGATAATGAACTGCAAAATGATCCTTTTTGCAAATTTTTTTACTTCCTTTTTTGCAGGATCAGGTCCTGGTAGTGATCCATCAGATCAGCAAATGATAATGTCACACTTCAATTCTGTGCCTGGTCTCTGATGATGGCACCTTAATCTTATCGTAGAAAGGTAAATTAGACAATCAAACCTTTCCTTCCTTCTTACGAACAGAGAGGATACAAAAAGGGTTCCTCTACTCTATCTGAGGAACCCAACCGAATAATGATAAGCAATCCTAGCGAATCAGCAGGGGTAGATAAACATTGTATGGGACTTCACCAGGGCAGGTGAATTCAGCAGCTAGGAGGAGCGCATTGTGGGCGTTGATCCGACCCCAACCCATATACTTGTCCCAGCCAGCTTTATCTTCAATGGAGGGTCCTACCAGGTCCTCAGCACTATCCTGCAGGATTTCCTGTACCTCTGCCTCAGTAAGACAAGGTCGATAAGATAGAATCAGACCTGCCAGGCCTGCCGCAGCAGGGGTGGCGCTGGAGGTACCGTTCATATGATCAAAATAATTTCCTGAGCTATATCCAGCACTGCCTTCTAGGTCTGTAGACCACCATTCGACCCCAGGTGCAACAATGTCCAACGCCGAACCATAATTGGAACCCCACCAATCCTCTCCATCACAACTTGAAGGATTCTTCCTTTCATCACAGGGGCTGGTCGCGCCGACCGCGATGGTGTCGTTATTCGAGGCCGGGTAGATGATCGAGGTATTCCCGTTGCCTGCTGCAAACAGGATTGGGATGCCCAACCCATCTCGACCGATGGTGATGGCATAGGTAATGGCATCATTAATCAAACTCGACGAAGAACCTCCACCCCAGCTGTTGCTGAGCACATCGGCACCATGGTCCACCGCCCAGGTGATGCCATCTGCAATCCATGAATCCTGAGTGGTCCAACCGGAACTGCTGGTCTTTGAGTAAGCGATCTGGATCGGCATCAGGGAGCAATTTGGGCATACCCCGGCTATACCCATACCATTATTCGTCTCAGCCGCTGCGATACCAGCGCAGTTGGTCCCATGCGCATCCCAGGAATTATTTGGACCGGCATCGGAATCTCGAGGGATCGGTGAAAAATCAGCGACGATCTTTCCGTCCAAATCCTGGTGGTCCAGTTCGACGCCTTCATCGATAATGGCGATGACGATTTGAGAGTCACCCTGGGAGATGTCCCAGGCAGCACTGGCATCCATGTCCGCGTCGGCTGTGCCATTTCCATCGGGAGGGTTTGAGCCCGTATTTTCCATCCCCCACTGTTCGGGATAATGGGTATCATTAGGGCTGTATTGTGGGGCCAGGAAGCGGACAAAGTCGGGCGTGGCATATGCCGTGAGACCGCTCTCTTGGTAGGTGTTTGCCATCGCCAGGGTATCATCGCCAGTGCTTACCTTCAAGAGGTAGGTGTCCGGCAGACGCATTGATCGCAAAACTACCACCCCCTGGTCGGCATTGAATGATTCTATATCGTGTTTGGCGGTTCCAGGCTTGAAGCGAGTAATGAACTGCTCAGTCAGAGTCTGGCGTGCACCTGGAAATATAAAAACTGGGTAAGCGAAGGCTACCTGTGGGTCTCCTCGCAAACCGTCCAGGATATTCAGGTATTCCATCTCGCTCAATCCTGGGGTTAATTTATAAAGGGTCATTTCTGGGGTTGGCAGCTCCGTCGCTTCCACCACGAGGTTGGCCCCAGCAGCAGTCGCCAGGACCTTGGTCTTCTCACTGGGTGCCAGTCCTCTCGCAAACCTTACCGCCACTTCTTCCGTGGACAGCGGCAGATAAACCTTTTCCCCATCAGCATAATACCAGAAGTTCCTTGTTTCAGCAGCATTGCTAGCTTGCTTCCTTGTTGAGGCAGAAACCAGGAGGATGCTGACCGTTATCACCAAGATAATCAAGCCATGTCTCCTGAAATTCACATTGTTTTTCTTCATTATTAGATCCTTTTTTGCACAGAAAGTCTCCAGATGCCAAGGCTGATTCTTTCTGCCGTAATTCAAATACCAATAAAGTTATTGCCATGATCCATTAACGTTGGTTTAACCCTTGACAGACCAAAGAATTGGACCAAAAGTTTGGGTTTTGTTGAAATAGCTTGAACATGGCTTCGCATTATAACAGGAGGCTATTCTTCTTAAATAAGAGATTATTCATATTTTCTGATCATCATCAGACGATGGCTGGCTTGGCGAGTTCGGGAATCCACCGAGGCAGTAGAAATCTGTTTGCTCTCCAACCGGATTCCGCGGTAAAATTTTTCCCTGCGTGATGCAGGGATGACAGGAATCTGCCTTAACTCTGAAATGGTGGACTTAAGGCTTATTAATATATTCTGATTCAACCAGCCCAAAAACAAAGGAAATAAAAAAATCATGGCAGAGGAACTAAACATCGTCTATGTTGAATCCCCAGGCGAAACGGAATGGGGGGCGATTGGTGGTGGTATCAAAGCCTATAACCAGCAGCATGCTGGAGCAGAAGGCGCCCAGCGGGTGTGCTTCGTCCTGCATAACCCGGAAAAACAGGTCGTAGGAGGTGTGATTGGACTGGTCTACTGGGATTGGTTCTACCTCGACCTGATATGGATCCAGGAATCATTCCGCGGTCTGGGGTATGGCAGCAAATTGCTGGCCCTGGCAGAGGAAGAAGCCAGGAAGCGAGGCGCAAACCACGTACACCTGGACACATTCAGCTTCCAGGCACCTGACTTCTATAAAAAACACGGTTACCGCGTCTTTGGTGAACTGAAGAATTTCCCGACTGGTCACCAACGCTTCTACCTGACCAAAGATTTTTAGTGAAAACCTAAAGCAAAAAATAGCCGCCCTTTCCCTGAGTCAGACAGCCCACATCATCTTCAAGACACCCTTCAATTCATTATGAGAGCTTTCTATGATTCATTCATTGGTTGTGGCGATATTCGGAAGAAGGTCGATAGGAAAGAAACAAAAGGGTATATTCTCTGTTTAACCACCGAGGAGTCCCTGGATAGAGAGTGTAACCTCGAATGAACTTGTCGATTCGGACAGAGTCTGGAGAGGATTCGTATGGGAGGAGTAAGGTGGGTTGGGGAGATTATGAAAATCACTTCGTTGTATAAGCCTTGACTATCGTAAAAGGCACTCCTCTCGATGACATCATTAAGTCTCTTAGGAACGATAGGATGGAATGAGTAGGCAGCCCTGAAGACGATATGGCGACCCGGGGGCAAAGGTTGCCATTTTAAGAGCAGGGATAAAAAAATTGTGGATGCAGCAGTATTTCGGTTCAGGCTGGGATACGGATATAATTGAAGCAAGCGTAATGCCTGACTGAGGAGTGAATCTGATGGAACTATCCTATCCAATCCTGGAACATGACTATGAATCTGAGGCAAAGATCGAGCCAAGTAAAGTGGTTCGTCCCAGGGATGTCCCCGAACACTGCGTGCTGACATTTTTTGGTGATGTGATCGAGAAGGTGGTTGAGGAGAAAAACGCCCGGGTCGCCGTCTCCAACAGTTGGGAGGATGGCCCCCACCCGCTCTATGAGATGGATTTAAATGGGAAGCAGTTAGCCTTTTTCCACCCAGGCGTTGGCGGTCCGATCGCTGTTGGTTTATTCGAAGAGGCGGTCGCTTTCGGCTGCCGTAAGTTCATGGTCTGCGGGGGCTGCGGGGTGCTGACACCAGGGCTGGCGCTTGGTAAGCTGATCGTGGTCAACGCTGCCTTGCGGGATGAGGGGACCTCATACCATTACCTGCCACCGGCACGGGAGGTCAGCACGAACTCTGAAGCCGTGCGAGTCCTATGTACAGTTTTGGACGAAAGGAGAGTGCCCTACCTAGTAGGGAAGACCTGGACTACCGACGGCCCATACCGAGAGACTCAGCCGACCATCGAGGCCCGACGGCAGGAAGGCTGCCTGTCAGTGGAGATGGAAGCCGCCAGCCTGATGGCAGTAGCACAGTACCGAGGTGTACCCTTGGGTCAGTTGCTCTATGCTGGGGATGACCTCAGCGGTGAGCTTTGGGATCACCGCGGTTGGCAGTCCCATGCCGAAGTACGAGAATCCCTCTTCTGGATAGCCGCAGAGGCATGTTTGCGCTTGGGTTAGGGGCAGCTTGTTTCATAAATTGGCTGAAAATCAAGACGTGGATTTTTACCAGATGGTCATCCAGCCATAGGTAGACCTGTAGGAATTGTCCTTTCTAGTCGGATAGATCAAAGCAAAAGCTATGATAAGATATTTAAGATCCAGATCAATACAATTTTGTCAGCCTGATGGCGAGACCCAGGGGACAAACGTGATCAGCACCCACAGGCGTAAAAGCAACCGGACTCCTTGCCACGACACACTGGCAAAGTTCAGTAACCTGTTCGGCGAGGTTAAATCACCTGCCTGGTATAAATTCCGGCGCATGCAGGTAGGGTTTCCGATATCTATCCCCACGCTGCTGGCGCCTGGGTCAATAACCTCTCCCTTAGGAATAACATCCTCACCATTGGGTGGCGCTTCCGAGATGCCGGCTTTACGACCAAATACACCAGCAGGGGTACCTGGGCGATCTCGGTTATTGAGACATCGGTCAATACTCCGGTGGTTGGGTGAAATAATGTTGGTACGGAGGCAAGCGCGACCTGGAAGTCCCTCCCCTCCTGGACGGCAGCAGCCTGATTCCTCATCTGAATGGGGAGGTTGATCAGAGCCACAAGGTTATGTTAGAGTTCAATCGTTATGAAGAGTTTTTAAGTGTAGAAGCTATGAGTTTATCGAGACAAATAATTAACCAAAGTTAATTAGACTTAAGAAAAAAATGTATTTAGAAGTAAAATCCCTTGAAAATAAAATCATTTAATGATATATTTATCATAGTGGTCTGTCCAGCATCATTCTTATACTCGTCATTGCGAGTGGAGCGATAGCGGAACGTGGCAATCTCTACCTTGCTATCAACATAGTCTGATCGTGTTTCAAATTTTTACATTCTATTGATTCAGGTTTGACAGACCAATAGGTTATTAATCTTCTAATAATAACATTCCCTCAATATCGCGAATGTCTATTTCCTTATTGGTGCCACACTTTATCACTTCCCAAAAATGTTGTTGACGAAATTCATTGATGTCAACCACATCATCCTTAGTGTGTGCACTTTCTAGCGCTTACAGCTTTCCTTCTCTGAGCTCTTAGAAAAATGAGTGAAGGGTGCAAAGTTCTATAATTTCTAAATTCCTTAAAAAATATCTCCTAGATTACCTTGACAGCAGTTTTTGTCATGCAGGCAATTATCGTATCTGCACTAATTCCTGAAACTGGAGAG
>CAZTJD010000113.1:0-13904 GCA_964613985.1 uncultured Anaerolineales bacterium
TCGGGGGAATTTGCACAAGATACAACCTGATATTACAGGATTTTAGGGTAGATTTGGAATTTACCCTTGGGTCAGGATGCCATCCTATCCTACATGCGACGGGATGGGAATCCCAAACTGCAGCTCTCTCGATCACGAGCCGGTCTTCGGGGGAATTTGCACAAGATACAACCTGATATTACAGGATTTTAGGGTAGATTTGGAATTTACCCTTGGGTCAGGATGCCATCCTATCCTTCATGCGATGGGATGCTCATCCTGGGAGTGATCCTCTCGGTGGTAACTTTCCGGTGGGAGTAACCGCAATGTGAGTGACATCCTATCATTTTTGCAAATATTACATTAAATGCGGAATTGAAACTGCTGATTATACGAAATGTATCCTGAAAGCCATGGGGATTCCCAACTATTTTAACCAATATTCTCATTAATAACAGGTTTTCCTAATTTCCCCTCACCAAAATAAAAATCCCCGGTACTCAAATGAATACCGGGGGCATCTGTGGGTTAGCCAGGAGCAACGCCAAGTGGTCCTAGCCAACCCTATTATACACTATCTTTGAAAAATACCAATAGGCAATTTCCCGAATTTACAGACCAATTTGGTCTATACGCACATTTTTTTCAAGTATTTTCTGTTTTTTGCTTATCTTTTTCAACATTGAACCTGTTTTTTCCAAATACTTCGTGTTTGTAAGGATTTAATATTATCACAGGCAAGAAGACGATCCTTTCCCGCAGGCAACGAAACTTATTATGGGGACATAGCTTAAGACGTACCAGAACACCGGGAAAATCGACCTGCAGCTAATCGAACAAAATGGAACTGAGAATATCATCACGGCATAATTGTTGCAACTGTATACTGATGGATCATGATATTCTGGAGGATCTCCCCATGTCAAAACGCAGGATAAATCAAATCGTATTGATTTGCCTTCTAGGCATTCTTTTTTCTCTCGTCCTAAGCGGCTGTACGGACGATTTTGAGGCGGAAAAATTAGCAGAGGATACTGCCGTTATTCTCAACCAATGGTGGGACTACGCCAGCCGCTTCTTTATTACTTTAAAGGATCATTTGACCTGTATGAATGGCGTCGCGGCATTCTTAGGAATGATAGGCATTGTCTGGCGAAAATTTAGATAAACCTGGAATAACGAAGCGTATTTGGGTACTTTCCCTTTATATTCCTCCCAACGCCTGTTAACTTCCACCAGGACCTCAAACCCAACATCCTTGTAACGGTCCGACCGTCTTTTTGGGAGTACCGATCTCAAACGTTCGCTTTGATGCATCTCCCTGATGTGTGAGACAAATGTGCGCAGATTATTGTGGAAATCTTGTCGCGCAGGTTTCCTGCCCTCAACTTGCACCTAAACAAGGATCGAGGTGCCATCTTCATGCTTCCCAGCCGATATGTGCGCAGGGGATGGTCCAAGTTCAGTCATTTCCATGTACCGCTCGATATTTGCCCCCAACTTGATAAAACAGGCCTGGTCATTGCATCGACCTAAATAACTCTCCTGACCAGTCCCGTGGGGTGGTAGGTGTAATTCCCATACCCTGTCTGCCACGCTCTTCCTCAGAAACGAGTGGAATTCTGTTCGATGCTGATTCTACGTACGCCCAGGGTCCACGAGTATTTGGGAAACGATGGCAACTATAGGGACATTTGCTGTGAGCCAGCTGCCACCTGTGAATTCGGCAATGACTGCCCCAACCCCATCGACACTGCCCTACGATAGACTTCTGGTAAGATCGCGGCGTACTCCCCCAAAATCCCAAGGGCGATATACACAATGATCTCAGCAGTGCTTTCTCTTCCTGGCAAACGTCCAGCAACGATTTCAGGCAGGTCACAAAACCTGCCTCCATGATGCATACCGGTAAACCAGTTTCAGCATCGAAAAGCAGTACCAGTGAGGTCGTGGTGGACTGCCCGAATTAAGGAGGAAGATTTAATAAACCATTACTTGATTTGTTTATGCCTCAAGCACATAATCAATTGAGATAGGACCCTAAATCAGGAAACAAATTAGTTGAGCAGCTACCCCATAAGGTCATTTTCTAGCCTTCGATAACAAGCATATGGCACTGGTACCCTCGAATAAAGCCAATCACTGGTTGGAAAATTATTCGTCAACCTGGTAGAAAGAAACGCGAGTGGAAGCCTGATGTTTATAGCGATTAAGGATGCCGGGAAGGAAACCCAGATGCCGGATATAAGCCACACTTTATATTCAGGCATTTATAACATAATCCAGCACCCAATAGCGCTGGGTGAATTGCCGCTGTGGTGGTCGATCGCCTTTTTGTCTACTCTCCATTCCTGGAAGTCTATTACTTTATACATATACCGATATATTTTTGGTGGTGCTGGGCTGAAGAAAAAGAGCTGCCGCAGAACACTCCCAACACGCTACTTCCTATCATCCACCAGGTCTACCCCTCAAATCAACCCATAAATCACCCCTCTATCCCTTGCATTTCCTGAAAATTCCGGTAAGATACAGAACAAACGTTCTATATTAGCTCAGCCATGGCCCGTCGTTTCCACAAGAGAAAGGAACGCAAGACCTGGCGGGTGGTACCGGCAAGGATCACTCCCAAACGAAAAAAGCTGGACCGTATTCCCCGCATCCTTCGCGCTTACGCCTTAGCCCACGCTAGTACTGCGCCAGCATCCGCATCCAGCACCTTAATAGAGACACTTAATCAACACCTACGTGGTACGGAATGGCGCCTCTCCCCCGAAATCCTCCGAGCTTGGGAGAGAGACATCATTGCCCCTGAAGATGAGTTGCTCCGCACCCTGGCTCGCAAGACTCCACCCCTTTCCTGGTGCTGGCTTTTGGCCCATGACCTGCTTGCCGCCAAGCATCCACAACACTACCAACCTCGAGGCATCATCGGTCGCCGGATACTCAACCATTGAGGAATCATTATCAGCAATAAATGATCAGTTGTTTTCAACCATAAACCTGAAATTATCAATCAGCTATCTTCAACCTTCTACCCATGCCCAGCCACAGACTTTTCCCCACCTATGTCAACCTTGAAATGTCTGTTTTTATGAACAGGTCCATACCGGCATCTGCCAAGGTCACCTACATGTACTTGAAAGCTTTAGCCTGGAATGAGGATGAAGTGGTTTTTTCAACCTTAGAATTTACCAATCATTTTAGCGTGTCTAGAGCAACCCTCTTTCGGCACCTGTCCATTTTAGCGGCCAGCGCCGTTATCCGTTTCAGATCGCCCGGCAGCAGGACTACGGGAAACATTGAGGTTGCGTTCCTGACCACGCTCCTTAAAGGAAGTCAACCTGACCAATCCTCAGGGTCTGACCCACAATCGGTTTCCTGCTCAGAATTGAAACCACCTAATTCTTCTTTTAGAGGGGAAAAAAGATGGATTCCTGAGAAAGATGAAGAACAGGGTGAAAATCCGTCGCTAAACGCTCATGAGAATCAGCCCTTCCAAAGTAACTGTTTCAATAATGAGATCAGCAGTCCGGTTATCCATCCAACGGATGGCAAAATCTTCCGACTCTACGAAGAGAATATCGGTCCCCTGACCCCCCTTATCGCAGAGACAATCGGTGACGCCCTGGAGCAGTATCCTTTTTCCTGGATCGAAGATGCCATCCATATCGCCGTTGCTTACAACAAGCGCAGTTGGGCTTACTGCCGTACCATCCTCGAACGATGGCTAAGAGAGGGGAAAGACAGTGGAGGGCTGAATAAGCAGACTTCATCGAAAGATAATGAATCTATCCATCAAGATAATGGATTTAATGTGATAACACTCCCCCAAAATAATAATAGTACGAAAAGTCTCAGCGAAGTAGCACTGCGACTGCTAGACCTGGATCCGGATCAAGATTTAGGAGGTTGGTAATGGCTGGAAAGCGTTTTGTCCTGGAAATATTACACGAAATGGAACAGTACTACCGCTATTCCTACAACCCGGTGCAGGTCAAAGCGCTCAGCCGACAGTTAAGTGCCGTGCCTTCCTACCTGCTCAGACAGGCAGCAGACCAATGGCTTCGCACTGAGGCACGCTGGCTGCCACGCGCCGCCAATCTACTTGAAATCGTTCGTAACCTTGTGGACTCTGGAGAAGTTGTGCTTTCGACCGGCGAGCCGCGCGTCCCACTCTGGGCTCAGCATGAACAACTCAAGTCCGCTTATTTTCACGACGGGATCCTGGATTTGACCTGCTGGCAATCTCTGATCGATCTCGCTCAATTTCTTGAACGATTCCACACCGCCAAATCCGTCCAAATCAGCCTTAAAAATCTGACCAATGATCAAAAATAACACCAATCTATGGCACATCCACGATCAGGAAATATAAGAACATCGGAGGGAAGAGATTCCCACTCTACAATCTGCTTTGCGGCATTCCGGCGGAAAAGAATCCCCCCCTACAAATTCAATCTCCAATCTCTATAAAGGAATAACCATGACTTCAGAGAACCTCTCTCCCAAACCCCTCTCCCCCGCCTCCGGCAGTACCGGTTATACATTCCAGACCGATGCCAATGGTCATCCTATCACTGAACTTTACCAGGAACTGCATGAAACAGCTGTCAGGATCAGCACCGCTGTCCCCGACCCAAGTCAGTGGTCTAATTTCATCATTTACCTGATCGCCTCTCTTGAGAATCAGGAAAAAGATCACCCCGCCATCGAATCCACCCTCGACAATGTCTGCCGCCTTGTTGCCAAACGCATGAACATGGGCAGATGGAGTTTCTAGACCAGAGATGAAACAAGAAACAACCCCAACCACAGCTGTAATCATCCAACAGGAACACAAAGCTCTAAAACACTATCGCAGGGCACTGACGAAACCTTACCAGCGTGCTTATGACGAACTCTGGGTTTTCGCCAGCTACTACCAGATGCCCTGCACCTGTGCTGATTTTCCTCTTCCCTTCTATTTCTGCCTGTTATCTATCCTGCTTCAGCAGCAGAAGATCCTCAACCAACTTCAATCGTCTTTTCCCCACCCCTTGCCCAAATAACTCTTCTTTGATATGCTATAACCACTAAAAATCATTATGCCAGCTTCCAAAGATAAATTGATTCGTATCGCAATCCTTGATGATCATCAAAGCATCATTGACGGCTATCTCCACCGCTTAAGCCAGAATCAAGAAATAATCATTGTAGACTACGCCTGCTGTGGTGAGTACCTGTACGAAATGCTGAACCGGCATCCCATCGATGTCCTTATCCTTGATATCGGCGTTCCTCTGAAACCAGAGCAGAAAGATCCCTATCCAGTCATATCGCAAATCCCGATCATCCTCGAACGTTATCCTTTAATCAACATTCTGGTCATTTCCATGTACCACCAGCCCACCCTGATTGAGTCAGTTATCGAAGCAGGCGCCAGTGGCTACATCCTCAAAGATGATATCGATTCTATCCAGTCCTTACCTGGAATCATAGAGGTGGTTGCAAATGGTGGAAGTTTCCTGAGTCCCGATGCGGTAAATAGACTTGCCAGAAAAATCTCCGGTGAAATATTTCCCTCACCAAGACAATTAGAAGTCCTTTCCTTATGTGCAGCACATCCAGAAGCCACCTCTACCGAGCTTGCACAACAAATGCAAATTGCGCCTTCGACTTTTCGAAATTTACTTTCCCGAGCCTATTTTCATCTCAAGGCAAATAACCGCGCAGAAGCCATACTAAAAGCCCGGCGGATGGGGCTACTCACTTCAGTTGATTTTCATCATCAGTGATCTCATCTAAACACTGAGAAATGTTTGATCGTGGAGCTAACTATGGAGAAATCCGAGAAGCGCACCACTAAGCCCACCCAGAAACGTTTCCTTAAGCTGGTTCTTCCCTGGCTTGTATTCGCCTTTCTACTCCTGTTTACTTACGCCAGGTTCGTGGAAGCACCATATCTCGGTTTTGATTTTTCTGGCGGAAGTGTAACTGAAATTGTAGGGTCAACACCCTCCGACTCCCTAAAACTCGGAGATCACCTGCTCCAGGTGGGAGGGATCGATATGGTTGCCTTTCAACAAGACTATCACATGACCTACATCGATGAAGTGGACGCTGGAGACGTGATCCCCATTGTACTGGAAAGAGATGGCCAGGTCCTTGAGCTGGATTGGGTTGTACCACACCTTGATTCCAGCCAGGTATTGGGTCGCATTCTGGGAACCTGGTGGTTTTCATTTGTGTTCTGGATAGCGGGAACGATGACGCTGTTTTTTATCCGACCGCGAGACGATCGTTGGATTATGCTAGTCCTGTTTAACTACCTTAACGCTATCTGGTTAAGCGTGGGAAGTGGGCCTTCCCACTTACATATCTGGATGAGTACCTTCATCCTGAGTGCAGCTGCCTGGTTTTGTATGCCGGTCTATCTACACCTTCACTGGGTCTATCCCAAACCATTTTCAAGGTTACCCATCCTTGCCTGGATCCTCCTCTATGTTTCCGCGGCAATTCTAACCCTATTAGAATGGTTTGGACGGCTGCCTCCTTACTCATTTTATTACGGTTTTGCTTTTGCCGTCTTTGGTAGTATGCTCATGTTCGGAATCCGCCTGATCTTTCAAAAGGAATCCCGAAAGTATATCCTGGTGCTCACTTTCGCGGTTGGATTGATTCTACTCCTGCCAGCGGTTAATGTCCTCGCTGACATTATGGGATTCCAACTTTCACCCATCGAAGTTAGCGGATCTATACTTGCTTTTCCTGCCTTACCTGGCGCTTATTTCCTCGTTGCCTATCATCAGCAGTTCCCCACCCTAAAACGCCGGATTAACCGAATCACTCGAATATATTTCTCCCTAGTTATGGTTAACATCTTTATTGTGGTTATGTTATCCAGAATTCAAATCCATGGATTCGCCTTGGAATCGAATTTACCTCTTACCATAATCTTAACCGTCATGGAAGCCATCCTTGCCAGCATTAGTTTCATCCCTTTCCTAGCCCTCCCAGCCTTGTCTGGTGAGTCAATCTACCTCGGTAGTGGCTCAGGGCAGATCGAGATCCGAGCTAACCGGCTGTTAGCCCATTTTTTATTCTTCCTCCTGATTACTTTCGCATCGATTCTAATGTATTTCTGGTCTACCAGATTAATTTCCTTCTCAGGCAGCAACCAGATCCTAACCATTTTAGCCATACTCATTTTCGGCATCATCACCGTAACCTGGCTTCCCACATTTCAGCATTTTGTCGACCGTGTCCTTCTTGGAATCAAGATCAACCCGCAAGATTTGCTCATGCATTTCAGTAGTCAGATCACGACCAGTCTAGAGGAAGATAAGCTTCAATCCTTCCTGGTGGAGCAAGTCCTCCCCAGCCTGTTGATTCGCCAATCCGTCCTGCTACTCTCTGATTCGGGGGGTTGGCATCCCTTTATCGTAGCGGGTATACCTGAGGCCCAGGTTCCTCCACCAGAAGCAGTCCCTCTCCTTCAGAAGCAGCCCGGCGTGCTGCTACAACCTTCCTGTGATGAACCTGGACGGTTGGATTGGATTCGCCTTGTGATTCCACTCGAAATTACTGGAAGAAGTGTCGGGATCTGGCTATTCGGTAAGCATGATCCAGACGATTTTTACGCCCAGAGTGAGATCGAACTGCTTAAGACCCTTGCGAGTCAGACAGCGGTTGCCCTAACTAACATCAATCAGGCTACAAAGTTGCGCACGCTTTATCAATCCAACATCGACCGCCAGGAGGAAGAGAGGAAAGACCTGGCTCGTACGCTTCATGACCAGGTGCTCGGTCAACTTGTAGTATTAAGTCTGAATAATTACCCCCCTGATTCCGACGAATTTAGAAACCATTTTGCGGAACTAACCAACGATATTCGGAGCATAATCACGACCCTTCGACCGGCGATGTTGACCTATGGACTCTGGCGAGCAATCGATGAACTGGTGGACGAATTATCCGTTCGGGTCTCCATCGGTATACTTCTTTTATTCGATATCCCTAAATCCGAATTCCGATATGACCCGAAAGCAGAGCAGCATCTCTACCGTATTGTCCAACAGGCTTGCGAGAATGCACTGCACCACGCTCAGGCAACTTGGATCCGAATATCTGGGGAATTCACTGAGAAGCAGGTAACGCTTTGCGTAGAAGACGATGGTGTCGGGCTGCCCTTTGAGCAGCATGATATCAACTCCCTGATCACTCAACGCCATTTTGGCCTGGCAGGTATGTACGAACGAGCAAACCTGATTGGTGCTGATTTTCGGATTGAATCAAGCCCGGGTAACGGCACCCGCATCCTGATTGATTGGAAACCTGTCCTCACCAGTTGAGACACGGGTAACAGCTTCCCCCTCTCACGCCACTCCTTTCATTGTCCCACGGGTCCTCACCTGCAACGTCTTGCGGGATATGGATATCCCGGCAACGATCAGGCGTGGAATCCGCTGAAATTCGCCGTCCCTGGCGCCTTCACACCTATAAGCAGAGATAATAAGAATTCCCAGGTGGTCAAACACTACTATGGGCGCTGCGGGGACGATGGGTTGGGTTATCTTTCCCTGAACGGTGTAAGAGGGGCACGGTCCATTCAAGCACCAGGCAAGGAGTCAGCCTCTGGTCAAGAGTCGTCGGACAGATACGCTACCCCTTCATGACCTTTGGTTCGAAATGGACAAACCGCAAGCCATCATGCGAGATCTGCCTCAGCCCTGCTTCGCTGCCATCCCAGGTGTAACCCAAAACTGACATTAGCGTGCCGGTGACTGCCCCGTAACGCTGATGATAACGCACCATGATCTCCTCCCCATCCTGCGGTGACACGAACCTGGCAGTAACTGGAATCTTACGGTTTCCGATCTGGATGACAATCTCAGGATTGGCACGCAGGTTTTGATACCACTGGGCCCGTTTCCCATACCCTGCCACCACGGTAATGCAGCCGCTATCTGGATCTCGCTCCACCACTTCCACCACAGCCTGGCGAGGTAAACCGGTCTTTCGACCGACATGGTTGATCAACACGAACCTCTTGCCCATCAACCAGCCCAGCCCAAGGCGATATAAATACACCGGCAGGCGAAAGCCCAAACGCAGTAATCCTTTTGGGGGATAGTTATTCTTTTGTTCACTCATATTCCTCTCCTCAATGGAATTACAACGGGTCACGATCCGGAAGGATCCCTCTCACTACCATGATAATAGTGCCAGCTCCTAGAGCTATTGACAGGATGAAAAACGCGGTTACCGGGTATCTGGTGATAAGATTCTTTATCTTGGTTTTGTACATTTTCATGTATTCTCCGGCTGCAGGGCTATTGCTCCTACGCTCTCGATAAACAAGTGTACCCGTGTTGAGAATCTACCCCACGATCCCCATTCCTGTTGCAGTCAATACGCCCAAACCACTTTCCAATCCAGGCGCGATCACCCCAGGCCAGGTGTCCTTGAGTCTTTGCGTGACAATGGAGAGCGGCAGACAACCAAGATGTTTGCACCTCAATCTTAATGCATCCTTAAAAACGTCGAGGAATCAACCGATAAATAAATATGATAAACAGGACAATGCACGTGGCTATGCCTATCAAATAAACAGGCTGGTTAAGCAGCGACTTTTCTTGGAGGGAATCTGTGGGGTTTGTCGTTTCCAAACTTTCAGGTGGGTTGTCGGAGTCTTGGGTTAAGTCCGGAGCTTCAGAAGTAGCGGTTATCAATGGCGTTGCTGTGGCAGGTTGGAGAGAGGGTTCCATAGTCGGGGTTTCAGTTGAAGCAGGGCGGATGAGCAGGACGTCTCCAGGCTGGAGGATAGCGTCTTCAGACAGGTTATTCAGTGCCAGCAGGTCCCAAAGATCAATTTGGTAGAAAGAAGCGATTGTCCAGGCTGACTGTCCAGGTTGTACTTCATGATAGAGGGCACCTGTTTCATCGAGTTCCCTGATCACATATTGTGAATTGGCATCTGTACTACCACCATCGTACTTTTGGGCATCTCCTTCACTCCCTTCAACTGCAGGCTCCTCCTCATCGATCCATCCCACCATCATTACAATCCAGGTCTTCCCATATGCCTCTACATAGCCTACACCGATATGCTCATAATTGGGAGAGATCATGGCGTTAAGGCTTTCCTTATCCTTCTGCCAGATCGAAATGACCGGTTCGGGCTTGCGAATATCTTGGGAGCCATAGGCAATATTTTCAATCACGTAGGCATTGTATCCAGCGCCGTAACCTGCTTCCTTGGCACGTTGGTCTGGATTCAGACCCTCAGGTCCCAGATGTGTGTTGAGATCGTTGGCAGCTAGCCAATTGGCATGGACCTGGGCGACATTGGTCAGGATAAAATCGACCCGGTAAGGCACAAATCCATAGGATGTCCTGAGCTGGTTAACCAATGCGATCAGCTGACTGGCAAGGTCTTCCTGAGCCTGGGCGCGGCAAGGTAAGAACAGCAGGTTGAGTAGGAGCAAGAGGAATAAGATCTTAGGTTTCATGGATCATCGTTATTTTTTACTTTCCAGTGTTCCGCTTTCAACCCTGGCAAATTTTCAGCTGATTGATTAACAATATCTTCTGTACCTGCAAGTCGCAAAGCAATTCTCTCGATACGCTTATGGATTCTTCAAACCTGTGTTCAACTTGTTGCGGACCTCCCGCTTGATCCTGGCGGCCAGGACGTCACTATATATTTCCAGGAATTCCCACACAGCCATTGGATCATGAGGTACCAACTCCCGCAGCGCCCAGGACATGGCTTTGACTACCATGTCTTCGTGGTCGGCGACCAGCGCCTGGCAGATCGCCAGCGTGCGTTTTGTATCGCCATAGCCACCTTTGCTGCGCATGTTCAACGCCACAGTACTGACGAGAGCTACCCTTCGCCACCACAAGTCCTGGGAGTTGACCCAACGATGGATGAGGTCGTCGGTAACCAGCCTGGCAAGCCAGGCCGGGCCGGAAATGGTACGCCCGAAGGAATCCACCGTCCACCAACTGTTGATCCCCTGCCCCAATTCTTCAACAACCTCTTCGTTGAGACTTTGAAAGGCATCCTCATGGTCATGAATCAATTCATAGGCTACTGAACAGTGCCCAGGCGATTTTAAGATTTCACGAGCCAGGTTGAGAATGAACGCTCCAGGCGCGTCTTGAAGTGCTTTCGAATACCTACAGCGGACAGCGCGTATGTTAGGTGTAATGCGCCTGGGCAAAGCCTGGATTTCTGCAATAATTTCCAGCGCGGTTTCGGTCGTAGTTTTTTGTTTGTATATCGATTCCATAGGCATTTCTTATAGTTGAACTGTATTCAACAGGACAATTCTAACCTTTTTTGATGATAGTGGAGTCAGGATTTCAGGTGGATGTCAATAGGGAGCCTGGTTGGACATAAGTTAAGCAGTACCGCCACCGAAGCAAGCTCTTCGTCTAGAACAAGAGATTGCGTCGCTCCAATTTGTACCACTTGCAATGAACAGCAAAGCTTCTTTCCTCATGAGCAGGGTCGTCCTATACCGTGGATTTAACCGCGAGTTTTTCTTATCCAATCTAGAAATTTCTGGAGGATTGAGGCGATTAAGATCACCAGGCACCAGTAGAAGATGTATTCCGGGACAGCGACAGCAAGGATATCAAGCGTGGCAGCATCCTCAAACATGGGTACCTCAAGGATGCGCAACCGAATAATGCCCCAGAGGTGCTCCAGGATCGATTCAACCGCACCCAGCAACAAAAAAATAAGGATCGGGTTTCCAGGGATACGCTGCGACAGCCAATGGAACGCCAAAGCGCAGAAGCCGTAGATGACAGGCGCAGAAACCAGGATGCCTACGCCTCGAAACCAGGACGGATAAAAATGGGCATAATATGATTCCCAAAAAGCCTGCAATAAGAAGATTGCAAAAGCACCCCAAAATAGTGCAGCACCAAGAACAAGGTACCATCTGAGTTTGCGGAACCGCGTTCGATCGATTTGTCTGTTTATTATCCAGTAGAAAAATAGATCGAGCATCAGGAAGGCTAGGGCACTCAACCATAATGTAGCTGATGTTGCTTCTACAATCTCGTATCCCATCGATCGATCCTCCTATGATCTTAAAACTGCCCTCTTATAAAAGTAATATTACAAATTTTCCATGACTTTACTGCAAAAACCGAGTTTTTAGGATTTGATGGTAAAAGTTTTCCACTTTAGGTTCGAAAATCGGCAATATGAGGGATAACGCCTTCGAAAAACTCGGTTTTTAAAGTTTCTTTTTCCACCCAGAAATCATCCACTCCCGTTTTACAGTAGACTCATCCATGGAAAGGCTGCGAGCCTCTCCTTCTTTTTAACGAGAAAGGATTCTCCCCCCATACTTCCACTGCTATCTACTAGTAGACTGTCCATCATGAATTTTCTTTTCGGCATAATGAGTGACAAGAAGCATCTCTCACTTAGCATCAGAGATACTTCAGTAGCAAAGAGCGCTACTTCAGAATGACGAATTCAAGATTCATGTTTGACAGAGTTCTAGTAGTCTGTCCATCATGAATCTTCTATTCGTCAAAATGAGTGAAACGAAGCATCTCTCACATAGCACTAGAGATTCTTCAGTATCAAAGAGCGCTACTTCAGAATGACATTATTAAAAATGACGATGGACAGTCTACTAGTGGACTGTCACACATCATCCTTTAGGATGTCATGTTGAGTGAAACGAAACATCTCAGCGTTGTTACCAGAGATTCTTCAGTCGCAAAAAGCGCTCCATCAGAATGACGAATTCAAGATTCATGTTTGACAGAGCATAAGTGGACTGTCAAAGATGAAGATTTAGAATGATTCGATCAATGAAGAGAGGCAATTTTCGTAATTCCAAGTTAGAGATGCTTCATTCCGCTTTGCTCCATTCAGCATGACATGTAAAAGAATGATGTTTGACAGAGTACTAGACAGGTATCTCAGGACTTGGTTGAAGCATAAATCGCAGCACCAGCAGCACCAAGCCCAGCAGCCAGCAGGACCCCAAACAGGCAGCATAATGAACCACAAACGGCTCCACCTGCAGCTCCTGCCAACAGTCCGGTGCCTCTCTCCAGGTCAGGGATCTGGTAGCGAAGATCAGGGGGAAGTTGGTTTAATAATCGTGTCCACTGTGCGAGACCCCCACTAGAAACCCGGATTAAGCTGATGATCACATTAACTACGCCGCCGATGAAAGCTGCAATAATAGCTGCCAAGGCACCTTGACCCGCCGCTTTTCCACTATCCACAGGCGGAGTCAAATAACTCGCTGCCAGGATACCCGCAGCAATGTAGGCAAGGATTGTTAATGGCAAGGAAATGCAGGCACCCACAATCGGGATCAATCCAAAAAGGTTGATGACAATAATTACTACGCCAACGATAAGACCAGATTTTAGCCAGGCAGACATAGTTACCTCCAAATTAATGATTATGATGTTTCCTTATGAATTTTAAGAAGGTTTAACGTCCAGGTCAAGGAGGATGTAGGATAGATTCGAAGTCTCGTAAACAAAGGGTGTTTTCTTTAGGGGTAAACAACCTGATCGTATATGGTATGATTTCCGGGTTCTTCCCTTGAACGAAGTGATTTTAACGTGAAGAGACTTCCGAAGTTTGACAAACTTCGGAAGTCTCTGTATCTAGACAAAACACAGAACTGCAATTTCCACCATCCTGGATATACGAGTCTACCAGGTTAATGTATAATTTCTGGGTTGTGGATATTTCCGGAAACATTAGAAAAAC
Source organism: uncultured Anaerolineales bacterium (assembly GCA_964613985.1). GTDB lineage: Bacteria > Chloroflexota > Anaerolineae > Anaerolineales > UBA11858 > CAZTJD01. The sequence continues at coordinate 13,730 of CAZTJD010000113.1, forward strand.
CATCTGATATTTTTAAATCAACTGTTATATGATAGATTGAAATCGAGCTGTTATCAAATGATATGCCCTTCTTTTGATGACGGCATGATGCTACGAACAACTAAAAATAGACATGAGGTAAACCATGAAAACCATAATCATCACAGGATCCAACTCCGGAATCGGGAAAGAAGCC
>CAZTJD010000114.1:0-13882 GCA_964613985.1 uncultured Anaerolineales bacterium
GGGCGAAAAGGCCGAGACTTAATGATCCGGCGGAGACAAACCATATTAGCGGAATTTAGTGATTTGCCAGCAGCGCCATCTTTCGGGGATGTTTCTGCAATTGGAATGCTTGTGATTGATGAATTTTTGGCTGGGAATGCGGATGAAGTATATCTTGTTTACAGTGATTTCATTAACATGGTCTCACAAATTCCTACTAAAAAGAAACTTCTCCCTCTAGAATTTGAAGCAGGAACTGAACGAGTGAGAGAATTTCAAACTACCAGGCGTGAAGTCGTCGCAACGTATATTTACGAACCAGGAAAAGGCGAAATCCTGGATAGGATCATTCCTAGATTTACTGCCTTACAAGTATACCAGGCTATCTTGGAATCATTAGCCAGTGAACATGCTGCCAGGATGGTAGCCATGAGGAATGCTACTGAGAATGCTTCAGAATTAAGCGAGGCATTGCAGCTTCAATATAACAAAGTTCGGCAACAAAACATCACCAGCGAAATGCTTGATATCGCTGGTGGAGCAGAAGCTTTGGCAAAACGCGTTTGAAATACATGAGCATAAGAGATATCCAATGATTATGGAGGAAAGCATGGCAATGGCGAAAGGCCGGATCATCCAAATTCAAGGTGGTGTGGTAGATGTGGAGTTTTCCGCTGAAAAACTACCTGAAATCTTTGAGGCACTAGAAATTCAAGTTGAGGATAAACTTCCAACGGTATTAGAAGTGCAGAAACATCTTGGCGATAACAAGGTTCGTTGTGTGGCCATGGATACAACGGATGGGTTGAAGCGAGGTTTAGATGTCTTCGCTACAGGTGGGCCGATCATGGTACCTGTAGGTGAGTCAACTCTTGGTCGTGTTTTTAATGTTTTAGGTCGACCAGTCGATGGTAAAGACACGGTAGAATCTGACCAGTATTACCCAATCCATCGCCCCGCTCCTTTATTTTCTGATCAGTCGACCCGGGTAGAAGTATTTGAGACAGGGATTAAAGTAATCGATCTCATCGCACCCTTCACGAAAGGGGGAAAAACTGGCATCTTCGGTGGTGCTGGTGTGGGAAAAACAATCATCATCATGGAATTGATTCGTTCCGTGGCTATGGAACATGAGGGTAATTCTGTTTTCGCTGGTGTTGGAGAACGGACACGGGAAGGGACTCAGTTATATCGAGAAATGCTAGAATCTGGCGTGATGAAAGATACTGTCATGGTTTACGGGCAGATGAATGAACCGCCTGGAGTACGCTTACGGGTAGCTTTAAGCGCGCTATCCATGGCTGAGTATTTCAGAGATCAAGGACGCGATGTATTGCTTTTTATTGATAATATTTTTCGATTCAGCATGGCCGGTTCAGAAGTATCTGCACTTTTAGGTCGGATGCCATCCTCTGTGGGATATCAACCTACCTTGGCAACAGAAATGGGTGATCTTCAGGAAAGGATTACTTCCACAAGGAAAGGATCAATCACATCTATGCAGGCTGTTTATGTTCCAGCAGATGATTATTCAGATCCTGCACCAGTTGCTACTTTTACTCACCTGGATGCAACAATTGCCTTAGAGCGAGCAATTGTTGAAAAAGGGATTTATCCTGCTGTTGACCCGCTTGCATCAACATCCAGGATCCTTGATCGCAATATAGTTGGAGAAGAACACTATAATACTGCACGTGATGTCCAAGCAGTCCTACAGAGATATAAAGACTTGCAAGATATAATTGCCATCTTGGGCATCGATGAATTAAGTGAAGATGACAAATTAATCGTTTCTCGCGCCAGGAAAATCGAACGATTCTTCTCACAGCCATTTTATGTTGCTGAGCAGTTTACAAATATCCCTGGTAAATACGTACCATTGTCAGAATCAGTCCGTGGATTTAGAGAAATTTTAGATGGTGAACATGATGATTTGCCAGAGGAGGCCTTCATGATGGCTGGCGTAATTGAAGATGTGATTGAAAAAGCTAGTGTTCTCGTATAAGAAATTTATTTAGGATATACCGATGTCCATTCATTGCGAAATAGTCTCTCAGGACAGAATTGTTTTTGAGGGTGAAGCTGACATTGTGGTCGCTCCTGGGACCTTAGGTGAAATGGGGATTCTCCCACACCATGAGCCTTTGTTAACCACTCTGGATTTTGGTGTAATAAGAGTAAAATACCAAGGGCAAGAAGAAATTTTTACAGTGGCTGGTGGGATTATGGATGTACAACCTGATATTGTAACGATCCTGGCTGATGCAGCAGAAAATATTGTCGAAATTGATATTGCTCGCGCTGAAGATGCAAAACGACGTGCTGAAAAATATTTGGAAGAAGGACCACCAAGGGATACGGATGCTTATTTGCGCATGGAAGCTGCTTTAAAAAGGTCCACTTTGAGGTTGGATGCTGTACGTCGATTTAGACGAATTACTCGATCACCAGTAACACCAAAACTGGAAAACGAGAATCCTGGATAATTATGGCATTTTTCTCTAAAGACCTTGGCATTGACCTGGGCACAATCTACACCCAAATCGCAGAAAGTGGACAAGTTATTCTACGCGAGCCTACCGTTGTTGCAATAGCCGTTGATGAATTGAAGATAGTTGAGGTGGGTCAAGCAGCTAAAGATATGTACGGTCGAGTACCTGAATCCTTGGAAGTGTCATACCCATTAACAAATGGAGTAATCGCTGACTATGAAGTAGCTGAAAAGCTGCTCGAATATATGATTGGAAAAGTCAGTGGCTCCGTACGATTATTCCGCCCACGAGTGATGATGTCTGTACCCTATGGTGTTACTAGTGTGGAAAACCGTGCAGTCCACGAAGCAGCTTTGGAAGCAGTAAAAAGAGATGTTTTTCTAATCCAACAACCAATGGCAGCAGCTTTAGGAGTCGATTTACCCTTTCACACTCCTTCGGGGAATATGATTATTTGCCTTGGTGGGGGAGCAACTCAAGCAGCTGTTCTGGCAATGTACGGTATTGTATCTGCTAATACCTTGCGAATGGGTGGACTTGAATTAGACAATGCCATCATAACTTATGTACGACGAAAATATGGGTTGATTATCGCACAGCCGACAGCTGAACAAGTAAAGATATCAATAGGTGCAGCAGTCCCTCAAGACGAAGAAGAAAGTGTGGAACTTCAAGGACAGGACCAGGTAAGTGGACTCCCTCGTCCATTCAATTTAACAACAGATGAGGTTGTTGAAGCAATCCAGGCACCATTAATGGATATTGTTGAGACTTCACGGCAGGTTTTAGAAAAAACACCACCAGAATTAGTTTCAGATATTATTGATAGAGGGATAGCTTTGTGCGGAGGAACTGCACTTTTACGTGGGATTGATAAATTGTTAACAAAAGAGTTAGGAGTGCCGGCTTACCTTGTTGATAACCCAACAACCTGTGTTGCCGAAGGGGCGTCTTTAGCTCTGGATCCTAGTGTATTTCCAAAAATCCGAAGAAATCTTCCTCCTGTTTAATGGAATCCAATATTCAGGAACAAGTTACTAGATGGGCAAATTACAGCCCATTTTTATTTTAAATAATAGGTTAGTTTTTGTAGATGAATTGCTGGATCAAGGTATTGAACACGGACACTTTCTGGTGTGTTTATCTGAATTGGTGCGTAATTCAAAATAGCTTTAATACCGGCTTTTACCAGCATATCAGTAACCGGTTGGGCAGCAACTGCAGGAACTGTTAACATGGCAATCAAGACACCAGTTTCCTGAATAATTTCTTCCATATTATCAATGTCAAGAATCTCGAATCCATTAATCTTCGTCCCTATTTTTTGAGGATCATTATCAAAAATAAGCCTGACCTTAAAACCGCGATTTAAGAATCCTTGATATCGAGCTAAAGCGTGCCCTACATCTCCAGCACCGATGATGGCGATATCCCAAACTTGATCAAGATTGAGGATCTTCCTTAATTGTTCAGACAAGTAGTTAACCTGGTAACCAGTCCCTTGTTTACCAAATTCTCCAAATTGAGAGAGGTCTTTCCGAATTTGTGGAGGTGAGATTCCCAATAATTCACCTAATTCATGCGATGATGTGACTGGCTTCCCTTCTAGTTCCATTCGCTGCAATGCTCTCAAATATATTGGTAAACGACCGATAACTATTTCTGGAATTTCTATTTCGCTCATAGTGAACTCTATTCCGGGCAAAAAATATTGTGCATTTTATCACAAGAAAATTATAGCACAAATTTTATATAAGGTTCGAAATGGTATAATTCCCTAGAGATTTTAATGATCCAGTAAATGATTGATAATGTTCATTGATGAAGTAAATATTTACGTACGTTCCGGGAAAGGCGGAGATGGTATCGTCCATTTTCGTCGTGAGAAGTATATCCCATTCGGCGGTCCTGATGGAGGCGATGGTGGGAAAGGTGGTGATGTTATATTTGAGATAAAACCGACCATGAATACTTTATCGGCTTTCCATAAAAACCAAAAATTTGTTGCTCAAGATGGTTGTAAGGGTGGAGGTAATAATCAGACTGGTCGTTCGGGGGAAGACTTAATCATTTTCGTTCCACCAGGCACGCTGATTTACAATAACAAAACCTCACAGCCCATTGGTGATTTAGTAGCTGATGGGCAAAGGCTGACTGTTTGTAAAGGTGGTAGAGGAGGGCGAGGAAATACCAGGTTCACTAATGCTCGTAATAAAGCTCCGCGAATTGCAGAAAAGGGAGAACCATGTGAGGAAAGGAATTTGCGTCTGGAATTGAAATTAATTGCAGATATTGGCTTGATTGGTATCCCAAACTCGGGAAAGTCAACCTTTTTATCCGTAGTCACCAATGCGCGACCTAAGATTGCACCTTATCCTTTTACAACACTGCATCCTAACCTCGGAGTTGTTCACTTAGACTATGAAAACACATTAATCATTGCAGATATCCCGGGTCTCATTGAGGGGGCACATGAAGGGGTTGGCTTGGGTCATGAATTTTTGCGGCATATTCAACGTACCCGAGTTTTAATTCATTTATTGGATGGCATGTCAGAAGATCCAATATCGGATTTCACTCAGATTAATAGTGAATTAGCATTATTTGATCCGGAATTGAGTACAAAACCTCAAATCGTGGTATTTAACAAAATTGATTTACCCAATGTTAAAGATAAGTGGCCTGAAATTAAGAAAGAATTGAATAAAAGAAGCTATGAAGCTTTTTCTATGTCTTCTTTAACCAAGGAAAATACCCAGCAAATCTTATATAAAACCCAACAAATATTAAATAATCTTCCGACGCAAGATATCAAAATAGAAATACCAGTTTACCGGGTAGCTGAAGATCCCAGGGTTTTTTCAATTCTGAGAACTTCTGAAGGATGGGAAGTATCTGGAACATCTATAGAGCGAGCCGCGCAAATGACGTATTGGGAATATGATCAATCAATTCGTCGCTTTCAGCACATATTGTCTAAATTGGGAATTGATGAAGCTTTAAGAAAAGCAGGTATAAAGGAAGGAGAATCTGTATTTATATCCGGACATGAATTAGAGTGGGTAGAATAAAAAAGGCACGAAATCAGTGAAAATTGGTGTATTCGGTGGTACTTTTGATCCACCTCATATCGGTCATTTGATCCTCGCTGATGAAGCATGTGGGCAGCTTGATTTAGATTATATGCTTTGGATGCCAACAGCTTGTCCGCCTCATAAGACAGGGGAAGACATTACTGATATCCAACACCGTCTCGATATGGTGAGATCGGCTATCGATAATAATCCCCGTTTCCAGCTCTCAAAAATCGAAATAGACCGTCCACACCCACAATATACGGTCGATACAATGCGTTTCTTACAATACTCACATCCAAAGGACGACTTGATTTATCTGATGGGAGGAGATTCGTTAATAAATCTCCATAAATGGCATGAACCACGCAAATTTGTAGATATATGTTCCGCTTTAGGTGTGATGCCCAGACCAGGTACCATGATTGATTTAGAAGTTGTCGAAACGGATATCCCGGGTATTCAGCAGAAAATCGAGTTTGTTAAAGCACCATTGATTGATATTTCGGGTTCACAAATTCGATCTAGAATAAAGATAGGAATGCCTTATCGTTATTTTTTACCAGAACATGTTTTTGAAATCATCGAAATTCGAAAACTATATCGCTGATGGGGGAAAAGGCTGTTAAGTGTTACATATATTCCCTGAATTGAAGGCCATGTTTTTTCCTAGCTAATAGCCAACCTTTTCGAAGCAATTCATAAACATCTTCTGGCTTGGTAATATTTCTCAGGATGATGGATGGATCAGAAGGATCATGCCCGCGAATGGTAATATCCCCCAGTCCAATGATTCGTTCCCCGATATTCTGCTTATAATCAATATCCTGAACACGAATTAACTCATAATTTTCCACCTTACGTGAAATAAAGCCAGTAATAATTTTTATTCTTTCAGATGTGATAATGTATGACTCTGTAAGAGATAAAAATGGACGGCCTTTCCAAAGGATTTCTTCGTCTATAGCGATAGGAATTTCATCTAGATTGTTTTCGTCAGGCGCTTCATTGATATATTCATCAAAAGTAAACAATACAGAATTTGCAATTTCCTCTATAAGCTTTACCTTATCTTCTTCTGAGATCATCGATAGTACCACATCGCTATGATCAATTGATTTATTTATAGCATCAATTATTTTTTTCTGTATCTCATTTGTGGTCATTTGGAATTCCTTTCTACTCAAGAAAATAGTCTTTTAATTACAAAATTAAGATTATGTTCTGACTAACAATGGTGATATACTTTCGCCACAATGGATTCGTCGAATTGTCTCTGCCAACAAGCCAGCAATCGAAATTATTTCTAACTTTGGATGGAGTTTTTCCATGCCAATCGGGATGGAATTTGTTACTACCAGTCTCTCAATACGATCATCAACATCCAGGTATTCCAACGCTGAAGGCAACAACACCGGGTGCGAAATCGCAAAATTCGTTTTTCCGACTGCTCCAGCCTTATAGAGTGCATCAATCTGCCTCAATACACTGCCACCAGCAACCAGGTCATCAATCACAATGGGTTTGCGACCTTTTATATCTCCAACAACATGCGTGGTTTTGGTGTCAGATATACCGGTACGTCTTTTATGCATTACCACTAAGGGTAAGTTAAGTAATTCTGCATATTTCCCTGCCATACTTGCACGACCAACATCTGGGCTAACAATCGCCGCATCTTCAAATTCTGGTTTCCTGAAATAATCTGCTAATAAAGGTACTGCAGATAATGGGTCTACCGGGATATTAAAAAATCCTTGAATTGCCCGGTTATGGATGTCCATAAATACAACCCGACGAGTAGCCATTCGTTCAAGCATATAGGCAACAACACGTGCACTGACAGATTCCCGGCCTCCAGCCATCCTATCCTGTCGTGCATAAGGGAAGTAAGGAATGACTAAACTTACGCAATTTGCACTAGCCCTTTTAAACGCATCAAGATAGAGCATAATCTCCATCAAGTTATCATTTACTGGCACAGAACAAGGTTGGATAAAAAAGACATCTTGTTCCCTGACCACCTCATTGATCATGACGTGTATTTCGCTATCAGGAAGTATGGTCGTAGTGCATTTACTTAAAGGCACTCCGATTGTCCTTGCGATTTCTTTCGCTAATTCCGGGTGTGCTGATCCAGTAAAAATCCGTAAATCATGCAGTTCTGGCATGGTACCCTCCCGAATCTATGCCGTAATCTTGTTGTGATGAACGAGTATCCATTCTCATTGATTTTATACTGTTTCGTTTAAAGATAAAACCTAAAAATGAGAAAGGTTTGCAGTGATTGTTTCACTGGTTTTGGATTTGTTATTAATGAGTCTAATATAGGTATTTCCTCTCGTCAATCCAAGCTGATGACTTCCAAGCTGATGACTTCCAAGCCGCTAGTTTTTTACTCATTGAGTAAAAAAATTGTACTATTGACTCAATATTAATTCCATTGGTATACTGAAGATGACTGGTCAGACCACTTACCAGTTGGTTATGGAGGCAGAGTGAGTTTATTAACAAAACCAGCAGTTCCATTGAGACCCAACGAGCATGTTGAGCAAGCTATAATCAGGGCAATTTTAGATGGAGAAATTCCACCTGGGAATGGCCTCCCCGGTGAAAGGAAATTAGCTGAGCAATTGGGGGTTACCAGATCCACCCTAAGAGAAACTTTACACCGACTTGAACGTGATGGTTGGATTTCTATTAACCATGGAAAACCGACGATGGTAAATGATATTTGGCGAGAAGGAAATTTAAATATTCTTAGTGGGATTATCAGGTATGGAGACGATTTATCCGTTGATTTTATCAAAAATCTTCTTTTGGTCAGGTCCGATTTAGCGCCTTCATATGCTTTTTTTGCTTCTGAAAATGAACCGCAAATAGTTATTCAACATTTAGAGAAATTTACAGAATTAGCTGATGATCCTGAGAAATTCGCCTCTTTTGATTGGGAATTGCATTATAAAATGACTATTGCTACTGGGAATCCAATTTACACCCTGATCATTAATGGATTTTCGGAAATATATATTAAATTGGCTAAGCAATATTTTTCTAACTTAAAAGCAAGAGCCAGTTCACTGAAGTATTATCAAGAATTACTAAAGATATTTAAGGCAAGTGATAGCAATCTGGCTTACCTTTTGACCAAGATGGTCATGAAAGAGAGTATTAAACTTCTAGATTGGTAATAGGTGACTTTGGAGGTTACCCATGCGCAGGTGGAATGGTTGGGGAGATGATACAGTTGAATATAATTTATCTCAAGGCGCGAAGCTTTATCTTCAGGAAATTTTAGGCCCAGGGAATAAACATGAAGATGCCCGATTAGATGAAGTGTTACGGACTATACCAAGAACACGCCTAAGAAATCATAATCTTTTGTCTACAGATCCGGAAGATCGAGTAAGACATGCAAGAGGCCAGAGTTTTCCTGATTGGATTGCCATGAGGAGCGGTGAAATTGGACAAGTACCTGATGGAATTGCCTTACCACAGTCGGATGAGGATGTGGGTGAATTAATTCAATTTGCAAAACATTTTCGTGTACAGCTGATTCCTTATGGAGGGGGTACAAGTGTAGTGGGTCATATCAATGTCATACCTGCTGATTATCCGGTAGTGACTATGGATCTTAGTAGAATGAATCGTCTACGGAATATTGATGAGGACAGCCGAATTGCAACCTTTGGTCCAGGTGTTAATGGATCCGATTTGGAGGCTCAACTTAGGGCTCGAGGGTATACATTAGGACATTTTCCTCAGTCATTTGAATATTCGACTCTTGGTGGCTGGATCGCTACTCGATCAAGTGGACAACAGTCCATGGGGTATGGTCGAATCGAATCACTTTTTCTTGGGGGTAGGATCGAATCACCTTCAGGAAGGATTGATATTCCTATTTTCCCTGCATCTGCTGCAGGTCCTGATATAAAGAACATGATTCTTGGATCAGAAGGACGCTTGGGAATTATTACATCTGCCACCCTCCGTATATCTCCTTTACCTGAGCGAGAAGATTTCCATGCAGTTTTTTTTCCGAATTGGGAAAGTGGATTTGACGCTGTTAAGAGTATTATCAATTCCAGGCAACCCTTATCGATGTTGCGATACAGCACATCGAACGAAACCCAATCGACGCTAGCCCTCGCTGGACATGAGAATCTGATCAGTATTCTTGAAAGGTTATTATCAATTCGTGGGATTAAAGAAGAGAAATGTATGTTGTTGGTAGGATTCACTGGCAGCGACTCGTTGGTAAGGTCGACCAGAAAAGAGGTACTGGGGATTGCTGGAAATCATGGAGGTATCCATGTAGGACGTACTTTTGGCGATCAATGGCAGAAAACCAGGTTTCGAACCCCGTACTTGAGGAATACCTTATGGGAGCTTGGTTATGGGGTTGATACGTTGGAAACAGCTGTTTATTGGAGTAAGGTAAATTTGACATTAAATGAGATTGAAAAGGCGATTAAAGATTCCGCAAAAAATTATGAGGAAAAAGTCCATGTTTTCAGCCATTTGTCTCATATCTACCCAACAGGTAGCAGCATCTATACAACATATTTATTCCGTTTAGACCAAGATCTAAAAAGAACCCACCAAAGATGGAAGGAGATGAAAGAAGCAGCAAGCAAAGTTATACTCGATAACGAGGGCACAATTAGCCACCAACATGGTATTGGTATTGATCATGTTCCATATCTAATCCAGGAAAAGGGAGAACTTGGGACACAAGCTATTCGAAACCTTTGCCAATTATTTGATCCCACAGGGATAATGAATCCGGGGAAACTGGTATCAAAAGAATAAGCCTTTCGATGTAATTATCCCCAGTTTCGCTTTTTGTATAAAATTTGATTCAGGTTGATTTATGGAAAATAAGGACTGGCGTAAAAAGATTTTAGATAGGCTTGATTGTAATTGGGATATTGTTATTATCGGTGGAGGGATTACGGGTGCTGGAATATTCCGCGAGTCTACTCGGCTTGGACTAAAGACATTATTAATCGAACAACGTGATTTTGCCTGGGGTACATCAAGTCGCTCGTCTAAACTAGTCCATGGTGGATTTCGTTATCTAAAAGATGGGCGTTTGCTTCTCACAAGAGTTGCTGTATTGGAAAGAAAGCGATTGCTTGGAGATGGACCTGGTTTGATTGATCCTCTAGGATTCTTGCTTACCATCTATAAAGGGGATTTTCCAGGACGTTGGACTTACCAAGCAGGGCTTTCGATCTATGACCTTTTGGCATTACAGTGGGGTCATCGATATTACAGCGCTGATGAATTGAATATGCTTGCCCCTCACCTTTCACAGCAAAATCTTGAAGGTGGATTTCAATATGGTGATGCACAAACTGATGATTCACGTTTGGTATTACGCCTTATTCAAGAGGCTGTTTGCGATGGGGGAATAGCCATTAATTACGTAAAAGCTGAAGAATTGATCTTAGAAAATGACCAGGTAAGTGGTGTCCAAGTAGTCGATTGTGAAACTGATGAGCAATATGAAATAACTGCAAAAATACTGGTAAATGCCACTGGAGTATGGGTTGATAAACTTCGATCATCTGTTGTGCCTTCAAAAGTCATTCGACCTCTCAGGGGAAGTCATTTGCTTTTTCCATCCTGGAGGTTACCAGTTGCACAGGCGATTTGTTTTTTACACCCACATGATCGGCGCCCGGTATTTATTTTCCCATGGGAAGGTGTCACTATTGTTGGAACTACCGATGTAGATCACGCAGAACCGCTTGATTTGGAGGCATCAATTAGCTCCTCCGAAGTGTCATATCTCATGGCAGCTGTTGAGTCTCAATTCCCCTCTTTAAATATTGGTCTGAAAGATATAGTATCCACGTTTGCTGGTGTTCGTCCAGTCATAGGAACTGGAAAATCAGACCCTTCTCAAGAATCAAGGGATCATATGGTCTGGAACAACAGAGGTCTTATCACTGTTACTGGGGGAAAATTAACCACTTTTCGAATCCTTGCACTAGAAGTCATAAAGAAAGCCCAATCTCGTATTCCTGATATGCCTTTGATTAAGGATGACTATCCAGTATTAAATCTTGTTGATGTTAATATGCCTGGATTGAAAGGACTCGAAGAGAGGCTACGTAGACGTTTACTTGGACGATATGGTAATAAGGCAGAAAGTGTTGTTGGCGTTGCAAAGGTAGGTGAATTAAACACTATTCCAGGAACTGATTCATTATGGGTAGAATTACGGTGGGCTGCTCGATCAGAATATGTTTGTCATCTGGACGATCTAATGTTAAGGCGGCTTCGCCTTGGATTGGTCTTGCCGCGAGGGGGGAAAAATATTTTATCCGAGGTTCGATCAATATGCCAACCTGAGCTGGATTGGGATGATGAAAAATGGGAAGCCGAACAAAGCGATTACTTAAATCTATGGAATTCGAAGTATTATTTACCGGAAAACCAAAGGATTCCTGATTGGAAAAAAAAGGAGCAGAACGAATCATTCCTAAGTAGTAAAATTATTTCCACCAAGAAAAATCATAGAATATTAAAAATCATCCTAATCAGTAGTGTTTTATTTTTTACAGCAAGGATGGGATATAAATGTTGGAAAAAAATGCGAGTCTAACATTAGCTAAGTAATTTGATTATTTTGTTTATAGGATTGAAGACGAAACAATATGAAAAATAATACCCTGTTGGCAATTGATACTGGCACTCAAAGTATACGGGCATTGTTGTTTGACCTTAGAGGCTCGCTGATTGATAAAGCACAAGTTCAAATTGAACCATATTTTTCCAATCAGCCTGGGTGGGCTGAACAAGACCCTATTTATTTTTGGGAAAAGTTTTGCGAAGCGTGCAATTTGTTGTGGAGTAAAACAAATATACCAAAAGAAAAAATTGCAGGTGTTGCGATAACGACACAGAGAACTACCGTGGTTAACCTGGATGAATCAGGGAATCCACTACGTCCAGCGATTATTTGGTTAGATCAGAGGCGCACAGAAGGGTTAAAACCAGTAGGGGGATTATGGGGATTGGCTTTTCGCCTGGCAGGAATGAGGGAGACTGTAGCTTATCTTCAGGCCGAAGCAGAAGCAAACTGGGTAATAACGCATCAAGCTGAAATTTGGAAAAAAACAAAAAAGTATGTATATCTTTCGGGATATTTAAATTATCGTTTAACTGGCGAATATATCGATTCCATCGCGAACCAGGTTGGATACATGCCATTTGACTATAAAGGCTTAGGTTGGGCAAAGCCATGGGATTGGAAATGGAAGGCTGTCCCGGTGGATCCCGACCTGCTACCTGACCTTGTACCGCCTGGAAACCAATTGGGAGTTGTATCTAAACAGGCAGCCGACGCAACGGGGATCCCAGAACATTTACCCGTGATCGCTGCAGCCGCAGATAAGGCTTGTGAGGTAATAGGTGCAGGATGTTTAGAACCTCATATAGGTTGTTTGAGTTATGGGACGACTGCAACGATCAATACAACCCACAAGAAATATGTAGAGATCATTCCATTAATTCCTCCATACCCTGCGGCTATTCCCGGGGCTTATAGTCTTGAGATGCAAGTATTTCGAGGTTTTTGGATGGTAAGCTGGTTTAAAGATGAATTTGCTTATCGCGAAAAGGTCATCGCAGAAGAACTTGGCATTGAAGTTGAAGTTTTATTTGATAAACTTGTAGAAAATGTGCCTCCAGGATCCCAAGGATTAATATTACAGCCTTATTGGTCTCCTGGATTAAAAGTCCCCGGACCTGAAGCAAAAGGGGCTATCATTGGATTTGGCGATATTCATAATCGTGGGTATATCTATCGCTCTATTCTTGAAGGTCTGGCTTTTGCTTTAAGGGAAGGAAAAGAAAGGACTGAAAAAAGGAGTAGTATTCCGATTACAGAATTAAGAGTATCTGGGGGAGGATCACAAAGCGATCAAGCGATGCAAATTACAGCTGATATATTTAATCTACCTACCTCCCGTTCCCATATTTATGAAACATCAGGATTAGGAGCTGCAATTGATCTCGCGGTTGGCTTGGGATTGCATCCAGATTTTGACACGGCTGTCAGAGAAATGACGAATATAGGGGATTATTTCGAACCAAATCCCAAGACCCGTTCCATTTATGATGGACTTTATCATCGAGTATATAAACGCATCTATAAAAAACTCAAGCCACTTTATGAGGAAATAAGGGAAATAACTGGTTATCCACAGAAGTTGAGTTATTAGGATTTAGGTCCATAGCGAGACCACCATTTTCCCTCTAATCAGGGAAAGCTGTCGCCATTTCGAAGGAGTCGTATTCTCTCTCAAGCTCGCGTTGGAATTG